>NZ_WMBQ01000001.1:2240240-2552980 GCF_009708035.1 Hyphomicrobium album
GGCGTGGAAATGTCCATCGACGTTACAGGCGTCCGGCTCCTTTGCGCCCGCTCCAACTTGTCCTTGTCGTTTGCGGTGCCGAGGGGTGCCAGGCGCGCCAGAGCGGGGTCACTGGCCGTTGCGAGATGATCGATATTGCCCAACTCGCCTTTGGCCGTTGCCTCGGCCGGGAGCTGTAGCCCCGCCTCAGTCTGTCGGAACGTCACGCTCCGGGTTTCCCCGGCTGCGGCCGTCGGATCTGCTGATTGGGGTGGGGACGAAAACAGCGTGGGTGCACCTGGTTCATTCTTGGCCGATGACGGGACGAGATTGAGTGGGGCGACACCGGCCACGCCATTCGGCACCGTGGCAATGAGACCTAGCGGATCGGATTGGACGGTCACCGCTCCGTCCAGCTGCGGATCGCTGAGGAGCTGCAGATCGTTGTCAGAAACATCGGGCACAGAACCGACGTTCGGATCGGCACGGCTGCCTTCTGGAACTAGCTGCGCCTCGATGGTGTGCCGCCGAGCGTTGGTCCGCTCGCCTGCCCTCGGATGGTCCTTGGGCAACGCGGGTTCGTCGGAGTCGCTGTTCTGCAGCTTCGACAGGACGTCGCCGAACCCGTCTTCTCCTTCAGCGGTCTGTCCGCCCGGAGCACTCTTGGCGCCAGTGTCGCGCACGGCCCCAACCCCCGCTTTCGAGGAAGTGGTTGCCTGGCCTGAAACTGCTCCCGGTGTCGTCATCTGGAGGTCTCGACTAAGAGCCCGTCGACGCGCGCAATCGCCGCCTGCGCATCGTTGAGTGCGCTTGAACTCGCAGAACTATCCTGCTCGCCTGCCGGCGTCTGCGCCTGCTCGGCCCCTGGCGCGAGCGACGGCGGCCGCGAAATCTCGTCGGCAACGGCGGTGGCCGCATAGAGCAAACCCTCCTCCCGCGCGCCAAGCTTTGACTTATCGACCAGACGGAGCGCCATGCGGCCCTGCTCGTGGTCGGGTGTCGCGATCACGGCGGCCGCCTCGAACAGGAGCATGCGCATCGCATCGAGAGGCTGCGCCTTTGCATCCATGCCCGCGAGACGCGCCGCAAAGCGCACTATCTCCACGTCGGCGACGGCAATGCCTTCCTCAGCGATTGCAAGACAGGTCTCCCTGCGCTGCATCTCAGACAGGCCGCGAAGCAGCTTCTCTAACGTTGGAAGGCGCTTTGCGTCGGCAGCATAGCCCTTGGACACAACTTCCTTGGCGAATTGGCGCTCGAAGCTTCGCTCGAAAATCGAGCTGGCGAACCGCCTGAAATACTGGGAAGAGAGCGCCTCGAAAGCATCGAGGTCGCCGACTTTTGCCGCCAGTATTGCCTGACGCCGCAGCGCCGCCTCCTCGACGATTGTGCCGGGCGCTATGATGCGCGCTCGGTCGAGTAGAGCAATTGCCTTACGGGGGTCGCTCTGTGCCACGAGCAGTGCCCGCACGAGAGCCACATGGCCGCCAACGCTGCGATCGAGCAATTCGAAGTCTACGCCATCGAGGAGTTGGGTAGCTTCGGTGTCCCGCCGCTCGCCGTACGCCAATGCGCCTTTGACGAGTTGGTCGTCGACACCGAGCGCAGCGCCAGAACCCAGCAATTTGCTCAACACGCGAGGGTCACCGCCGCTAAGTACATAGATCACGGCTGCGCGCGCGTTCCTCCGGTCAGACCATGCGCTTGCATCGAAATTGGCGAGCTGTGCAGCGACCTTCGCAACATAATCCGTTTGCCGGGCACGAGCGTTCTTGCTCTTCAGAACCGCTTGGTCTTGGAAAATTTGCAGTTCGCGCACGAGCTCAAAAGGCTTCTTGTCGGACCCATTTGTGGTCTGCGCGACCGCGGGGGACGTGGCCAAGAGCAGCAGGAGGGAAAGAGCCAGGGCCCGCATCAGGACTTGCCCCTCAGGAGAAGGACTTCGATGCGCCGGTTTTCGGCTGCCAGCGGCTGGTCGACAATCTTGAGCTCGTGATCCGCGTGCCCCTCGATCCGATCGATGCGAACGTCGGGAATGCCGCCGCGCACGAGCATGTAGTAGGCCATCTGCGCCCGAGCGGTCGAAAGCCGCCAATTGTCATAATCTTCCGACCTGAACTGCCTGCCATC
Source organism: Hyphomicrobium album (assembly GCF_009708035.1). NCBI lineage: Bacteria > Pseudomonadati > Pseudomonadota > Alphaproteobacteria > Hyphomicrobiales > Hyphomicrobiaceae > Hyphomicrobium > Hyphomicrobium album. The sequence goes on from NZ_WMBQ01000001.1 coordinate 2,242,350, forward strand.
CGTATGGCCGCGAAGGACAATATGCTCAGGGCGTCCGAGGAGGATCTTGCCGATCTTCTCCATCAGCACCACAAGCTCGGGCTTCGGGCTCGCCGATGCGATGCCAAACATCTCAAAACCCGGCTGGTCGTTGATGGTGACCAGCAGGCCTTCTTCCGTCGAGCGAACATCGATGCCCGGTATGGCGGAGAAACCAGACTTCTTGACACTCTCTTCAATTTGTCGCCGCAAGTCCGGCGCGCTCTTGGCGTCAGCTTCATGACTGGCCGGTGACTGGGAGGAGACAGGATCGCTCTTTTCGCTTTTGGCGCTCTTATCCGCTCCTGCCGCCGTACCCGCATCATCCTTCGCGCCGGGGTGTCCTGAGGCATCACCTTGCCGCGAGGGGTCGTAGCGTAGATCGGGATCGAAGGGGTCACGGAACGCTTCCCCCGTTCCCTGTCCCGGCTTGTTTCCTCTATTCGCCTTGGCCAACCCGTCCTTGCCGGCCTCCAATGCGATCTTGTCGAGCGCCTCATACGGATCGCTGAAGAGGGCCGCCTCGGCGTTTTTCTTATCGTCCGCCCCCTTACCCGCACGCGAGCCGGCCCGCTTGTCGGATTCTGACGATCCGTTCTCGCCGCCCTCATGCTGGTCACCGGGCTCCATGGTGAAGGCGCCCTTTGGCCTCGTGGTTGCATCGCTCAATCGCATTGGATTGAAGTAGTTTGCGACCCCGGTGATCGTCTTGTCGTCGGTCGCGGTTATCAGCCACATGACCAGAAAGAACGCCATGAGCGCCGTCATGAAATCGGCGTGCGCGATTTTCCAGACGCCACCCTTGTGCGGCGCCTCCTCGCCGTTGTTTCGCCGGCGAATGATGACGAGCTCGTGCTGCTTCGTGTCCTCTTCGCCTTCACCCTGAGGTCCCGTCATGTGACTTGCGCCTCGCTGCTTTGTAGCCAAGCCGAGATGCGGGTCTCAATAACCGACGCGCCGGCCCTGACCTGCACGTCACATGCCTCATTGACGACGTAGGACGCATTGGCGACGGACGATGACAGGCTCGCCCGCATTGCGCTGAGAAGATCTTCAGGACCTGAGATCTCGAGGGTGATACCGGGATTTGTGGCGGTGAGATCGTTCACTATCTCACGCAGCTGGCCTATTGCCTGATCACGAACAGCCTGGGCCAAGAAGGGCCTGAGGACACGTTCGACAGACCCGGCGATGCGATCTTCCATGCCGCGGATGGCGATCCCGACCTGCTCAGCGAGGCGCGGACCTTGTTCCGTGCACCACGCCTCGCGAGCTGCGGCAAGGTTTTGATCCAAAGCCGCCTTCTGCTCATCGAGCAGAACCACTGTTTCGGCTTCCGCTGATCTTTTGCCCTCTTCAAGCCCTCGCGTATAGGCTTCCTCGACGCGCTCCGCCCAGTCGATTTCAGCGCCCGCCGCCGAGGCCTCAAGTAGCATTTCCTCGGCAACCTCCGACGCGAGTTCCGGACTGCCGAAGTCGACGAGGAACGGCGCCGCCGGAAACACGCTCACACCTATGTCCCTCCACGCAGCCACTGCTTAAGGATCGCGACCACCTGGTCCTCGTCGTAGTCCACCATCTGCTCGAGCCGCTTCTGCGGTGTGCGATTGATCTTGCTGGTCAAATCTCCGATGAGGTCTGGAGCGGGCTCGGAAGCGAACTGCGAGTCCATGGCAAACGCCGAGGCAATTTGCGGTTCAAACGGCAACTGATTTGCGGTTTCGGCAACCTGAGGAGGCTGGAACTCGAGCAGCATGCGCGTCGCAGGCCGCAAGCCGAACCATGCGAGTATCAGGGCAGCAGCGACTACGGCGAGGGCCTTCGCAAACGTGCCCATCTGGTCGAGCAGATAGGCGCCGACCCCAGGGGACGCTACAGGCTCTAGCAGATCGCCGGCGGCCAGGAATTCGACCGCTGCCACCGTAATCCGGTCGCCGCGCTTCTGATCGGCGCCCGTCGCCGATGAGACCAGACTCTCAACCTCCTTCAGCTTTGCATCTATCGCCTCTTGGGAGGCCTTCTCGCCCAACAGCGCCTGCAAACGTTTGCGGTTGATCACCACGGCGACCGTCAGGGCGTCGATCCTATAGCCGTCGCTAACAGTCGAGATCGTCTTGGAGTTTGCTTCGAAATTCTTGAGCTCCTCCTTGCGCTCGCTTGACCGTGACGAACCCTTGTCTGCCGCCGCGCCTTGCGTCTGCTCAGCCGGAAGGTTCTGGTCCACTCCGACAGGTTGAGAAGTGTCTGAATCCTTCGAGTTCGACTTCTCCTTGATCGTGCGCCGAGAGCGCTCGAACCGCGAGTCGGGATCGAAGGCGGTCTCGTTGATCTGGCGCTTATCAATGTTGAGGCGGGCGGCAACACTGAGCTCGAAATTGTCGATGCCTATGTAGGGCGCCAGCGTCTCGCTCACGTTTTGCTTCAGCTCGCTTGCAACGGTTCGCTCCAGCTCCAGCATCTTGGTTGGCGCTGCGTTGAAGGTTCCGTCGCCGGCGGCAAGCACGGTACCGTCGGTGCTGAGAACGCGGACCTTGTCTACCGTCATCCCCGGAATGGCGGCTGCAACAAGGTGGCGAATCGCCTGAGCAGACGAGAAATCCGCTGCGGAGTCGGTGCGGATTACCACCGACGCCGAAGGTTGCTGAGTGCTGCGGCGGAAAGAGCCGGCCTCCGCCATGACGATATGAACACGCGCCGCTCGAACGCCCTTCATGCCTTGGATGGTGCGCGCGATCTCGCCTTCGAGCGCGCGTATCCGCGTGATTTCCTGCATGAAGGAGGTCAGGCCGATAGCGCCCATCTTGTCGAAGAGCTCGTAGCCGGCGCCGGCGCTACTTGGCAGACCCTTTTCCGCCAGAAGCATCCGCGCCCGCGAGGCTTGCCCGGGATGGACCAGGACCGTCGTACCTTCCGGATTGACGTCGAAGGAAATGCCCGCTTCCTGCAGCGCCGCACCGATGCGCGAGACGTCCTGGGATTCAAGCCCGGCGTACAAAGTCTCGTAGTCGGGCCGGCTCAAAAAGTAGCTGCCAAGGCCGACGGCCACGAAGACAGTGAACCCGACGAGGCCTAGCGCCGCCAGCCGCCGCGGACCGAGGGCAAGCAAGTTGCCCCACAACTGCTTCAGCTGATCGCTCCAGACCATGCGCCTCCCCAGGCAAACCGAATCCATTTTATGGGTTGCCGGAGCGATCTTTCGTGGGGAACCTTGCGCGAGAATTGCCAAAAAAAAAGCCAAGCCCTCGGAGAGAGCTTGGCTTTTCCAATTTTCGAAGCTGTTGCCTTACTGGAACAGACGCAGGATGCTCTGGCTCGAGCCGTTGGCGATGCTGAGCGCCTGGATGCCAAGTTGCTGCTTCACCTGCAGCGCCTGCAAGCGCGTCGACTCTTCATTCATGTCGGCATCGACGAGCTGGCTGATGCCGCCTTCGATGGCGTCCATGAGGCTGGAGACGAACGACGTCTGGATCTCGATGCGTGCCTTGGCGGCACCGAGCGCCGTCGCACCGGCGGCCATCTCGGTGATCGCGCGGTCGGCGCCCTTGATGTAGCCGTCGAGGATGGCGAGGTCGGCGGTGCTGTCGGTCAACGCCGAAATGTTGAGCGCCGCGATGGTGAAGGTACCGGCGGGGTCCACCACACCGGTCGTTGCGTTACGCGTGCTATCGAGGATGCCGCTGGCGGCAGCGTTGGCGTCGAACAGCACCATCGAACCGGTATTGACGGAAATCGTCTGCACCGAAATGGCGCCGCCGGCACGGCTGATCGAGGAGACGATGCTCTTCGTGGCGTTGTAGCCGGCCGCGCTCGAATCGACGGAGAGCCAATTCTGGCCCTGCAGCGTCGCCGCGCCGGCCATGCCGGTCAGCTGCGCTTGCAGTTCGGTGACTTCTGTCTGGATCTTGGCGCGGTCGAGGCCGGGCTGCGCCGCGGCGACGAGCTTGTCCTTGATCTTGGTGACGATGTTCTTCGCCTCGTCGAGGGCCGTGTAGGCCACGTCGACGAAGGCGGCGCCAAGGCCGAGGGCGTCCTGCACGGTGGAGAGTGAAGAGTTGTCGGACTTCATCGTGGTCGCGATCGACCAGTAGGCAGCGTTGTCGGCGGCGGTCGCGACGCGCAGGCCCGTCGAGATGCGTTCCTGGGTTTGCGTGAGCGCCGAGTTGGTAGCCGTCAGCGACCGCAATGCAGTCATTGCGGCGACGTTGGTGTTGATACTAGCCATTGAGGTTTGTCCCTGGGTTACTCGAGCACAGAAGCGGGGGACATACCGGGTTGCCGGCATGACAGGACGGCATCATGCCTTTGGGCAAACGGGGCCCAACCTGTCATGGCTTAAGGCTTAAAGAATAATGGTTGCTGGACTGCTAACGGTGCCAGCTGGGCGAGCATAGCGATGTGGTGTCTTCAAGAGACGGCTAACACCGGCTGAAGTTTCGCACGCCCTTTGCATCGTGTTCGGTTGATTGCTGCCGCGCGATAAAAGGGCCAAGCCCGCTCGGGGGCTTGGCCTTGTTGTCTAACGGGCGCCGTCTGTTACTGGAACAGACGCAGGATGCTCTGGCTCGAGCCGTTGGCGATCGAGAGCGCCTGGATGCCAAGTTGCTGCTTCACCTGCAGCGCCTGCAAGCGCGTCGATTCTTCGTTCATGTCGGCGTCGACGAGCTGGCTGATGCCGCCTTCGATTGCGTCCATGAGACTAGAGACGAACGACGTCTGGATCTCGATGCGCGCCTTGGCGGCACCGAGCGCCGTCGCACCGGCGGCCATCTCGGTGATCGCCCGGTCGGCGCCCTTGATGTAGCCGTCGAGGATGGCGAGGTCGGCGGTGCTGTCGGTCAGCGCCGAGATGTTGAGCGCTGCGATGGTGAACGTACCGGCGGGGTCCACCACACCGGTCGCTGCGTTACGCGTGCTATCGAGGATGCCGCTGGCGGCAGCGTTGGCGTCGAACAGCACCATCGAGGCGGTATTGACGGAAATCGTCTGCACCGAAATGGCGCCGCCGGCACGGCTGATCGAGGAGACGATGCTCTTCGTGGCGTTGTAGCCGGCAGCGCTGGAGTCAACCGACAGCCAGTTCTGGCCCTGCAGTGTCGCGGCGCCGGCCATGCCGGAGAGCTGAGCCTGCAGCTCGGTGACTTCCGTCTGGATCTTGGCGCGGTCGAGGCCGGGCTGCGCCGCGGCGACGAGCTTGTCCTTGATCTTGGTGACGATGTTCTTCGCCTCGTCGATGGCGGTGTAGGCCACGTCGACGAAGGCGGCGCCGAGGCCGAGGGCGTCCTGCACCGTGGAGAGGGCCGAGTTGTCCGACTTCATCGTGGTCGCGATCGACCAGTAGGCGGCGTTGTCGGCGGCGGTGGCGACGCGCAGGCCCGTCGAGATGCGTTCCTGGGTTTGCGTGAGCGCCGAGTTGGTAGCCGTCAGCGACCGCAATGCGGTCATTGCGGCGACGTTGGTGTTGATACTAGCCATTGAGGTTTGTCCCTGGAATTGGCCGAATTTTGGGGGGACATACCGGGTCGCAGCCGGCACAACAGTTCGGCATCATGCCCTTGGGCGAACGGCGCCCAACCTGTCATCGACTTACCCTTAAGCAACGCCGGTTGCAGTTTGATTAACGAGACCTTGCGGAACGGATCGATTCAGTCCACCGACGCGAAGAAGGCGATCTCAATTCCTCCCGAGCCCCCAAAAGAAAAAGGCCAAGCCCTCGGAGAGGTCTTGGCCTTGTTGTCTAACGGGCGCGGTCTGTTACTGGAACAGACGCAGGATGCTCTGGCTCGAGCCGTTGGCGATCGAGAGCGCCTGGATGCCAAGTTGCTGCTTCACCTGCAGCGCCTGCAAGCGCGTCGATTCCTCGTTCATGTCGGCGTCGACGAGCTGGCTGATGCCGCCTTCGATTGCGTCCATGAGGCTGGAGACGAACGACGTCTGGATCTCGATGCGCGCCTTGGCGGCACCGAGTGCCGTCGCGCCGGCGGCCATCTCGGTGATCGCCCGGTCGGCGCCCTTGATGTAGCCGTCGAGGGTGGCGAGGTCGGCCGTGCTGTCGGTCAGCGCCGAGATGTTGATGTTGGCGAGTCGGAAGTCAGTGGCGGCGGGAACAGCTGGCTGCACGGCATAGATCGCACCCGTCGTTCCGTTGCGATAGCCGTCTAGGATGCCGACACCGGCCACTGCCGCGTTCGAATCGAACAGCACCATCGAGCTGGTATTGATGGAGATCGTCTGGACCGAGATGGCGCCGCCGGCACGGCTGATCGATGACACAATTTGCTTGGTGGCGTTGTAGCCGGCCGCGCTCGAGTCGACGGACAGCCAGTTCTGGCCCTGCAGCGTCGCCGCGCCAGACATGCCGCCCAGCTGCGCCTGCAGCTCGGTGACTTCCGTCTGGATCTTGGCGCGGTCGAGGCCGGGCTGAGCGGCGGCGACGAGCTTGTCCTTGATCTTGGTGACGATGTTCTTCGCCTCGTCAAGGGCCGTGTAGGCCACGTCGACGAAGGCGGCGCCGAGCCCGAGGGCATCCTGCACGGTGGAGAGGGCAGAGTTGTCCGACTTCATCGTGGTCGCGATCGACCAGTAGGCAGCGTTGTCGGCGGCGGTCGCGACGCGCAGGCCCGTCGAGATGCGTTCCTGGGTTTGCGTGAGCGCCGAGTTTGTAGCCGTCAGCGACCGCAATGCGGTCATTGCGGCGACGTTGGTGTTGATACTAGCCATGTGTGGTTGTCCCTGGGATTAGCTAATTTTTGGGGGACATACCGGATTGCCGGCACAACAGTTCGGCATCATGCCCTTGGGCGAACGGCGCCCAACCTGTCATCGACTTACCCTTAAGCGACGCCGGTTGCAGTTTGATTAACGAGACCTTGCTCGTATCAACCCGCCGACGAGGAAGGCCATGCTCGTCGAGAGCATTGGCCCCTCCGGCGTCTTGCCTATCGATTCCTTACTGCTGGAACAGACGCAGGATGCTCTGGCTCGAGCCGTTGGCGATGCTGAGCGCCTGGATGCCGAGTTGCTGCTTCACCTGCAGCGCCTGCAGCTTCGTCGATTCCTCGTTCATGTCGGCATCGACCAGCTGGCTGATGCCGCCCTCGATGGCGTCCATGAGCGAGTCGACGAACGACTGCTGGATCTCGATGCGCGCCTTGGCGGCACCGAGCGCCGTCGCGCCGGCGGCCATCTCGGTGATCGCCCGGTCGGCGCCCTTGATGTAGCCGTCGAGGATGGCGAGATCGGCCGTGCTGTCGGTCAACGCCGAGATGTTGAGCGTCGCGATGGTGAAGGTACCGGCGGGGTCCACCACACCTGTCGTTGCGTTACGCGTGCTGTCCAGGATGCCGCTGGCGGCAGCGTTCGTATCGAACAGCACCATGGCCCCGGTGTTGATGGAGATCGTCTGCACCGAAATGGAGCCGCCGGCACGGCTGATCGATGAGACGATATTCTTGACGGCGTTGTAGCCGGCAACGCTCGAATCGACGGAAAGCCAGTTCTGGCCCTGCAGCGTTGCCGCACCGGCCATGCCGGAGAGCTGCGCCTGCAGCTCGGTGATTTCCGTCTGGATCTTGGCGCGGTCGAGGCCGGGCTGCGCCGCGGCGACGAGCTTGTCCTTGATCTTGGTGACGATGTTCTTCGCCTGGTCGATGGCGGTGTAGGCCACGTCGACGGTGGCAGCGCCAAGACCGAGCGCGTCCTGCACCGTGGAGAGCGCAGAGTTGTCCGACTTCATCGTGGTCGCGATCGACCAGTAGGCGGCGTTGTCGGCGGCGGTCGCGACGCGCAGGCCGGTCGAGATGCGGTCCTGGGTTTGCGTGAGGGCCTGATTGGTTGCCGTCAGCGACCGCAACGCGGTCATTGCGGCGACGTTGGTGTTGATACTGGCCATGTGAGGCTGTCCCTGATGTTTGCCTATTTTTCGTGGGACATACCGGGGTGCTGCCGGCAAGACAGGACGGCATCATGCCTTTGGGCGAGTCGCGCCCAACCTGTCATCAACTCGTTCTCAACCAAAGCGATTGGGCTGGCGACATTTTACGCAAAGGATCGGATGAGCCCTCCGACGAGCAGGTTCCAGCCGTCTATCAGCACGAAGAACAGTATCTTGAACGGTAGAGAGATGACGGTCGGAGGCAGCATCATCATGCCCATCGACATCGTCAGAGTTGCAACGATCAGATCGATGACCAGGAACGGCAGAACCATGAGAAACCCGATCTCAAATCCGCGCCTGAGCTCGGAGATCATGAATGCGGGTATGAGGACGCGCATTTCGAGATTGGCCTCGTCCGTCTTGGGAGGAGTGGGAGGCGGAGGCGGCGCGGCGTCGCCCTCAGTCTTGTTCTGCTTCGCCCAGAGGGTTTCGTGAGCGAGGTCATTGAAGAGCTTTAGATCCTTGTCACGCACATTGGCGAGCATGAAAGCGCGAAAAGGGGCGGTGATGCGCTCGTAGGCCTCCGCCTCCGTGATCTTATTCTCCATGAGGGGCGCGACGCCCCCCTGCCAGGCCCGATCGAAGGTCGGCGCCATGACGTAGAGAGTCATGAACAGCGCCAGGCTGATGAGGATCAAGTTGGCTGGGGTCGTCTGCAGACCTATCCCGGCCCTCAAGAACGACAGTGCAATCACGAATCGCGTGAAGCACGTCACCATGATGAGAATTCCCGGCGCGACCGACAGCACCGTAATCAAGAGAACGAGCTGGACGATCCGGCCTGCGGCCGATGCATCACCCGGCGGCATGATTGAGTCCAGGCTCGGCAACTGCTGGGCCGCGACCTGCACAGAACTCAGCAGCAGGAGGCAGACGATGAGGAGACCTCTTTTCATTCGATGATCAATCCTTGAATGACGAGCTCCTGCACTCGACCGTTGCTGCGCACGCGCACGCGGTCGTTCAAATCCTCACTCAGATGCTGGAAGCCGATCGCTCCCTCTATCTGCGCTACCGAAACCGTGCGTAGAAAGCCGACGATATCTTCCGAGATGCGGGCGGCGAGCGCGTCTGCGTCTTTAGGATTGTCATGGAAGACGAGAGACGCCTCGAGGCGGATCCAGACAGGCGGGCTCCCTGCCAAGTTCGTCACGATCGGCGTCATGGTTCTCAGATTCGCACTGTCCACGTGCTGTAGCCCGCCGAGCAGCGGCGGCGGCTCAACTCCCTTGCTTGCCACGGTCTCCTGCGCGCTGGAGAGAATTCGCAGGCCGGATAGAAACCCGACGCCTGCTGCCGCCAGCGTCAGCGCGGCGACGATGAGGATAAAGTGGAACGTGGAAAGTTGCCGGGGGGGTGTCTTGCCCTCAGCTACACTTCCTTCTTCGTTGGCTGTCGTCATCCCAAGCGACCGATCACCAGGGGAACACGTTGTCGACCAGCTGCTGCCCCCAAGGCGGCTGCTGAACCTCCATCAGGCGTCCGCGACCGCCGTAAGCGATGCGGGCCTCGGCGATCTTCTCGTAGGCGATCGAGTTGTCGGCGGAGATATCGACTGGACGCACGATACCGGCGACGTTCAACACGCGCATTTCGAAATTGACGCGCACCTCCTGCGACCCGCTGATGACGAGGTTGCCGTTCGGGAGGACATCGGAGACGACGGCGGCAACGAGGAGATCGATCTTCTCAGAGCGTTCGATCCCGCCCTCGCTCTTGGTCTTGGTCTGGGAGTCTGCGCTTGCGCCCAATTCGCCCCCGTTCGCGATCGTGATGTCGCTTGAAGTGGCGCCATAGGTAAAGCCGAGGTCGAGCGAGTTAGACGCATCGCGCTTGCGCTCCGAATCGTTGGCGAGCGAAGCCCTGTCCTTCATGAAGATCTTGACCGTGACGGTATCGCCGATCCTCCTCGCGCGCAGATCGGAAAAGAGATCCGCGCGGGAATCCTGCCAAATTGAGTTGTTGCCCCGATAGGTCGGTTCCGGCGCCGGCTCGCTGATCATCGCGACCCTCTTAGGCACGAGACCACTGCCCACCGGCGTCATGTGCGGCTCGCGATTGAAATCGCGCACGTCGACCGCGCATGCGGTCAACAGAGCTACAAGCAGAGGGCAAATGGCGATCCTTGCGATCATGACCTGCCCTCAGGGGAGTCGGCGCGTTGAGGCGCGTACCCAGTTGGTGGCGCAGCCGCGGCGCCCGCGGGACCCCCGTTCGGCTTCGGCGCCCGCACGGCGCCGGCAATCGTAGCCGTCAGCCGTGCCGCCTTTTCCGGCGCCATCTCGTTCAAGATGGCGCTCGCGTTTTGTGGCTCGAGCTTCACCAAGAGCGCGGCCGCCGTTTCCTCGTCCATGGCAGCGAGCTGCAGCGAAGCCGCGTCGGGCTCCATTTGGGTGTAGATCTTCACCAGCGAGGCCGTGGCGCGTTTCAGGAACTGGTCGCGCCGGTCGACCCAGACCTTGTACTCCGCGGTCTTCACCTCCAACGCGGTTATTCGATAGCCGATCGCCTTTTCGGCTTCGGCAAGCTTCGCCCTCTGCAAAGCGATGCGTGCTTCCGCCGCCGTACCGGCGATGTTGGCGCAATACCCGCGCGCAAGATCGGAGCCTTGACCGTCCACCGTACCGGTGATCAACGCGTCGGGCGGCGCATCTCCCTCCTCGGCGAACAACCGGGCCGAGTCGGCTGGCGACAGCATCCGTTTCGATTCGATAGCATCGAAGGAGCCCGTGATGATGTCGCTTGTATTGCTCGGCGTAGGAACGGGTGGGGCGTTTGCCGAAAGCGGAACGGCCACCGCCGCCTCGTTCGTCCTCGCAGCCGACTTCTTTATTGTCGCCGGCTTCGGGTGAGGCATCGGCGGCACCGATGTCTCAAATAGAGGGCTCTCTGCAGTGCTCGCTTTGGCTACTACCGGCGCCCAACCTTGGTCCGCAGCAAGCGACGAGGTCGGCACGAGCATGCCCATTAGGAAAAGCCCCCCTGCTGCGAGAAAGATTGGGCACCAGCTAGCGTGGTCCATCATTGCACCACGAGTTCAGCCTGAAGCGCACCAGAGGTCTTGATTGTTTGCAGGACGGCTATGATCCCCTGCGGCTTCAACCCCATCATGTTCAGCCCGCGGACCAATACGTGCAGGCTGGTGCCTCGAACAATCCGCAGCGTCCCACCTTGCTCGTAGGTTGAGATGTCGGTTTCCGGTGTCACCACGGTCTGGCCTTCCGAGAAAGGCAACGGTTGCGAGACCTGCGGTGTCTCGGTGACCGTCACCGTCAGATTTCCGTGCGTTACCGCCACCGTGGAAATCTGCACGTCGCGCCCGATCACAATCGTTCCCGTTCGCTCGTCTACGACGACGCGAGCGGGCACGTCCGGTTCGACGATGAGCTCGCCGATTTCCGCCATCAAACGTGTCGCTGACATCGAGGGCGGGCGTTTCACAGCGATGGAGCGCAGATCGCCTGCATTCGCAATCTGCACGCCAAATCGATCCAGGCCGTAGGAATTGATAGCGTCCGAGACGCGGATCGCAGTTGAAAAGTCGGGATTGCGCAGCGCGAGGCCAATGACTTCGGCTGCCGCAAATATACCTGGCGACTCGCGCTCGATGAGCGCCCCGTTGGGGATGCGACCCGAGGTGGGGACATTCTGCGTCACCGTTTGGGCGGCGCCAGTGATCTGGTAGCCGGAAACGGTGACGGGGCCCTGAGCCACTCCGTAGACGAGTTGGTCTGGTCCGTTGAGAGGGGTCATGATCAACGTCCCTCCCAGAAGCGACGTCGCGTCGCCGAGCGAGGAGACAGTTACGTCAATCGTCGCTCCGGTTTGGACGAAGGGCGGGAGTTCGGCAGTGACGATGACGGCCGCCGAATTGCGCGTGCGCGTGTTCTGTCGGCGAATGTTCACGCCCATACGATCGAGCATCGCCTGTATCGATTGGTCGGTGAACGGCGAGTTGCGCAGACTATCGCCGGTTCCGTTGAGACCGATCACCAGGCCATAGCCCACCAGCTGATTGGCGCGGACACCTTGAATAGTGACGATGTTCTTGATCCGCGTGGGGGCGCCAAACGATGGCATGTTGGATGGGCCCATGTCTCCATCCGACCGGCCCACGTCGGCACAACGCAGCGCGCCCGGGGCCGCGATCATGGTGGCGCAAAGGATACAAACGAAGCGTAGGGTGCGCCTCATGGACCGCCCACGTGCACAGCTCCGTCGGACCCGATCGTCCCCTTTATGATTCTCCCGCTATCGACATTGCGCACGGACACCACGTCGCCGGTCGCTCCGGACTGGAGCGCAATGGCACTGCCCGTAATGGTCAACGCGCCACTCTGAAAAATGACCATCGCCGCCTGTCCCTGGGTGATGGCGTGCGGCGCTCTGAGTGCAGCTTGGGTGACAGGACGTCCCGGCAGCAGGGTTTGGCGGGCCACCTTGCCGATTAACCCGTCGCTCGAAGTCGTCGCCACTGCTTGTTCGGCGCTCCCCGACCGAAAGGCGCGATCGACAAGCATTCCCTTCTCGATCACCTGTCCCGGGTAAATCGTGACGCGCGGGACAGGCAATAGCACTTGGCCGGCATGTGCCGGGAGCGCGCCTGCTAGACAAAATACAGCAGCGATGAGGTGCGCCGATCGGGATCCAAAGCAAAGAGCGACCATGGTTAGCCTCTCGATACCGTGCTGTACATTTCATCCACGGCCTGAATGACCTTGGAGTTCATTTCGTAAGACCGCTGCGCCGTGATCAGCTCGGTGATTTCCTTCACCGGATCGACGTTGGAGAGCTCAAGGTAGCCCTGCTCCACGGTGCCGAAGCTGGGATCCCCCGGCACGCCGACCACCGGCGAACCGGACGCCGTCGTCTCCTGGTAGAGATTGCCTCCCAGCGCCTCGAGACCAGCATCGTTGGCGAAATTGGCCAACGTGATTTGACCGAGGGACTGCATGGTGGTCTGCCCGCTGGTGAGCGCAAAGACTTCGCCGCTCTCGTTGACGACGATCTCCGTCGTCTCCGCCGGAACGGTGATCTGCGGCGTCAGGAGGTTGCCGTCGATCGTGACGATCTGACCCTCCGCGTTCTTGTTGAAGCTGCCGGCGCGGGTGTAGAACGTCTCGCCGCTCGCCCCCTCGATCTGAAACCAGCCGCGGCCGTTGATTGCCAGATCGAGTTTGTTGCCGGTGCTGGTAAGGGCGCCCTGGATATGCAGGTTACGGATAGCCGCGTTGCGGACGCCAAGACCAACCTGAGCACCCTCGGGAATTGGCTGTTGGTTGCCCCGGTTCGGTACGCCGGCCGGCCGCTCATCCTGATAGAGCAGATCTGTGAATTCTGCCCGTGCGCGCTTGAACGCCGTTGTGTTGATGTTCGCGATGTTGTTCGCGATCACCTCAACGTTCAACTGCTGCGCACTCATTCCCGTGGCTGCGATCGCGAGCGCTCTCATGCGGAGTTCCTCAGATTGTCATCCGGCTGATCTCTAAATACGCCGAGACAACCTTGTCGCGGACTGCAAGCGCCGTTTGTAGCGATTGCTCCGCGGCCATTACCGATTCTACGACTTGTTGGACCGAGGCCTTGTCTGTGATCCCGGCAACTGACGTTGCTTCGGCAGCTTTGAGCGTGTCGAAGGTGTCGCTCGCCATGCGCGCCAGCATATTTCCAAAGTCGTCGCTGGTTTCAGCCACCGCTACGCGCGACCTGACGCTGGTATCGCCCTGCACCGGCGTGCTCGAGCCGATGCCGGATATTGCGGGAAGAAGCTGCTCCAGCATTAGCTGCTCCTCAGCATGTCGATCGTCATCATGACCATCGATCGCGACTGCTTCATCATCTGAAGGTTGGCCTCGTACGAGCGATTCGACTCACGCATGTCGGCCATCTCGACCAGAATGTTCACGTTTGGGTACTTCACGTTGCCGTCCGCGTCGGCCGCCGGATGGCTGGGATTGCGCTCCACTCGATAAGGGCTCGGATCCTTGCCGATTTGCTCGACGCCCACGAGGTTGCCCCCCATCGCTTCATCGAAGTCGTTGGAGAAGACGATCGTCTTCCTGGTGTATGGATCGCCACCGGGTGTATTCGCAGTCGACTGCGCGTTCGCCATGTTCTCGGCGATGATGCGCATTCGATGCGACTGAACATCGAGGCCGGCGGCTGCTATGCCCTGAGAGACCTTGAGCGGATCGACCACAGTTATCCCTTTGCGCTGGCTAGCAGCATGCGATGGAACGTTTTGACCACGCTGTTATTCAAGGCAAACGCGCTGTTGACCTCTCCAGCCTTGACGAGCTCTTTCTCGATGCTGACCGTGTTCCCCGAATCGTAGGTCTGCCAGTCGTCCTCTTCCGTCGCCTCCACACGTTCCGGCCCCGGGGTCGTGTCCGCAACATGCGCCGGATCGCTCGTTGCCATCGCAAGGTGCGACGATTGAAGGACGGCTTCGAAAGGTTGCACATCGCGCGCGGCGTAGCCCGGCGTGTTGGCGTGCGCGATGTTGCCGGTAACGGTCTCCTGGCGCACTGCTAGCCAGTGACTCCGTTGGGAGGCGATGTTGAAGAGGTATATGGAGCTCATGCCGATAGCCGCGCGAGGGTGTTCGCGTAGCTTAATAAAGGCTTAAGCTTGTCTCAGGCTTGTCGCTGGCTGTCCGAGTCGCAAGAGTCCAACTCCTCGGCCTCCCGAATCGGCGTTAGACGCGCGTCGACGATGGCTTCAACGAGACGTTGGGTGTTCTCGTCCGGCGCCACGGACGCCCCCTCGAAGCTGAGGTAGGTTATCTCGACGCCGGCACGTTCCGCTTCGAGGACGAGCCGGAAATATACGTTCACACGCTTGTGCCGGAATTCCATGTCGAGCGCGACCGTGGGCGGTTGATCCCACTTCAAATCCACCTCGCCCGAGTGCCCGAAGAATATTGTGCCGGGCTTGAAGAAGAGCTCCGCGGAGGAGGCGACGAGATTCGCAATGTTGGCAAAGCGTTCCGTGCGGACGAATTCGGCATAGTCAGCGGGTTCAACCAAACGCAAATCCGATGCCAACTCACGAACCCCCTGGCCGAGCGCCTTCTCGCGCTCGTAAGTGAACTTGCTCGCTTTTTGCATCATCGGTTAGGCGCGATTCCCTGCAATGGCCTTCCGCGGGACATGATGTACAGGATTACATTTGCGACTGCCCTGTAGAACTCCGGCGGAATGACCTGGTCGACCTCGACTTTATCGTAGAGCGACCTTGCGAGAAGCTTGTCTTCCACCACGGGAATACCGTGCTTCTCCGCCACCGAACGGATGTTCAGGGCGATAAAGTCAAGCCCCTTGGCAACCACAATGGGTGCGCGATTCTCCGTGCGGACGTATCGCAGCGCGATTGCGTAGTGAGTGGGGTTGGCGATGACGACGGTAGCCTGTGGAACCCGCCCTATCATGCGTTTGCGGGCGCGGTCGCGCGCCAGGGAGCGCAAGCGTCCCTTGATGATCGGGTCGCCCTCGGCCTGCTTTTGCTCGTCCTTGATCTCCTGTCGCGTCATCCTGAGCTCGCGCCGCCAGAAGAACCGCGACCACACGAGGTCGGCGACCACCAGCAGCACGATGGCAACGAGCACAGCAAGGAATAGACGGTTCGCCATGGTCCGCATGAGCTCGGGCAGAGCGTTCGGCGCCATGAACATCGAGTTGAACACGTCGAACCGGGCTGCGCGCGCGAGCAGATACGCGAGAACGGCGAGCGCCGACAGCTTGAATGAGCCCTTTAAAAACTCGACCCATCCTTGAAGGCCGAAGATTCTCCGCCACCCCGCGCTCAGGGACAGGCGCGACAACTGCGGCTGAATGCGATCGAAGACAATTTGCGGAGGATTCTGGAACAACGAACTCGCCAAGCCCGCGATGGCCAGGACGATCACTGCAGGCAGGAGGAATTGCGCCGCGTCGAGATTGATCGCCCGGAAGAGTTGAACTGCATCTGCAGTGTTCTCCAGAGGCCAGCGGCCCGGATCGTCGATGAAGCCCTTGAGCGACGACACCAACGCTATAGTGCTGCCGACGATGAAGAAGCTCGTTACGATAACAAATCCCACAAGGGCGGCAAAAGCGGACAGCTCCTTGGAGAAGGGAACACTGCCCTTCTCGATCGCGTCCCGAATCTTCTTCTCGGTCGCTTCTTCCGTTTTGCCTTCTTTGTCGCCGCCGTTCGACATTTCAGCCTATCAGTCGGCGTAGTCGTCGTCGGACTTGCGGTCCTCGAGCGTGATCTCACCACGCGCCATGAGATTGAGAACGGTCGCAACGATTGCGCGCCGGGCCTCCTCGATGTCTCGAGTCCGCCCCGGAGGAGCGGCTTCGAGCTCGGCCTCTACCATGCGCCGAACTCGGGCGGTGAGCGTGGACAGAACGGCCTCTTGCAGCTCGGGCTCGGCACCGTTGAGGGCAATAACCACTTGCTCCGTCGGCACCTTCTCGAGGATGAGGGCCCGCGCCCGAGGTTTCAGAGTGGCGATGTCCGCAAACGAGAAGAGCATGCTCTTCAGTTCATTGGCGTCGTCGGGTCTCGTCGCGGCGATGCTCTTGAGTATCTCGTTCGTTTGCGATCCATCAAGCTTGTTCAAGATGCCGGCGATGGTCTTGCGCGTTTCTGGGTTCGGCGTGGCCAGCATCGTGGCAAGCAGATCGTCGTTGAGTCCATTCTCGATGACGGTCATCGCGCTATCGGCAACCCCCTTGAGACCGAGCATGCGGCGCAGAAGGGAATGGCGGAACTCCGGCTCTAGCGTCCGGAGGAGCCGGGCACCGACGTTCGAATCCATACGCGACAGGATGACGGCGACCGTTTGCGGATGCTCCTTCAAGACCAGCGTTTGCAGGGCATTGTCTCTCAGCGGCACTAGCCTGTCCCATACCGGCTGTCCCTCGGTCGGGTGCGTGCGCATGTACTGGGCGATCTCGTCTGCGGTCATCACGTCCGCCAGGAGGCTTTTCACCTCCTCGGCCGTTCCGGCGAAGTTGAGACCGCCGGTGAAGCTCTCGGCGAACTCCTCGATCAACGCCTCGACCTCGTCGGCGCTGATGGGACGCAAGCGCGAGCTGGAACGAGTGAGGAGACGCAGGTCGTCCGGATCGAGACGCCTTAGAAGCTGCCCAGCCTTCGCCTTGCCGAGCGCAAGCAGCAACACCCCGACCTTTTCCGGGCCGGTGAGCGCATTGCGCTTGGAAGTGCCTCGCGATGGAGAGGGGGCGGCCATGGTACTTCGTCGCTAGCGGAGATTTTCGGCGACGGACGGGCCCACCACCTCGGTCAGGGAGATGCCAAGTCGTGATGGATCTTCGTCCATCACAACCACCTCCCCGCGCGCGACGACGCGACCGTTTACGATCACGTCGACGGGCTCACCGATCTTCCGGTCGAGCGGTATGAGCGCTCCGCGGCCGAGCTTCAAAAGAGCCGCGACCGGCATCGATGCGGACCCCAGAACAATCTTTACCGTAACGGGAATCCGCATGATCGTATCGAGACTGAGGCCTTCGCCGATCGGCCCACCGGCACTAAGCCCTGGGGGCGCCTTAGCGAATTTCTGCGGGGGTGGCAGCTCGCCTGCGGCCCCTTCCGGCAGAACATTGAGTGGATCGAAGTTCGACATTTGATTTCCTTGACGATCAGGTGCCTCTAGGCCGTCTAGCCGCAGCTAGCTGGCAAGGATATCCTCGATGAACTCGGTCTTTTGATCGACGAAGTCGCGAACGCGTAGCGCATAGACTCCGTTCGCCTTACCGATCTCACAATTGATTAGCGGCTCGCCGTTGCACTCAACGCGCAGCAGGCCCTCGGGGGTCGCTCTGAGCCCCAGCACTTGACCGACGGCGAAAGCTGCCACGTCGGCGAGCGAAAGCTCTTGCTCGTCAAGTACCGCCACCAAGTCGACGTTCGCGCGGGAGACTTCACTCTGGATCTTCTGGCTCCAAGCCGAATCGGGCCTGGCAGCCTCGGGACCCGCAGCGCGCGAGAGTTCGTTGCGCATCGGGCTCAACACCGATTGTGACATCATGAGCGTGATGCCACCCCCCAACCCCAACGCGAACAAATGGAACTTCGCGGCGACGATCGGAACTGTCTGGCGCCCCAAGACATCGAAGCTCACGCGCGGAGTCGCAGCTCCAACGAGAAAGTTCGTAGGCGCCACAGACGAAAACGCCTGCTCCAGCGCATTGGCGAATTGTTCGATTACGAGCTGCGCGAGCCCGAGTTCAGTTCTGGTGAGCGGCTGATCTGCCACTGGCGGCGGCTCCGACCCGTCTCCGCCAAGCAGCATTTCGACGACCGTGTATACAAACTCGAAATCCGCGGAGACGATCAGCCGAGCATTCCATTTTGGCGCTTCCAGCACGCATGCAAAGCCCTGGTTTGCCGTCGCCGCAACCATGCTTTCGGGCGTGCGGCTCTCGACGTCAACCAGCACCACATTGGGAACCGTCGCTGATATATTTCGGATCAGCTCTCCCCAATTGCCAGCCGCCTTCTGCAGGACGGTGCGCAACATCGGCAGGCGCTCGACCACGTCCTGAGGATCGGCAAAGAGACGGTCCAGGCTTTTGCGCGCGCCGGCTGTCTGTGCCATGCGTCAGGCCGCCTCCGCTGGAGCCGGCTCCGCGCTGCTGGCGCTGGAGCTGAGCGCGATCTGCTCGACGTCGTCGATGGAAGGACGCTCGTAGACGGAAATGGTTTTGCGCCCGTGCTCAAGTGCCACCTGGGGCATCGCGCCGTTCATGAAAGCCAGCAGCGTCTGCTTGACGATGACGTAAGAACGCAGCTGCTTCTCGCGCAGAACCTTGATCTTGTTGGCAAGCGGTGAGACCACGGCATAGGAAAGGAAGATGCCGGCGAAGGTGCCGACGAGGGCGGCGCCGATAAGGTGGCCCAGAACCTCCGGCGACTCGTCGAGCGCGCCCATCGCCTTCACGACGCCAAGCACCGCAGCGACGATTCCCAGCGCCGGAAGCCCCTCACCGACGCTGACGAGCGCGTGGTAGGGCTTCATCTTGTCACTGCGCGCGGTGTGGATCTCCTCGTCCATCAGCGCCTCGATCTCGTGGGTCCGCGCATTGCCGATGATGATGAGACGGCAATAGTCGCAGATGAAGGTCGTGAGATCGCGATTGGCCGCTATGCTGGGAAACCGCTGGAAGAGCGGCGACTGATCGGGGTTATCGATGTGCTCCTCGACCTCGTTGCGCGGTTTGCTGCGCAGCTCGCGCATGACGAAGTAGAGGATGCCCAGAACTTCCAGGTACTGCTGCTGGCCGGGGGCGTTGCTTGTAAAAGCCTCCTTAAGCCCTGCGCCCGTATCTTTGATCGTTTTTATCGGGTTAGCGACGATGAACGTGCCGAGGGCCGAGCCGCCGATAATCAAGTACTCCCACGGCTGCCAGATGACGCCGACATGCCCCCCCATGGCGACAAAGCCGCCGAGCATGCAGCCCAGGGTAACGAGGAGGCCGATGACAATGGTCAAGTTACAGAATCCAAGTAATTTTATCCTTTTACGAGTTGAACATCACATCCTTGCGTGAAGCTGGCAGCGGTGCGCCAGCTTCAGGAAAGCCAATTGATGCAACCTTCTCGCCACTAACTCATACGGAAGCTTGACCGTGCTCCCCACGTTAGCCAGCTATCGCCAAGTCAGCGGCAACATTGACCGCTCGCTGCGGACCACTGCGGCCCAGCCTCAGGTGGCGCGTGAGACCGAGTACTACCTCGCCAACATCGACGACGTGAAGTCGGTCGACGATCTCCTCAAGGACCAGCGGCTCTTTGCGTATGCCATGAAGGCCTATGGCCTCGAGGACATGACCTACGCCAAGGCGTTCATGCGCAAGGTGCTCGAGAGCGACCTCAACGACAAATCGAGCTTCGTCAATAAGCTTTCCGACAAACGCTACCTGGAGTTCGCGAAGGCCTTTCATTTTCTCCCGAGCGGTGACGTGGAGTTGGGACTGACCACGGCGCAGGACTCCGCCAGCGAGGATGCCATGATCGGCCTCTACTCGCAGCAGCGGATCCGCAAGGGGGAGACGGCGGCCGCTGAGGCCGCTTATTACGAGAGCCGGATCGGCAGCATTACCAATGTCGACCAACTGCTGTCGGACGAGCGCCTTTTCAAGTTTGCGCTGACGGCGTCCGGCCTCGATGCCAGCGTTGCGTCGGTATCCGCAATCCGCAACGTTTTGACCAGCGACTTATTGGACCCTAACAGCGTCGCCAATCTTTACGGCGCAAAGTACCAGGAGCTCGCTGCCGCGTTCTCGTTTGAGGCCGACGGATCGGTGGTGGGAGGGTCCGCGCAGACGACGGAACAAGCCAACCAAACGATGCTGGCGTACTACGAGGCCACCGATACCGACGAATCTCCGGCAGCGGCAGCGTTCAAGACCGACTATTTCAACGACTTGATGGTCGGCGTCACCAACGTCGACGATCTCGTCGATAACGAGTTCCTGCGGTCCACGGTTGCCACGGCCGCGGGGCTTGATCCCGTTCTAACGACAGCGGCGACGGTGCGCGAAATCCTCGTCAGTGATCTTTCCGATCCGGACAGCGCCGCCAACAAGAGTAGCGCGCTCAAGGCCGTTGCCCAGGCCTTTAACTTCAACACCGACGGATCGCTCGACAGCGGCGTTGCAGCGCAGGACCCCGATCAGGCGAAAGCGCTCACCGATCTCTTCACCAAATACTACGATGACGGCGCGATCAGCGCCGAGCAGTCGAATACCCAATATTACAGGAACGCCATCGGGCGTGTGTCACACGTCGACGCTCTCCTCACCGATAGCAAACTCTACAGCTATATGCTGTCGTCCTACGGCATCGATCCGAGCGAGGTAACGAAGACCCAGATTAAGCGGGTGCTGCTCAGCGATCCCAAGAGTCCGACGAGCTACACAAGCCTGCTGCAGGATTCGCGCTTCACTGCGCTCGCTTCGGCGTTCAATTTCGACTCGGATGGCGTCTCGCAGGGCATCAAGCAGGTGCAGACTGCAAGTGCGGCGAAGAACACGATCGCGCGCTACAACGACACGCTCGGCGATCTCAAGGGCGATCAGACGCTGGGTAAGGCCGAGAGTCAGTACTATGACCGGACGATCCTCACTATCTCGTCCGTCGATCAGCTGCTCAAGGACCAACGGCTGAAGGCCTACATCGTCAGAGCCTACGGTCTAGGCAAGGATGTTTCCGACGATACGTTGCGAAAGGTGCTCACCAGCGATCAGCTCGATCCGCGCAGCTTCGTCAACAAGTCGAACAGCGCCGCCTACAAAGATCTGGCTGCCGACTTCAACTTCAACAGCGACGGCACGGTGGCGCGATCGGCCGTCGGCTTGGCTCAGCACAAAAGCGATGTAGTTAGAACGCAGGGTCTCTACTACCGCCAGACGGTCGAGGAGGACGCCGGCAGCCAGAACGAAGGCGTGCGCCTCGCCCTCTACTTCGAGCGCAAGGCTTCGAGCATTACCAGCGCCTACTCGCTCCTCGCCGACAAAGCGCTGTTGCAGGTGGCGCAAACGGCGCTCGGCCTGCCGGCGACCATGTCGCTACTCGACATCGACCGGCAGGCGGAGATGATCAGCAACCGCATCGACATCGAGGACTTCAAGGACCCCGCGAAGCTCCAAACGTTCCTGACGCGCTTCTCGGGCACGTGGGACGTGAACAATGCGAGCGCGGCGACGTCCACATCGCCGGCTGCTGTGCTGATCACGCAGCCAACCGAATCCTTCGTCAGCGTGAACCTGCTTACCAGTCTGCAGAACCTCAAGCTCGGCGGAGCCTAGAATGCAATCAAGTCTCTATGTGACGCTGTCCTCGCAGATGGCCTTTCAGAAGCGTATGGACACGATTGCCAACAACGTCGCCAACGCTTCGACGCCCGGCTTTCGACGCGAGGAGATCAAGTTCGAGGCGATGATGAGCCAGGCGGCAAGCGAGTCGGTGGCCTTCGCCTCGCCAGGCGACGCCTACATCAAGCGGGATCCTGGCCAGGTCATACATACGGGCAATCCGCTCGACGTTGCCGTTCAGGGCGAGGCGTGGCTGGCAATTCAGACTCCTTCCGGAACTGTTTACACGCGGGACGGCCGCATGCAGATCACGCCGGACGGCCAACTGCAGTCGGTCGCTGGCTATCCGTTCCTCGATGTCGGCGGCGCTCCGCTCCAAATCAATCCCAATGCAGGGCCACCCCAGATCGCAACCGATGGCATGATCACGCAAAATGGGAATCAGCTAGGCGCCATCGGCCTCTTCACGATTGATCCGCGCGCGAAACTGTCGCGCTACGAGAACTCGGGCGTGATCCCCGATCAGGCTGCCGTTCCGGAGCTCGATTTCAACCGTTCCGGGATCACACAGGGCCACATCGAAGGTTCCAACGTGAATCCCATGTGGGAAATGTCCCAGCTCATCATGGCATCGCGAAGCTACGACGCGGTCTCGAACTCCATGGACCAGTCTGAAGACTCGCTACGTAGCGCCATCAAGGCACTTGGACCCTCTTCGTGAACTCCATGAACGGAGGCGAAGCACGCCTCGATGCTCTCGCAACGCTCGCCGGGCGCGTATCAGCGGCAAGCGCAACGCAGCCCCTCGTGCAGGTCGGCGGCACCGTCACTCAAGTGACGCCCGCATTCTGCTGCGTGTCGGGTCTCTCCCCTTTTGTGAAGCTTGGTGACCGCGTCAGCTTGGCCGCCGGCGACCGCGTACAGCTCGGAGAGGTCATTCGTCTCGACGAGACACGCGTTACCATCAAGACCTTTGACGAACCCATCGCCGCCGGGCTTGGAGCGAAAGCCTGGCGAAGCGGCCCAGCCGTTATCAATCCCGACCCCTCTTGGAAGGGCCACATCTTCAACGCGCTTGGAGCGCCGCTCGGCGATGGCTCAGCGGTGCTGCACCACGGGGACCGGCCGGTCTATCCCGACCGCGGCGCGCCAGCGCCGCTGCGGCGGCAACGCATAACGACGCCCCTGAAGACAGGCGTCCGGGTCGTCGACCTGTTTACTCCCATCTGCTTCGGTCAGAGAATCGGCATCTTCTCGGGTTCGGGAATCGGCAAGTCGACCCTGCTCGCCATGCTCGCGCGCGCAAAAGGCTTCGACACGGTTGTCATTGCCCTAGTTGGGGAGCGCGGTCGCGAGGTGCGCGAATTCCTCGAGGATACCCTCGGCAACAACAGGGAGCGTGTGATCGCGGTCGTCTCTACGGGCGATGAAAGCCCGATGATGCGACGGTTGGCACCGAAGACGGCAACGTGCATCGCTGAATACTTCCGCGACCGCGGCGAAAAAGTGCTGCTCATCGTCGATTCGATCACACGGTTCGCCCATGCGGCACGCGAAGTCGCGCTCGCCGCCGGAGAACCACCCGTCGCCCGCGGTTATACGCCGAGTGTTTTCAGCAACCTGCCGAATCTTCTGGAGCGTTCCGGTCCGGGCGAAGAAGGTGCAGGCTCCATAACGGGGATATACTCGGTGCTCGTCGACGGTGACGACCACAACGATCCCATAGCGGACAGCATCCGCGGCACCCTCGATGGACACATCGTCCTCGACCGCGCCATCGCCGACCAGGCGCGTTACCCGGCCGTCAATGTCCTGTCTTCGATCTCACGTCTTTCCCAGCACGCCTGGACCCCCGAGCAGCGCAATCTCGTGTCCAAGCTGCGCGCCATGATCGCCCGTTTTGAGGATACGCGCGACCTTCGCCTTATGGGCGGGTATCGGGGAGGAGCCGACGCCGAGCTCGACAAAGCAATAGAAATCGTTCCCAGGCTATTTGAAGCTCTGAAGCAGAGCCCGCGTGACGTTGCGAGCACAGACGCATTCCAAGAAGTGGCGCGCGCACTGCAGACGTAGTCTCCTTGGCCTAGCGCGCGAACTCCGGCCGCGTCTTCACGAGGTTGGCTCCGTTGCGCACCTCGTTTTTGGGCACAAAATTGAACTTCCCGATCAGTACGTCCTCGACAAGATCATTGCCGAAGCGCTCGTTCGCTTTTGCCTTGATCGAGGCGGTGAGCGCCTGGAGATCCTGTTTCCTCGCGCCACGCAGAGCCGCGGTATCCCCGCCGTAGATTGCCCGGAATGCCGCATCCATGAGGAAGTCCTCGGGCTTCACTGACATTCGCCGCAGAACATCGGACTTCATCGTGAACGTAAATTGGGCGAGGACATATCCCTGGACCGCACCATCCGCGATGATGGGCACGCTTACCGGGCCGGCCTGCGTCGACTGGAGACCGCCGAAAATCTTGTCGACTTCCGCTTCGGGCGGCGTCTGCGTCTGCCACATGGCCGCCGCGTAGCTCGACACCGCCGTGACGAGGCAAATCCATAACCCCGTTGCGATCAGTTTGATCATCGATAGGCGCCAGAGCCACCGTGCTGGGAATACGTCCCGTCCCACTCGGTATCTTGAATGGTGCCCGCAACCACGCCGGCGATTTCGCGAACGGCCTCGAGATGCTTGCGAAGAACGGCGCGATTGTTCTCGAGCTTGCCGTGCAATGCCTTGAGGCGCTGGATCAGCTCGGCATCGAACGGAATCCCTTCCAGGGTACGAGCGACGAGACCGAGCTCGAGTAGTGCTTGGCTCTTGCCGTTGTTCGATTCCCGCAAGTCGATATCAGCACGCAATCGCAATGCCTCGGTCTCGCGCTCGACCAGCTTCTCGATGCGCAGCATCGTCATGTCGATCGAGCTGCGCGCCGCAAGACTGCGCTCACCGCTGTTCCGTGCTGTCATGTCTCATCGACCTTCGATTGGGCTGAGGGCGCAGCAGCCGAAGAGGCGGTCGGCCCCGATGCGAGCTGCTTTGCGATTCCCAGCGTCCCGGTGCGTGCAATCTCGGCCGCAATCTTCTCGGCCAGCATCGACTTCCAGATGTTGCCCGCCGTCCCGCTGCCCATCAGGGCCTCGGTATCCTTGGGCAACATGGCCTCGATCATGTTTTGCAGTAGCAACGCTTCGAACTGAACATGGACGTCTTGCTTCTGCTCAGGACCGTCCTTCGAACTCGACGACGAGATAACTCTTGCCGACCGAGACGGTGCTGCGCCGGCATGGCGAACGTCTGTCGACCATCCAGACGAAGACGCAGGATCGCCCGGCTGCGCACTAGGGTTCGCCGCACCGCTCGCCTGCCCGCTCATCATCTCGAGGCGGGATGCCGCCTCGCGATGCTTCACGCTGTCGGCAGCGCGGGCAACACCGAGAATGATGTCGGAGCCGGAGGCCATGCTCAGTTTATAAATTGCCGCGCCTAAGATGATCCTGTGGCAGCTTCGCTCGTCGAGCTTATGGGAGGCTTGCGTAATCGGTCTGCGTGATGCGCTCAATGATGTCCCGCAACTCCTTCTCCGCGCACGCCCTGGCGTGTTGTTGCTCACAGGTGTGCGAGAGGCGCTCGGCGCATTTCGTGCGCGAGGCAATCATTCGCAATGCGTGGTAGCGGCGTTCCAGCTCCGCGGCGAGGCGCATGGATTCTGCGCTGAGAGACTTCAGCCGGCGCACGATCACAGGCACAAGCAGGTCCTGGATCCGTTCGTCCGCATTCAGGGAGCCGACGATTTCCTCTTGCAAGGCGGCCAGCTCGGCCTGCCGGTTTTGTAAGCCAGCAATCCTTTCTTCCTCCAGCCGCTGCAAGCCTTTTTGGACGTCATGGAGGCGTTGCGCTTTTTGCAGACGGGCACCTGTCATCGCGTCATATCCTGGCCAGCCAATCCGAGAACCCGTCGATGAACAGTTGCAGCAACTCGCTGCAGGTGAAGTAGAGAATAATTCCACCTCCGGCCAACACGAAAGGAACCGAGATGAAATAGACGGGAATTTGCGGCGTCAGCTTGCCCAAGACGCCGAACATGAGGTTGATCATCAGTGAGTAGACAATGAAGGGGGCGGTGATCCGCAGGGCGAGGAGAAACCCGTCGCTGAGTGCATCGACTATTTTGATCGTGCCAAAGTTGGCAGCGAGCTCCTTGGCAACCGGGACCGCGGAGTAGGAGTCGAGCAGGGCGCGCAGCACTTCCCAATGCAGGTCTGCGACAAAGATCAGCACAGTTGCCGTCATAGTGATGAGAGCCGTCACCGCCGCCACGGGCTCGGCCTCTTCAATGTGGGCGTCGGGGGTGTTCGAGAGTCCGATGAGCATCGTGATTGCCGACCCGGCAAACTGCAGGGCAAGGAAGAACATGCGACCCATGAGCCCGATGATGGCGCCGACCAACATCTCTGAGGCGATCAACCCGAGGAGAACGACGGGCGAATCGCCCGGGGTCGCCGCCTGCACGTTCGTCACGAGCAGAGGGGCCAATGCCAATGTTACGGCAACGGCGAGAAAAAGGCGCACCCTGACGGGCACACGCGGCGATGAGAATCCCGGCATCAGCATGAGGCACGTGCCGACCCGGCAGAAGATCAGAAAGGTCGCAAGTAGAACTTGCGGCCCAAAGACCGTCACGAGATCGTTCCGAGCGACTTGATCTGGACGCCCCTGGCGATCTCCAAATGGGAGAGAACAGGCAGAGTTGCGAAGAGGCGCTCGGTCACCATCCTGACGTAGGGCCGAGCATCGGGAGCGGCGACCAGCACAAACTTATGCCGCTGGTCCATTAGGCGGCGGATGACGGCTGTGGCTTCCGTGCTGAACTGCTCGATCAGCTTCGGATCGATGTCGAACTCGACCACTTCACCTTTCGCGTCACGCTTGAGGCTCTGGTTGAAGGCGAGTTCCCAGCGATTCCCGAGCCGCAGTACCTTCAGCGCACCGCTATCGGACATCTCACCGCAAATCTGTTGAGCCATGCGCAGCCGAACATGCTCCGCGATCTGCTCGGCACGTCCCGCGTGGGGAGCGATTTCGGCGATCGCCTCGAGGATCAGATGAAGATTGCGGATCGAGATGCGCTCAGCCAGCAGCAGCTTCAACACCGCCTGCAATCCTGAATAGGAAATCCGCGACGGCATGATCTCATCGATCAAGCGGCGGTATTCTGGCTCGAGCCGATCCAGCAGCGAACGCATGTCCTTGTACGAAAGAAGCTGCGCCAGGTTATTGCGGATCACCTCGCCGAGATGCGTCAATAGCACCGACATATTGTCGACCGCCGCGAAGCCATCGCGCTGGAGGGCGCCCGCAAACATTTCCGAGGTCCACAGCGCTCTCATGCCAAACGCTGGTTCGCGCGTCTCATCGCCCGGGACATCCGGCAATGGACCATCGCCGGCGATGACGAGCACGTCGCCCATGCGCAGCTCCTCGCTCGCCACCACGGTGCCGTGTATCTTGATCTGATAGCTCTTTGGCGGAATCGAAAGGTCATCTGTCAACCGGATCTCCGGCACCACAAAACCATACTGGCGCGCGAACTTGTGGCGCATCTTGCCCACCCGCTGAGCGAGCTCGCTGTGCGCCGCCATGAGCGTTCCCGAGATTTGCTTGCCGAGGCACAGCTCCAACTCGACGGTCTTCAGCGACTCCTTGACCGACTGGCGTACCTCCTCATCGGCTTTTAGCCTGGCCTCGTGCGCCGTCGCCTCCTCGGCTGCCTTGGCCGCCGCATGGCGGCGAGGAATGGCGTACGCGACGAACCCAAGCGTGCTCCCAAGCAATGCGAAGGGCAGGAAAGGGAGGCCCGGTGCCAAGGCGAGCACGAACATGACGACTCCAGCGAGCGTCAACGCGCGCGGATGATTGCCAAGCTGCCCGAATACCGCCTTTTCCGCGCTCCCTCGCGTCCCGCCCTTTGAGACGAGAAGGGCGGCGGCGAGCGAAACAATGAGGGCGGGGATCTGGGTGACGAGACCGTCGCCCACCGACAACTTGGTGAAAACGTCGGCCGCTTCGGAGAACGACAAGTCATGCCGCGTCACACCTATGGCAATCCCGCCGAAAATGTTGACCGCCGTGATGATCAGCCCGGCAATGGCGTCGCCGCGTACGAACTTCGAAGCGCCGTCCATCGAGCCGAAAAATGCGCTCTCCTCCTCGAGCTCCCGGCGCCGGCGCATGGCCTCTTTCTCATCGATGAGGCCCGAAGACAGATCGGCATCGATCGCCATCTGCTTGCCCGGGATCGCATCCAGGGTAAAGCGCGCGCCGACTTCGGCGATGCGCGTGGCGCCCTTCGTAATGACGAGAAAGTTCACCGTGATCAGGATCAGGAACACGATGATCCCGATCATGAAATCGCCGCCCATCACGAAGTTGGAGAAGCCGGCGATGACATGCCCGGCCGCCGTATAGCCCTCTGCTCCGTGCGAAAGGATGAGGCGCGTCGTGGCAATGTTGAGCGCGAGCCGAAGTATGGTCGCGATCAGCAAGATGGTCGGGAATGCCGAGAAGTCGAGAGGTCGCTGGATCCACAGCGCCACCATCAGAATCAGAACCGCCAGCGCGATAGAAATCGCAAGCCCGACGTCAATAAGTGGGGCAGGCAGCGGCAGGAACAGCACCGCCAAGATAAAGACGATGCCGATCGCGAAGCTGACATCCTGCGCCCCGGCTCTTTTGACCGGCAACGCCGCTGTAACCATAGATCCGCTCATGGCTTCCCCTCAGCCCCGAGCCAATAAAACTAGCTAGCGAAGCTTGCGCGAGGGTGCCCTGAGAGGGTCAACGCCGCTCAAAAGCCGTTCTGGATCCGGCCATACAGCTGTTCGGCGAAGGCATAGATAACCGTGCCGATGAAGGGAGCCATCAACGAGGTCACCAGCAACGTGGCAATGATCTTCGGAATGAAAGTCAGGGTGATCTCTTGTACCTGCGTCAATGCTTGTAGGAGCGCGATTACGATGCCGACTGCCATGGCTGCGACCACGGCGGGACTGGAGGCGACAATAATGGTCCAGATCGCCGACTGCACGATATCGAGAGCGTCTGCTTGATTCATCAGCTCACCTTCACGCCTTCGCCGAGCAGGAGCTCCTTGCCGTTGTCCAAGATTGCCACGGAGCCACCGGAAATGATGCGGACAGAGGTGATTTTACCGCTGATGCTGCCATCCCCCGAAGTGACCGTGTGTCCGATAAGTCCGTCGACCTGCGACAAAGCCGTCGAGGTCATCAGTGCATCAAGCTTTGCGTTCGCCTGGATCGATTGTTCGACATTCGAGAAGGACGCAATCTGCCCCATCCACTGAGCCGGATCGGTGGGATTGGTGGGGTCCTGATTTTGCATCTGCGCGATCAGGAGCCTGAGGAAGGCCGTATAATCGAGTGAAGCGGCGGATGTGTTCTTTGTCTGCGACGTTTGCGTATTGCTCTGCAACGCCGTGGAAGTTGTTGTCGATACTTGCATCAGGGCACCTCGCATTGCAGGCCAACGTCGGGTTTGTCGGAGCGACTCCGCTGGGCAAGGATGTCGTCCTCGATCGCAAAGAGTGAGCGACAGACTTTGAGCGCGTCGAAAACTCGTCCGCGCTCGAAAAACTCACGAACGTCGGTGAGACCCTGGCGAATCGCGACGTTCTCGAAGGAAGCCTGCAGGGAGGCAATCGACCCGTGGAACATGGCTCGCGCATCATCGCCATTGGCTGGATCGATCAACACCGTCTGGACGATGAAGTAGAGCTGGCGCAGCGGCGTTCGCGTATCCTCGGGCTGGAGCACGTGGTGCTCCAAGAGGAAAGTGACGTCGTTGAGGAACTCCAAGGAGACCTTGCGATCGACCTTGAGCACGGCCCCATTGACGAAGATCCGCTCCCCCGGCTTCAAGGAGATTTGTAGGTTCTTCTTCATTTGAGGCCGTCGTGGAGCGAGGTTGTTATTTCGATTAGCGCCTTGAAGTCGGTCGACTTGCCAAGCCGGATGTTCTCCGTCTCTCGGATTACCCAAAGACCGATAGAGATGATCTCGGCGCGAAGCTGTTTGGGTAGCGCATTCTCGGGGCTTGCAAGATCCTCCAAGAAGGTCGCCCAGATGCGGCGGCAGTAGTCGAGCGCCTCGATCGCCTCGAGCGATCCGGCTCCCTTTTCGTCCGCCGCCTTGAGCAGCTCCAAACACCGCTCGAACACTTGCCGCTCTCGCTC
Organism: Hyphomicrobium album; assembly: GCF_009708035.1. Lineage (NCBI taxonomy): Bacteria > Pseudomonadati > Pseudomonadota > Alphaproteobacteria > Hyphomicrobiales > Hyphomicrobiaceae > Hyphomicrobium > Hyphomicrobium album. The sequence continues at coordinate 2,272,370 of NZ_WMBQ01000001.1, forward strand.
GCGGGCGAGCTTTGGGTCATTTTCAAGTACGTCGGCGTATGGAAATTGGTACATTTTTCGTCTCAGCTTCTGAATGGTTGCGCGTTGCGTTCGTCAGATCAGAGATACTTGAGAATGCTGAGGCTCATGATGCGCGCGGTCAGCGCGTAGGAGATCTCGATTTGCGTCATCAGATCGTTTACGCGGGTCGCGGCCTCGTTGCGATCGACGGTTTCGAGCGAGGTCACCTGCCGGGTGAAAATGTCGATCTGCAGCGACATCCGTTCGCTCGCATCGCTTACTCGCTGCTGAGCGACGCCAAGATTCGACTGCAGGCTGCCCAAGTCCCCAATCGCGTCGTTCACGTCGCGGATCGCCTGATCGATCAGCGTCTCGAAGGCGGGCTGGCTGAGATTCTGGGCTCCGAGATCGGCCACCATCGTGTAGGCCTTTGCCAACTTGCGAAAGGCTGCCTCGTTGGCGTTAGTCGACGTCTCGATGAGCTCGTTCGTCGAGATGCGGCTGCGCATGTTTTGATTCGAGGCCGACGACCAGTCCGTGCTCCAAGACGGGTCGTTGAACAGGTCGGCAAATGTGGTGTCGAGGAAAGTCTGCATGTCGGCCGCGCTGATATTTTGCGCGGCCGGATCCGATTGGGCAATTCCGAACTCCGTAAAGAATGCGTTCGCTACGGCCTGGCGGCTGGCGGGCGTCGGGGCATCGAAATAATCGGTGAGTGGCTTCACGTCGGAATTCACGCCGGCAAAAAGGTAGCCGTCGGTGGATGAAATGTTCACGGTGTCGAGGAAGGCCTCGAGCCGACTCTGGGCTTCGGTTTGTACGCCGGCGGCGTTGGCCCCGCCGATGCGCGAGCCATTCAGCTGGCCAAGGAAGTCCTGCGCGTTGTCGACGAGATTCTTCAGCGTCGATTGCGTTGTTTTTAGACGCGTGGAGACAGTCGTGTTGGTCTCGATGATGGCGGTGAGACGCGAATGCTCCTGGCGCAAGGAGATCGTCTGACCGGTTCGGAAGCCGAGGGTTTTCCCTACGTCGGCGAGCCGGCCGGTGGTCATCTCTTTCTGAGCGTCGGCCAGCTCTTGCTGCACCTTCATCAGCGACGAACGGGTCGCCGCAGAGATCGCGCTAGTGGAGATGAACGTCGTCTTCATCGCGTCATCTCATCGATGCCAGCAGTGCGCCCAGCATCGCGTCGATCGTTGAGATCAGCTTGCTGGATGCCTGGTAGGTGCGCTCGAGCTCGAGCATCAGTGTCATCTCCTCGTCGAGATTGACGCCCGTAACCTTGTTGAGGGCTTCGGAGGACCGCTCCAGAAGCGTGCTGCGGTAGTCGGCCTCATCGCTTGCAGTCCTGCGCGCCTCCTCCAGCCACGCCGCGGATGAGGAAGCAAAGCTGTTGAGCGTCGCCGAAGACGAGAGTTTCGCGGCGGGATCGAACGATTGCGCCGCGTTCATTTGCTCCTGCAGCTGCTCCAGACGATCCGTGTAACCGGAAACTCCGCCAGAGTTGTAGAGGTAGGCCGCGCCGCCGATGCCTCCGTCGCGCAAAAGCTTTGCGTTGCCGCCTTGGTCGGGATCGACCAGCGCGTTGACACGGATGGCACCGGCCAAGCCCGGCGTGATGCTGCCGCCCGGCGGAAGTGCCGGAGCGCCGCTCCAGGTGAACAGTCCCGGTACGTCCGGCAGCGCGGGCACCGCGCTCTGATCGCTTTCCGCGAATGCGGAAATCAAACCTCTCGCAACCTCGTCGAGCTGGCTCTGATACGTGGTGGCCAGGTCGTCCCTTACCTTTACCAGCCCAACGATGCGCCCCGATCCCACGCCCATCGTGGCGGAACTGCCGGTAATAGGGACGCCGTCGGCATAGACGGCATTTCCGGTTGTGGCCGCCCCGTAAATGGATGTCGGCTGGAAGCTTACGGAACGCGCGGTGACATCGAACAGCGTGACGCCGCTGTCCGTATAAATCGCCATGTCGTTGTTGGCGCGCGTGGTCGCTCTGATCCCGATCTCCTCGGAGATCTGCTTCAGGAGCTGATCCCTCTGGTCGAGATAGTCGGTGACGTCCGCACCGCTTCGGGTTCCCTTGACGACCTCGGCATTGACCGACTGGAAGCGCGACAACAGCGTATTGAGGCTGTCGACCGAGCCGGAAATTTCCGCGTCTGCCTGGGAGCGAACGTTCTGGACGAGGTCGGTAGCGCTGTTGAGCGCCGTGGCGACGTCGCGCGCCACTGCCACTGCCGACTGCGCGTGAGCGATGCTATCTGGCGCCGATGCGTATTGCTGAATCGCGTTGGCGAGCTTTTGCATCAGCGCCGCCGGCGAGGAATCGAGCTCGGTGTCGTTTATGGTCTGCTCGAGCTGATCGAGCGCATCCGCAATGGCGCGCTGGCCTGCAACACTCGACGTCGTGCTGAGCACATTGTTGAAGAGAGCGACATTGACCACCCGGGTCACCGAGGCGAGACGCACCCCGCTGCCCGGCATCGTTATGACGTTGGCGTTCTTCCTCGATGCCGTTGGATCTCCCACGCGCGCAATGTTGCGTGAGAGAACGGACGTCTGTTCCGCCGTGGTAGCCAGGCTAGACAAGGCCGTATTTAGACTGGCTGAGAGCGACATTTAAGGCATTCCCGGGGCTAAGGAAGCATCCCTTTAGCGCTTGAGGTTGACGAGCACTTCCATCAACTCGGAACCGGTCTGAAAGACCTTCGAATTGGCCGTGTAGTTGCGTTCCGCCTCGATCATCGTCGTGAGCTCGGAGGCAAGGTCGACGGTCGACTGCTCGAGCGCCCCCGACACCATGGTTCCGAAGCCGCTCGCGCCCGGGAAGCCGATCTGGATCTCTCCGGAATCGGCGGTCGGCACAAAGACAGTGCCGGCGAGAGGCTGCATGTTGTCGGGGCTCGCTACATTCGCGAGAGGAATTTTGTACGTTGCGATCCGCGTTCCGCTCTCGAACACGGCAAAGAGCGTGCCGTCGTCAGCGATTTCGATCCGGTCAACTTCGCTTGGAGCGTTGCCGTTGACCACTGTCGCATCGAGGAGCGTGTAGTCGGCGCCGAGCTGGCTGCTGCCCGCCATATCGAGCACGAGACTAGCGCCGTTGGGGATAGGTACGGTGACGCTTTTCGGGCTGAGGGTGGTCAGCTGGCCGTTGGTCATGTCGAATGTCAGATTCTGCGTGACAAGCGCGCCGCCCGCATAGGGGAAGCCGCCACCAACGGCTGCATTGGCGCGATTGAAGACAGAAATTTCCCAGGTTCCGACACCGGTATGGGCGGAGTAGACGTCGAGCGTGATCTGGTTGCCGAGATTGTCGTAGGCGACCAACGAGGTCATACCAGCATATTGGGCAGTCGCCGCATTGGCGGATGGCAGATTGGCAGGCGCAACTACCGGCGCGTTGAGCGGCAGGTTGACGTTGAACAGACCCCCAGTAGATGGGGTGGCCTGCAGCGCCAGCGTCTTGATGCTGACCACCTCCAAGCCTGCCGTACCGTTGGCAACGACGCTCGGCGGCCCACCGTCCAAGCTGTAGCCCATCAACTTGAAGCCGGCCGCATTGACGAGCTCGCCTACGCCGTTGGGGACGAAGGAGCCGGCGCGCGTCAGGAAGGTCTGACCGCTTTCCGAGGTCACGACAAAGAAGCCGCTTCCCTTGATGGCCAGATCCGTCGCCGAGGTCGTGAAGTTGCGGGAGCCTTGTTCGCTGATCGCATAGCGCGTGTGGGACTCGACGCTGCCGGAGACGTACTCGGTTCCACCCGAATCGAGGACGAGCGAAGCGAACTCCATCGAGGCGCGCTTGTAGCCCGTCGTGCTCGAGTTCGCGATGTTATCCGACACGGCGCCCAGCCGATTGGCCTGCGCAGCCATGCCGGACGCACTCGTGCGCATCGTACTGTAGAGACCCATCAGCTCGCTCCTCGTCCATGCAACCGCGTCGCGATTGGAACATTTCCGGCTTGCGCGAAACTGAATTCGCCCACGCTAACTTCAATCGGGGCGTCAGAAATCGATCAGCCGGTAACCGAGGTAGCGTTGCGAATCGATCGGATCGTGCCCGAGCCGGTGACGCAACCTTTTGCGGAGCTTGCTGATGTGACTCTCGATGACATTTTCATCGATTTCGTCGGAGAAGAGCCCGTAAACGAAATTAAAGATTTGAGTCTTCGTGACGCGCCGCCCCTTGTTGCTCATGAGGTACTCCAGGATGCGCCGCTCGCGCCGCGGTAGGTGCATTTGATCGCCGGCGACCTCCGGATCGCGCCCGTCGCCAAACACACGAATGCCTCCGCTAACGGTCCCCTCCGACTCGACGGAGGCTCGCCGCTTGATGGCCTTGATCCTCGCTAGGATCTCGTGAATGTGTGTTGGGTTGCCGATAACGTCGTCGACGCCGGAAGCGAAGAGGTCGAGCGTTTCCTGCAGCGACCTTGCACCGGTCAGAGCGAGCACAGGCGCGTGCGACCGTTGCTTGATAATCTTCGGGAAAGTGCGACGGTCGCTGCATTCCCCCAGAACAAAGGCCTCAACCGCGGCCAATTCCGGCTCTGGGGCTGTCCTTACCCAATCGTGGAAGTCCGATGCCGCCAGCCCTTCGGTCGAAATTCCTTCGCGGCCAAATCCTAGGTTGTCTAACTCCATAAACGCATCACGATCGTCGACGATTATGATCATTCGATGCCCCCCGAATCGCTCGATGATCAGAATGTCGTTCTGCAAGTTATGCACAACAGATTAATTCGTTCGTCCTTCGTCCTGCATCACTCGGCTTCGTCCCTGATGCGCGCGAGCATCTATGTTATCTGCGCGACACGCTGAATCGCATCGCCTCCGGATATCCGCGCAAGCTTGGCACAGGCTGACCATCCTAGTCTTCCGGCCGCGTGACAGGATGGAATCAAACGAATGCTGCCAAGGGGCTCCCCACTAATTCTTGCGACGGCAGCGGTGCTCCTTACGGTGCATGCGTGCGTATGGCTCGGCGGCGCGATGAGCGAAGCCGCCATCGCGTTCTGTGCGTTTGCTCTGATGATCGCCGGCCCGATCTTCATTCTCGCCTGGTTCGGATCGTTGTCGGAACTCGACGAGACGCGCAGAGCACGCCAGCGTCAGGTCAACAATCAGAAGTCCGACGCCCTTCTGTGGCAGAGAACGCTACAGGAGCTTCACCCTGCGGAGCGCGCGTATCTACATCGTCCTTCGAGTTCGACGAACGATCCGAAAAGCTCGGATGGAAGGTTTGCTCATCGGGCGTTCGCATCGGTTGTCTCTGCACTCGCTGCGTGGGTCAGCGAAGGGAGGCGTTTCACACGCCCCATTTTGGCACTCTGCGTAACCGTTGCCTCCGTGCTCGGCGTTGCGGGGTGCGGTGTTCCCCCTGAAGCCTGGGCGGCGGTACGGCCCGGCATGGGAACCAAGGATCTCGTCGCTCTCGTGGGCGGACCGGACTACGTCAGATCCAACGGAAACGTCGAGGTCTGGCAGTACTGCCGCGATTTCCCCGGACGTGATGAAGGACGGTACGCCCGATACTACACGGCCGTGATCGTCGACAAACGGGAAGTTCGGGACGTGCAACCTTACCCAGCCCTGTCCGCCGCCGGCTGCGAAGATTACTACCGAGCCGACTTCTAGGGCGAGCCGGCGGTTGAGAAAACTCCGTCGACTTCCTATCTATAGTTGGCACGCTCATTGCTCAGGGGGTGACGAACCGTTCGCGTAAAGAGGAGCTTTGCTCCCATGATGATGACCTGGCGCAATCGATCGATCGACACTCTTTCCGTCCCGGAGCTGCGCCGCGCACTCGATGATGCGATAAACGAAATCGCCTGGTCGCGCGCCGCGCCGAGCTCCGCCGCTTTCTTTTATGCGCTTTTACTCGGCTTCTCGGCCGGAGCGATCGTGGCCGCCGCCGCAGCGCTTACCTTCTCGGCATTCGCTTAGCGTCGCTACCTAGTCCCGTACGCTCGTCAGCGCGCGGGTGAAGATGCCGATAAGCTCGTCGATCTCGGCCTTGGAGATGATGAGCGGCGGCGCGAGCGCGATGACGTCCCCCGTTGCCCGCACCAGCGCGCCGAGCCGCAGCGCCTCGAGGAAGCGGTCGTAGGCGCGTTTGCCCGGTTCGCCATCGATCGGCTCGAACTCGACGGCGCCGATGAGCCCGATATTGCGCACGTCGATCACGTGCGGCATCCCTTTAAGCGAATGGACCGCCTCTTCCCAATAGGGCGCGAGCTCGTTGGCGCGGGTGAGCAGCCCCTCCTCCTGCAGCGTGTCGAGTGTGGCGATGCACGCCGCCGCGGCCAGCGGATGCCCCGAATAGGTATAGCCGTGATAGAGCTCGATCGCCGCATCCGGACCGGTCATGAACGCGTCGTGGATCTTCCCCTGCACGAACACCGCGCCCATCGGCACTGCGCCGTTGGTGATGCCCTTCGCCGCCGTGATGATGTCAGGGCGGATACCGAAGTACTCGGCAGCAAACGGCGCGCCCAACCGGCCGAAGGCGGTGATCACTTCGTCTAGGATCAGCAGGATGTCGTGTTTGGCGCAGATCGCCGCGAGCCGCTCCAGATAGCCTTGCGGCGGCACGAGGACACCCGCCGAGCAGGCGACCGGCTCGACAATGACCGCCGCGATCGTCGAGGCATCGTGCAGCGTGACGAGCCGCTCCAGATCGTCGGCCAGCTCCGCTCCGTATAGCGGCTGCCCACGGCTGAAGGCGTTGCGGTCAAGGTCGTGCGTGTGGCGCAGATGATCGACACCGGGAATGAACGCGCCACCGAACAGCTTGCGATTGGCGGCGATGCCGCCGACGGACATGCCGCCGAAGTTGGAGCCGTGATAGCCGCGCTCCCGGCCGATGAGGCGCGTCTTCGACGCGTTGCCGCGCACGCGGTGATAGGCGATGGCGATCTTCAGCGCCGTATCGACCGCTTCCGACCCGGAGTTGGTGAAGAAGACATTGTCAAATCCCGGCGGCGCCATGTTGACGAGGCGCGAGGCGCACTCGAACGCCTTCGGATGTCCCATCTGGAACGTGCCGGCGAAATCGAGTTCGCCCGCCTGGCGGCGAATCGCCTCGACGATCTTCGGCCGGCAGTGTCCGGCGTTGACGCACCACAGGCCCGAGGTTCCATCGAGGACACGTGCGCCGTCCGCCGTTACGTAGCGCATGCCTTCAGCGCCGGCGAACAGGCGCGGGGCACGCTTGAACTGGCGATTGCCGGTGAAGGGCATCCAGAAGGCGTCGAGGTCGTTCGCCTTCAGGCCGCTCGCCGGCGGAACTGGAGTGGTATCATTCATGAGGGTCTGCTTTGCATTCTTCCATTTGGCGCTGTTGGCACTTGCGTGCTTGCCGATCATCGGCGCCGCGGCTTACGATTATTGCGTGTCCGGCCGTCCGGCGCGAGGGGTAGGAGCTGAATGGTGCAGTTGATCAGGCACTTCGGGCGCTCGCCCAGACGACGCACGAGATGAAAGGCCGCTCCTTGCTCCGCCGCACCGTCGATCTCTGGGTCGGGCGCTATGCCGAGCCCGACCCGGCCGCGCTTGCGGCTGTCGCTGACCTCAAGCCGATCGTGGTCGTCACGGGCGGATCGCGCGGTATCGGCCTGGCACTGGCCCGGCGCTTCGCCAAGGCGGGACACGATGTCGCGATCGTCGCGCGCCACGCCGATGCGCTGCAGGCGGCGGCGGCCTCCATAGCCCAAGAGCATGACGTCGCGGCACTTGCGATTCCGATGGACGTGACCAAACCCGACGCGGCCGAGCGCATCGATGCCGGACTTGCCGGCAAGGGGTTCTACCTCGACACGCTCATCAATTGCGCGGGTGTCGGGCTCGCGGGACCGTTCGTCAGAAACCCCGAGGCGCGGATCGCCGGCCTCCTCGACCTCAACGTGACCGCACTCACACGGCTCACGAGGCATGCGCTCCCGAAGATGCTGGCGCGCGGCAGCGGCGGCATCCTCAACGTCGCCTCGCTCGGCGGTCTCGTGCCTGGCCCCAACCAGGCCGCCTACTACGCGAGCAAGTCCTACGTCGTGTCGCTCACACGTGCCATCGCCACCGAGAACGCGGGCCGCGGCGTGCGGTTCATGGCGCTGGCGCCCGGTCCGGTCAACACGGGCTTCCACGACGCGATGGGCGCTGAGCTTTCCTTCTACCGGCAGTTGCTACTGGCGCTGAGTGCCGATCAAACCGCACGAGCCGCCTATCGCGCCTACGTTTCCGGCTGCCATCTGTTCGTCCCAGGTGTTACCGGCAAATTGCTGCAGATCGCAGTTTGGATCATTCCGCACGCGCTGGTGCTGCCGATCGTCGGCTGGCTGTTACGACGGCGTGAAGAACGGCCCTGGTCCGACACGCCCGATAAGGATCGGTGAAGGCTTGGTGGGCGCGTTCGTTGCATTTGCTTTGTCGAAACGGTTTTCCGCTTTAGTGTCGACGGGCGCCGGAGTCATGTATTGCGTATCGCGGCGCAGTCGACGCGGTGGCGTGTCGGCGAGTGACTTGAACTCGCTCTGCGCGCACCGCGTCGGCCCGTACCCTTCCAAAATTTCGTGCCGTTGCGCTGCCTGGCTGCGATTGCTTGCAGTCGAATTGACCATTTATCAGCATCTCCCGGCACTTCCTGGACAGTGGTGCGTTGACGGCCTAAACGCGGACGTCCGCGACCCAAGGAGAGGGCTTGAATGGCCGGCCGTTCCGCATCCCGCGCCGAAATCGTCAATCTCGATCTCGCCCCCATCGGTAATGGGCGCATAGCAGCGCTCGTCAACACGCAGGGGCGTATTGTCTGGTGGTGCTTCCCACGCCTCGATAGCGACCCGGTGTTTTCCAACTTGCTCGCCGGCGACGAGGAGAAGGGCTTCTGCGACGTCGTCATGCACGAGCAGACGACGGCGCGCGCGCAGTATGTGCGCAATACGGCGATCGTCGAGACGGTGCTCGAGGACAGCAACGGCAATGCCGTGCGCATCACCGATTTCGCGCCCCGTTTCCTGCGCTTCGAGCGCGCCTTCCATCCCGCGCAGATCATTCGCCGCATCGAGCCGCTGCGTGGCCTGCCGCGCGTCACCATTCGCCTGCGGCCGACGTTCAACTACGGACAGCCCGCACAAATGGCGGCCATCGGTTCCAACCACATTCGCTACAGCGGAGGTGCCGACGTGCTGCGCCTCACCACCGATGCGCCGCTGTCCTACATCGCGCACGAGACGCCGTTCGCGCTCACCCATCCGGTGACGATGATCCTCGGCTCCGACGAGCCCCTTGAGGCCTCCGTGGACAGCGTCGCGCGCGAGTTCCTCGACCGGACGCGCAACTACTGGCTCGGCTGGGTGCGCGGCCTCGGCATTCCCCTCGACTGGCAGTCCGCGATCATCCGCGCCGCCATCACCTTGAAGCTGTGCCACTTCGAGGAGACGGGTGCGATCATCGCCGCGCACACGACGTCGCTACCCGAAGCGCCGGGCACGCAGCGCAACTGGGACTATCGCTTCTGCTGGTTGCGCGACGCCTTTTTCGTGATCAGCGCCCTCAATCGTCTCGGCGCGACGCAGACCATGGAGGGCTACCTCAACTACATCACGACGATCGCCGTCGACACCGAGCCGCCGCTGCAGCCGGTCTACGGCATCGTTCACAATCAGCCTTTGACAGAGCGCATCGCAACCGATCTCGCCGGGTATCGCGGCATGGGGCCGGTGCGCGTCGGCAACCAGGCGGCCGAGCAGACGCAGCACGACGCCTACGGCAGCGTCATCCTCGGCGCGGCGCACATGTTCATCGACGAGCGGCTGCCGGGCATGGGGGATGCGTCGCTGTTCCGCCGCCTCGAACCGCTCGGCCGCCAGGCGCGGCGCGTCTACCTGGAGCCCGACGCCGGTCCGTGGGAGTATCGTGGTCGCACGCGTATCCATACGCACTCGGCGACCATGTGCTGGGTCGCTTGCGATCGTCTCGCGCGGCTCGGCGGTCTGTTGTCGCTCGAAGATCGCGCGGGATACTGGCGCGGCCACGCCGACAAGATCCGCAACGAAATTCTCGAACGCTCCTGGAGCCCCAAGTGGGGTGCCATCGCCGGCGCACTCGACCACGACGACCTCGACGCGAGCGCTCTGCTCATGGCCGAGTTCGGCATGCTGCGCGCCGACGACGAACGCTTCCGCCGCACCGTCGAGGTCATCGGCAGAGAGCTCAATCGCAACGGCTTCATCATGCGCTATACGTCGGACGACGATTTTGGCGCGCCGGAGACCGCGTTCCTCGTCTGCCAGTTCTGGTACGCCGACGCGCTGGCCTCGATCGGTGAGACCGGCAGGGCGCGGGACCTCTTCACCGATGTGCTCTCGCGCACCAATTCCTTCGGCCTGCTGAGTGAGGATATTCACCCAACCACCGGCGAACTCTGGGGAAACATCCCCCAGACGTATTGCATGGCGGGTATCATTAACACCGGCATGAAACTGTCGCGCAGTTGGGAAGATGCCTGGGCCGCAGGCTGATCCTTGCACAACGTGCGGCAGTATTGCTCAAGCGGAACCATAACCGAAGCTAAATGGTTGTCCGGCTAGGCAAACACGTCACGCGGGCCCGCCGGATAAAGCATGAGTCGCATCGTTCTGGTCTCCAATCGTGTCGCCGATCTGTCCAAGGCATCGCAGGCCGGCGGTGTGGCCGTCGCCATCGCCGACACCCTGCGCGCGCGCAAGGGCCTGTGGCTCGGATGGAACGGTAGGATCGGTGACCGCAGCGAGGAGTTGAACGCCAAGCCCGCCCTCGCGGAGTTCGACGGCACGACCGTCGCGACGTTGGCGCTCAGCTCGCGCGAGCATGACGATTATTACACTGGCTACTCCAACAACGTGCTGTGGCCGGTGTTTCACTCGCGCCTCGACATCGCGCAGTTCGAAGCCGGCTACTACCAGCGCTATCTCGACGTCAACAAGCGCTTCGCCCAGGCGCTGCGTCCGCTGCTCAAACCCGACGACATCATCTGGGTCCACGACTACCACATGATCCCGCTCGGCATGGAGCTGCGGGCCCTCGGCGTCACCAATCCGATCGGCTTCTTCCTGCACATTCCGGTGCCGCCGGCGCAGACGTTTCTCGCCATCCCGGAGCATCGCGAGCTTGCCCGCGGCCTCGCCTCCTATGACCTCATCGGCCTGCAGACCAAGGTCGACGTCGGCAATCTGATCGACTACCTGCAGGACGGCGTGTTCGGCCGCATCCTCCAGGACGGGCGCATCCGCGCCTTCGACCGCGAGCTGTCGATCGCGAGTTTCCCCGTTGGCATCGACGTCGATTCATTCATCGGCTCGCGCCCGAAGCGCGGCCGCGAGGCGCCAACCGCTACTACCCGGCTGCTCGGCGTCGACCGGCTCGACTACACCAAGGGCCTGCCGCAGAAATTCCGCGCCTTCGGACGCTTCCTCGAGAAGTATCCTGACTATCGGCGCAAGGTGATCCTGTCGCAAATCGCGCCGCCGACGCGCGAAACGATGGTTGCATACACCGACATAAAACATGAGTTAGAGACTCTGTCGGGAAGCATCAACGGCCGCTACGGGGAACTGGATTGGGTGCCGATTCAATACATTCACCGTGCAACGCCGCGCAAAATGCTCGTGGATGTCTATCGCAACTCGCGCGTCGGCTTCGTCACCCCGTTGCGCGACGGAATGAACCTTGTCGCTAAGGAATACGTTGCCGCCCAGGACCCGGGAGACCCCGGCGTTCTCATTTTGTCGCGCTTCGCCGGGGCCGCGGAGCAGATGAAGGAGGCGCTCATCGTCAACCCCTACGACGTGGAAGAAATGGCCAAGTCGATAAAGGTCGCGCTGGAGATGGGCCTTACCGAGCGGCAGGAGCGTCATCAGGCGCTGCTCGACAGCGTGCGCAGCAACAGCACCTACGACTGGTGCCGCTCGTTCCTAAATGCACTCGAAAGCGTCGGACGCCGTAGCACGCTGGCCATTCCCACCTCGCCATCGGATGCGGCGCGCAAGGCGTTGCAGGAGATCGAGCTAGCCCGCGTGTCGCCCCGCATACAGCCCAGTTGAGGGACCACCGCCCGAATATTAGAAGGGATATGATGAAGGCTATTACGATCGGCGGCGCTATGGTCGATACGATCGCCATCATAGAGAGCGATCGCATCGAACGAATGGCGATGCTCAACGCGGATACCTCGTTCCTCTTGCTCGAGGAGGGCCGCAAGACCGAAGCGCTGGACGTCTCCACCCATTGCGGCGGCGGCGCCATCAACACCGCCGTTGCCATGGCGCGTCTCGGGTTCGATGTATCGACGCTGGTGAAGCTCGGCCGTGACGCGCGCGCGGATTTCATACTGGCTCGCCTTAGCACCGAGGGCATCTCTGGACGTTGGGTTCTGCGCGATGCGAAGGCTCCGACCGGCGCCTCGGTGATCGTCTCCTCGCACGACCGCAACGCTGCAGTGTTCACCTTTCGCGGCGCCAATACGCTGCTCGAGCCGACGGATATGGTCGACGAAGCTTTCGCGACCGACCTCGTCTACGTGTCGAGCCTCTCTAACCGCTCAGCCGAGTGCTTTCCGCACATCATCAAGAAGGCCAAGGCCGCCGGCGCGCTGGTCGCGGTCAACGCCGGGGTACGCCAGCTCTCGGCGCGTGGCGGAGCGTTTCTCGATAACCTTTCCAGTATCGACGTCCTCGCCATCAATCGAGCCGAGGCAGATGCGCTCGTGCCTGGCCTCGTCGCCAAGTTCGGTGAAGGCGGAACGGCACTCACGCTCGAAGCCGGCGAGCAACCGCCGCCGCTGCTAGCGCGCGGCCTCGTCGGCGGGGGGTACGAAATGAGCCTTCCGGCCTTCCTCCACTCGCTGCGCGCGCTCGGGACGCGCTATGTCATGCTCACCGACGGCCACGGTGGAGCGTTCGTATGCGCCGATGGCGGCGTTCATTTCTGTCCGGCTGCCGAGGCGACCGTGGCCAGCACGGCGGGTGCCGGCGACTCCATGGCATCGACGTTTGCGGCGCTCATCGCCCTGGGACGGCCGAGCGATGTGGCGCTCAAGGCCGCGACTCTAAACGCGGCCAGCGTCGTCTCCTATATCGATACGCAGACCGGCCTCTTGCGCCGCGATGCGCTGGAAGGTCGCCTGGCCGCAAGGTGCCATCTTCAGCTACGCAAGTGGAGCCTCTAGAGCGATGGGTGATCGGCAGCACCTCGAGGAGCGCATGGCGAAGGCCGCGACAGACTTGCGGATGGACGAGGTTCGCTTGGCGAAGAGCAGCGACCCGACGCCCGGCGACCTGCTCGCCGGCGACGTGCGCAACTATGCCTTGTTCCTCGATTGCGACGGGACGCTTCTCGACATCGCCCCGACGCCAAACGAGGTCGTCGTGCCGGCCAAACTCGTCGAGACGCTGGTGCGCATCTATAAGGGTCTCGGCGGCGCGCTCGCCATTCTCACCGGTCGCCAGCTCGCCGAGATCGACACGCTCATGAAGCCGGCGATGTTCGTCGGCTCGGGCGTCCACGGCGGCGAGCTGCGCACGACCACCGGCGGCGCCATCGCGCGCGTCGCGACCAGCCTGCCGGCGTCACTCGTCGAGGAGGTCATTCGCCGCGCGCAGAAGCTGCCCGGCATCATCGCCGAGCCGAAGGGTCCGGGTCTCGCCGTCCACTACCGCCTGGCGCCGCACTTGAAAGACGCGCTCGAGGCCGAGCTGCGGGGATTGCTGACGCAATACCCCGAAGGGCTCGTCCTCTGCCACGGGCGCAAGCTGTTCGAGATCATTCCTGCGGGTCATTCGAAGGGCACGGCGCTGGAGACGATCCTGGCGCTGCCGGAATTCGCCGGCCGCCGCCCAATCATGATCGGCGACGACATGGGCGACATCCCCGCGTTCGCGGCAGCACGCCACCACGGCGGGGTGGGCTTGCGGGTCGCGGGCGAGCAGTTCGGCACAGACGTGGAGCTGGAGAGCCCGCAGCGCGTGTTCGCGTGGCTCACGCGTTTCGCCGAGCAGCTGGAGACGGCGCCGCGGCCACGCTCGTCGTAGTCAGCGCGGCGCCGGCGGGCAATCCGTACCGGCGCTCGTATCGTCGCGCGCCTCACTCGCCAACTGGCGATACTCGCCGCGAATGCGCTCAATCTCGTCTTCTTCGAGCTCTTCGAGGTCGAGCAAGCGGTTTTGCGCGCCCTCGATGGCGCGGATCAATTCGTCGAGCTTGACCTGGATGGCCTCCGAATCGCGGTTCTGCGACGCCTGGATGGCGAACACCATCAGGAAGGTCACGATCGTGGTGCCGGTATTGATGACGAGCTGCCAGGTGTCGGAGAAGCCGAACAGCGGGCCGCTCACCACCCACACCAGAACCACCGCGACCGCCATTGCGAACGCATAAGGCGAACCCGTCGCGTGCGAGACCCACCGCGCAAATCGCGTAAAGAACGAGGTGTTCTTGTCGCTAAGCTGGGCCATGGCGAGCCGAAAACGCCGCCCGATGCGGCCAAGTTCCGGTATCGAGCATAGGCCGGAACCCTTTGCTCGCACACCGAGTTTACTGCCCGCGCAGGGCAGCGCGGCGTGTCAGAGCCGCCATCGACCAGTCGAACAGCGGCGGAGACCATGGGCGTAATGGCAGAAGAGCGTCCCGTCCTTAACGCGCACGGCGCCAAGCGGCTGCCGAGCGTGGAGGTCGACAGCTACAATCTCGAGATCAAGGACGAGGACGGCTTCGTTGGCGACAAAGCGAGCCGCGGTGCCTTCCACGACATCCTGGAAAAGTGGCGCGAGCCGTTGCGCGAACTTGGCGTCGATCCCCTCGGCGACACGCTCTCCGAGGAGATGTCCAAAAAGCAGCTGGACAAGATGTTGGCGGAGGGGGACCCGGAGGCCGGCGGCATCATTCACAGCGCGGTCGAGGATTTTGCGCAAGCCCTGACCTCCGTCATCAAGCGCTTCCTCAAGACTTCGGCGTGGCGCGACACCGAGGCGATTGTCATCGGCGGAGGGTTCCGCGACAGCCGCGTCGGCGAGTTGGCCGTCGGCCGCACCGAGGTGCTGCTGAAGTCCGGCGACCACAAGATCGAGATCGAGCTCATTCGCAACCATCCGGACGAAGCGGGGCTCATCGGCACCGCCCACCTCATGCCTTCGTGGATGCTGCAGGGTTTCGATGGCATCCTCGCCGTCGACATCGGCGGCACCAACATCCGCGTCGGGATTGTCGAAACCAAGCTGAAGAAGGCAAAGGACCTCTCCAAGGCCGGGGTGTTCGCCTCCGACCTGTGGCGGCACGGCGACGAGAAGACCAAGCGCGACGAGGCCGTGAGCCGGCTCAACGATATGTTGCTCGAGCACATCGCATTGGCCGAAAAGAAGGAGCTAAAGCTCGCCCCCGTGGTTGGCATCGGCTGCCCGGGGCTCATTCGCGAGGACGGCTCCATCGAGACCGGCGCCCAGAACTTGCCCGGCAATTGGGAAAGCAGCCGCTTCAACCTCGCGAACTGCATCCGCGAGCGCATTCCCCTGATCGACGGGCATGAGACCCAAGTGGTCATCCACAATGACGCCGTTGTGCAGGGCCTGAGCGAGCTGCCCGTGATGCAGGACTACGAGCGTTGGGGCGTGCTGACCATCGGCACCGGGCTGGGGAATGCCCGCTTCACCAACCGGCGCAAGGCGTCGGAATAAATACTTTGCCTGCCCGTTGACGACCACTCCGAGGCAACCCACATTCCTGCGGGGCAAATCAGCGCGGGCACGCGACTTCGGCTGACGGGGAATCCAGCATCCAATAATTAGCCTTGGCTTGCGGTCATTCGGCCGCGTAGCTTCCGCGCCCGTTCGACATCACGCGCCCTATTGGGACCGACCTATGATCAAGCGCTTCCTCATCGCCTTAGTCGTCATGGGCGTCCTCGTTGGTGGGCTCGCCTATTTCAAGCTCGTCTTCATGCCGCAGATGATCAAAGAGATCATCAGCTCGCAGGTGCCTCCGCCGGCAGTGATCACCGCCGAGTCCACCAAGACCGAGGAATGGACCGAGCGGCTGCCGGCCATCGGCACGCTCATCGCGTCGCAGGGCGTCGAGATCGCCGCCCAGGTGTCCGGCATCGTGACCGGGCTCGGTTTCGAGAGCGGCCAGGACGTGGCGTCCGGCACGAAGCTCGTGCAGCTCGATATCGCCGTCGAACAGGCCGATCTCGCCAGCGCCGACGCGATCCTGCGTGAGGCGGAAGTCGCCTTCAAGCGGCAGACCGACTTGCTGGTGAAGGCTGTCGCCTCCGAAGCGAATGTCGATACGGCCCGCGCCAAGCGCGACACCGCAACGGCCGCCTTGAACCGGATCAAGGCGCTGATCGCGCAGAAGGCGATCCTCGCGCCCTTCGCGGGGCGTCTCGGCATCCGCCATGTGGAGGTGGGGCAGTATATCTCACCCGGTCTCGCGATGGTGTCGCTGCAGGCGCTCGATCCGATCTGGGTCGACTTCCCCATGCCGGAGCAGAACGTCGGCAAGCTGCACGTGGGCGAAACTATCGAGCTGACGGTCGATGCGTTCGGCAAGCAGGTCTTCAAGGGCTCGGTCACATCCCTCGACGCCCGCGTTTCGCAGGAGACACGTACGCTCTTGGTGCGCGGCACCCTGCCCAATCCCGACCACGCCCTGCTGCCGGGCATGTTCGCCAACGTGCAGGTTCTCGCCGGCGGACCGGCCAAGGTCATCACCGTGCCGCGTACGGCCATCACCTACAGCCTCTACGGCGACAGCGTGTACGTCTTGAAGCCCCAGGAGGGCCAGCCGGCGCCGGCGAAACCCGAGGACACCGTCTACGTGGTCGAGCGCCGCTTCGTCAAAAGCGGACAGGTGCGCGAAGACCGCGTGGCCGTGACCTCCGGCCTGAAAGAGGGCGAGCAGGTCGTCACCACGGGGCAGGTAAAGCTGGCCAACGGCAGCCTCGTCAAAGTCGATAACTCGCAGGCACTCGTGCCACCCGCCACGCGACCGTACCAGTAGGGGCTAGACCATGTCGTTCACCGACATCTTCATTCGCCGCCCGGTGCTGGCGTCGGTCGTCAGCCTGCTGATCCTGCTGATCGGCCTCAGCGCCGCGTTCAATCTGCAGGTCCGTCAATACCCCGAGCTGTCCAACACCACGATCACGATCACGACCAGCTACCCCGGCGCCAATGCCGACGTGATCAAGGGCTTCATCACCGTTCCCATTCAGCAGGCGGTCGCCAGCGCCGAGGGCATCGACACGCTGTCGTCGAGCTCGCGCCAGAACGTCTCGACGGTGACGCTCAACCTGCGCCTCAACGCCGACCCGGATCGGGCCGTCGCCGACGTTCTGTCGAAGGTCAATCAGGTGCGCAGCGTGCTGCCGCCGGAATCGATGGACCCGGTCGTCATCAAGCAGACGGGCGAGTCGACGGCACTGATGTACCTGTCGTTCAACTCGGACGTCCTCACTTCCTCGCAGATCACCGACTACCTGACGCGCGTGGTGCAGCCGAAGCTGCAGACGGTCGACGGCGTCGCCAACGCGCAAATCCTCGGCGGCCAGACGTTTGCCATGCGCATCTGGCTCAACCCGCAGAAGATGGCGGCGCTCGGCGTCACGCCGCTGCAGGTACGCACCTCGCTTGCCGCCAACAACTTCACGACCGCTGCCGGCCAGATCAAGGGCGACTTCGTCGAAACGACGATCAACGCCGAGACGTCGCTCGCCAGCGCGGAGGCCTTCGGCCAGCTGGTCGTCGCGGCGCGCGGCGACGCCTTGGTGCGCTTGAATGACATCGCCGAGATCGCGCTCGGCGCCGAGGACGTGAACTCGACGTCGGCGTTCAACGGCCTCAAGGCGGTGTTCATCGGCATCTACTCGACGCCGACCGCCAACCCGCTCACCGTCATCGCCGATGTGCGCAAGACATTTCCGTCCCTGGTAGCCGAGCTGCCCCCGGGCATGACGGCCGACATCGCCTACGACTCGACCAAGTTCATCGACGCGTCGATCTCCGAGGTGCAGAAGACGCTCATCGAGGCGGCGCTCATCGTCATCGTCGTCATCTTCCTGTTCCTCGGCAGCCTGCGCTCGACGCTCATTCCGATCGTCACCATCCCACTGTCACTGATCGGCGTGATGTTCGCGCTGCTGGCACTCGGCTACTCGCTCAACCTCCTGACGCTCCTGGCGCTGGTGCTCGCCATCGGCCTCGTCGTCGACGACGCCATCGTCGTCGTCGAGAACATCCACCGGCACATCGAAGAGGGCATGACGCCCTTCGACGCCTCGATCGCCGGTGCCCGCGAGATCGCCGTGCCGGTCATCTCGATGACGATCACGCTCGCGGCCGTCTACGCGCCGATCGGCTTCGTCTCGGGCCTCACCGGCTCGCTGTTCCGCGAGTTCGCCTTCACGCTCGCCGGTGCGGTGATTGTCTCCGGCATCATCGCGCTCACCCTATCGCCGATGATGTGCTCCAAGCTTCTGACCGCGGAGCTGTCGTCCGGCGGCTTCGTCAAGTTCCTCGACCGCACCTTCGACCGCCTGAAGCACCGCTACCAGCGCCGCCTCAGCAGCACGCTCAACTATCGTCCGGTCACGCTGCTCGTGCTCGTCGGCGTCATCGCTGCAACCGTGCTCATGTACGCCACGGCGCAGCAGGAGCTTGCCCCGGAAGAGGACCAGGGCATCCTCTTCAACCTCGTGAAAACGCCGCCCGCCGGCAACATCGACTATCTCGAGCAGGTCACCGACCACCTCTACAACGTCTTCAAGACGGTTCCGGAAAAGGAGCACGTGTTCGCCATCAACGGCATGGGCGGCGACGTCCATCAGGCGTTCTCGGGCATCCTCTTCAAGCCGTGGGAAGAGCGCAACCGCACGCAGGCGCAGATCCTGCAGGACTTGCAGCCCAAGGTGAACAGCATCGCTGGCGGCCAGATCCTCACCTTCGGCAACCCGTCGCTGCCGGGCTCGACCGGTGGCCCGCCGATCCAATTCGTGCTGACGACGACGTCCGACTACGAGCAGCTCGCCCAGGTTCTGCAGAAGGTGCAGGAGGAGGCAATGAAGAGCGGTCTCTTCATCTTTGCCGATAGCGATCTGAAGTTCGACACGCCGCAAATCGAGGTGAAGATCGACCACGCCAAGGCCAACAGCCTCGGCATCACCATGCAGGAAATCGGTGCCTCGCTGGCTACGCTGCTCGGCGGCAACTACGTCAACCGCTTCAATCTGTACGGCCGCAGCTACCAGGTCATTCCACAGGTGCCGCGCGATTTCCGCCTGCAGCCCGATTGGATCAAGCGCTACGAGGTGAAGACGTCGTCGGGCAAGATGGTGCCGTTGTCGACCGTCGTCGACGTGCGCGAGAGCGTGCAGCCCAACGCCTTGACGAGCTTCCAGCAGCTCAACTCGGCGACGCTGCAGGGCGTCCCATTCCCGGGCCGCACCATCGGCGAGGTCATCACGTTCCTCGAAGGGAAGGCGAAGGAGATCTTCCCGGAATCGTTCACCTACGATTTCCAGGGCGAGAGCCGCCAGTACGTGCAGGAGGGCAACCGGCTCGTCGTCACCTTCGTGTTCGCACTCATCGTCATCTATCTCGTGCTCGCGGCCCAGTACGAGAGCTTCCGCGATCCACTCATCATTCTCATCGCGCTACCGACCTCGATCTTCGGCGCGCTCCTGCCGCTGACCTTTGGCCTCGGCACGATCAACATCTACACGCAGATCGGTCTCGTTACGCTCATCGGCCTCATCTCGAAGCACGGCATCCTCATGGTGGACTACGCCAACCACCTGCAGCAGACGAAGGGGTTGGGCCGGCGCGCGGCGATCGAGGAGGCGGCAGCGATCCGCCTGCGGCCGATCCTGATGACGACCGCCGCCATGGTCATCGCCATGGTGCCGCTCATCTTCGCGACGGGCGCCGGCGCCGCGTCACGCTTCGCCATCGGCATCGTCATCGCCTTCGGCATGACGATCGGCACGCTGTTCACGCTGTTCGTGACGCCGGCGGTCTACACCTATATCGCCCGCGAGCACCGCCACGAGAAAGCGCCGTCACCTGCCACCGGGGTCAGTCACCCGGCAGAGTGAGAGTTGCTGCGCTTGAGAGCGAATACGCCGCGGCGCGGCGCGAACAGGAAGGCGAGCACGAACACGAACGCCTGTAGCAGAACGATGCAGGGGCCCGTCGCGCCGTCGATGTGGAAGGAAATGAGCGTTCCGAAGAAGCTCGCGCCGATGGCGACGCAGGCGGCGATCACCAGCATGCGCTCGAAACGGTCGGTAAGCAGATAGGCAATGGCGCCGGGCGCCACCAGCATCGCCACGACCAGGATGATGCCCACTGCCTTGAGCGAGGCGACGATCGTCAGCGCCAACAGCACCAAAAGCCCGTAGTGAATGACGCCGAGCGGTAGGCCGATGGCACGGGCGTGCTGCGGATCGAAGCAATAGAGCAAGAGATCGCGGCGCTTGGCGAGGACGATGAGCAGCGTGCCTCCGGCAATGATCGCGACCTCGATCAAATCGCGCGGCGTGATGCCGAGCATGTCGCCGAAGAGAACGTGCAGGAGATGCTGATCGGTCTCGACCTTTGTGAACAGCACCAGCCCCAGCCCGAACATGCCCGAGAACACGATTCCCATCACCGTGTCCTCTTTCACGCGGCTGTTTTCCTTGAGGTAGCCGATGAGCAGCGCGCAGGCGAGACCGGCCGCGAAGGCGCCGACGGCGAACGGGAGGCCGAGCACCGCCGCCAGCACGATGCCCGGCAGCACGGCGTGCGAGATGGCGTCGCCCATGAGCGACCAGCCCTTGAGCACCAGATAGCAAGACAGCACCGAGCAGACGGCGCCGATGAGGATTGACGCCGCGAGCGCCCGCTGCATGAAGCCATAGCTCAGCGGCACGACGAAGAAGTCCCACAGCTCGCTCACGGAATCGCTCCCTGTGACGACGGCACCGGCCGACGGCGGCGCGCTGCGATCACGCCGTGCTTGGGCGCGAGATAGAAGGCGGCGAGGAACAGGAGCGTCTGCAGCGTGACGATCACCCCCCCGGTCGCGCCGTCGAGGAAGTAGCTGATGTAGGCGCCGGCGAAGCTTGTCCCCGCGCCGATGGCGACGCTCAGCGCCAACAACCTGCCGAAGCGGTCGGTGAGCAGATAGGCCGTCGCCCCCGGCGTAACCACCATGGCGATGACGAGACAGGCGCCGACCGTCTGCAGCGCCGCGACGGTGCATGCCGCGAGCAGCGCGAAGAACATGATCTTCAGCGCGCCGGCGTCGATGCCGACCGTGCGCGCGTGGCTTTCGTCGAAGAAGACGACCATCAGGTCGCGCCACTTCGCAAGCAGCAGCGCCAGCGAAACCGCGGCGATGATCACCACCTGCACCACGTCCTCGTCGGAGATGCCGAGGATGTTGCCGAGCACGATCGTCTGGATATTGATCGACGTCGGATAGATGGAGGCGATGAGCAGCCCCGCCGCAAAGAATGCCGTAAACACCAAACCGATGATCGCATCCTCGCGTAGGCGCGTGCGGTGCTTGACGAGCCCCATCCCGAGCGCCGCCAGCAGCCCGGCGACGAAGGCGCCGGCGGCGTATGGCAGCTGCATGAGATAGGCCACCGCCACGCCGGGGACCACGGCATGCCCGAGCGCGTCGCCCATCAGCGACCAGCCCTTCAGCATCAAGTAGGCGGACAGGAACGCGCACACGCCGCCGACCAATGCGCTGACGAACATTGCCTTCAGCATGTAGTCGTAGGTGAACGGGGAGAGGAGCTCGGTCACCCTTTGTCCCCGTTGTTCTTGCGCCGTAGCGGCTCATCCTCCGGCTTGCCTTCGCCGTAGAACACCACGGGGCGCTCGTCGTCGGTCAGCACGGTGACGGTGCGGCGGTCGTCGTCGGCGTGAAGCTGCCCGCCCTCCAGGCGGAAACGGCGCAGCACGCCGCCGAAGGCGCGCTCCAGGTTCTCCTGGGTGAACGTGCGGGCCGTCGGGCCGGCCGCCAGCACCTCACGATTGAGAAGCACCACGTGATCGCAAAAGTCCGGGACGCTGCCGAGGTTGTGGGTGGAGACGAGCATCAGGTGCCCGCTCGCCCGCAGCTGACGCAAGAGATCGACGATCGCCGTCTCGGTCTTCACGTCGACGCCGGTGAACGGCTCGTCGAGAAGGATGACGCGCCCCTCCTGCGCCAGAGCGCGCGCCAGGAACACGCGCTTCTTCTGGCCGCCGGAGAGCTCGCCGATCTGGTGATGGCGAAAGCCGGTCATACCGACCCGCTCGAGCGCCTCACCGACCTTGCGCTTGTCGTTTGTCGACGGAATGCGCAGGAAGTTCATGTGGCCGTAGCGCCCCATCATCACGACATCCTCGACGAGGATGGGGAAGTCCCAGTCGACGTCCTCGCTCTGCGGCACGTAGGCGACGTAGCCGCGCTTCAAGGCTTCGTCGACGGGCAGCCCGCAGATGCGCACCTCGCCGGTCGTGGGCCGCACGAAGCCCATGATCGCCTTGAACAGCGTGGACTTCCCACTGCCGTTGACGCCGACCAGGCCGCAGGTCGTGCCCGGTCCGAGTTCGAACGATGCGTCCTTCAGCGCCGTCACGCCACTCGGATAGGTCACCGTCACGTCACGCACGGACAGCGACGCCGCGACGCCGCGCGGCGTCTCGATCGTCGGCTCCGTACCCGCATAGTTCATGCGCCAAAACCTTCGGCGATGGTCGCGACCGTCGTCTCGAGCAGCTTGAGAAACGTCGGTACGGGGCCGGTCTCCTCGCTGAGTGAGTCCACGTACAGCACGCCGCCGTAGCGCGCGCCCGTCTCCTTGGCGACCTGCCGCGCCGGCTTGTCGGAGACGGTGCTCTCGCTGAACACGACGGGGATCTTGCTCTTACGCACCTCATCGATCACCCGGCGCACCTGCTGCGGCGTGCCCTGCTGGTCGGCGTTGATCGGCCACAGGTAGAGCTCGCGTAACCCATAGTCGCGCGCCAAGTAGCTGAACGCCCCCTCGCTCGTCACCAGCCACCGTTGGTCTTTGGGGATCGACGCGAGCCGCTCGCGCAATGGCGCATCCATCGCCTTGATCTGCGCGGCGTACGCGGCGGCATTCTTGTTGTAGGTGTCGGCGTGCGCCGGATCGTGCTGCACCAGCGCCTTGCGGATGTTCTCGACGTAGATGAGTGCGTTGGAGGGCGACATCCAGGCGTGCGGATTGGGTTTGCCGGAGTAGGCACCCTCGGCGATGCCCATCGGCTCGACGCCGTCGCTGGCGACGACGCTCGGCACATCACTCACGTTCTGGAAGAACTTTTCGAACCAGCGCTCGAGGTTGAGGCCGTTCCAGATGACGAGGTCGGCGTCCTGCGCCTTGACGATGTCGTGCGGCGTCGGCTGGTAGTCGTGGATCTCCGCTCCGGGCTTAGTGATCGACTCCACCACCGCGGCGTTGCCGGCGATGTTCTGGGCGATATCGCGAATGACCGTGAACGTCGTCACGACCTTGAACGGCTTGCCGGGGTCGGCCGCATTCGCCAGCTGTGGCAGCGCGGCGAGACACAGAAGTGCCACCCCCCGCACAAATGTCCGTCGCGTTACACCCAATCTACGTCTCCCGGGATATGAAGGGCCGGCAAAAGTCGCCCGCGCAAGCCCTGAAGGGCCGCGGCGCCCGTCTAGTTGCGAATGATTTGCAACTAGACAATATGCGATCACCCGGTGAAAAGTCAATGGAGGTGCGGAGATCGGCCGGTATCTAGCCGGCGACGCGCGGCTGCGTTTCAGGGCTGACCTTGATATCGCAGAAGAAGATCAGCGCCGAGCGGTCGACATTCTTGGCGCGGTACATGGCGATATCGGCGTTGGCCATGATCTCTTTCGCGGTGGTGCCGTCGTCCGGAATGAGCACCGCGCCGACCGACACACCGACATCGTGGCCCACCCCCTCGACCCAGATCTTGTTCTCCAGCACGGCGATAAACCGGGCGCCAACCGCCTCGGCACCCATGCGGTCGACGTCGTAGGCAAGAATGCCGAACTCGTCGCCGCCCAGGCGGGCGAGCAGGTCGGCCGGACGCGCGACACGCCTGAAGCGCTCGGCGACTACCTGCAGCACGGTGTCGCCCGCCGCGTGCCCGTACCTATCGTTGACCTGCTTGAACTCGTTCAAATCCAGCAAGAAAAATGCATGCTGGGCGCCGTCCGTCCGCGTGTCCAACTCGTTGAGCCGGCTGAGCACGGCGCGGCGGTTGGCCAGATCGGTCAATGGGTCGCGCATCGCCTGCTCGCGCAGCTCGCACATCTCGCGATCAAGCGCGGCGCGCTTTTCCGCGTCCCGGTGAAGCTCACGTACGCGCCGATGGATAAACGCGGCGATGCAGCCGCCGAGTAGCAGGGTCAGCGCGATGGCTTCCACCAGCGACACGCGGCGCTCGGCTTCAGTGAGCTGGTGCGCAAAATGGAAAAGGTCGAACTCGATCGACAGCAGGCCGACGATCGCCAGCACGCTGAGCGCGAGGATCGCGTCCTGCGCGCTGCGTCCCGGGTGGGCAGCAATGGATCGGAGCACGTTCCTGACCGCCAAGCGCCAACCTCTTCACTGTACGGATTGTGTGCGGGCTGGAGGTTACGCGGCTGTGCTCAAAAAAATGTAAAGCGCAGGGTGCGGCATGCGAAACGGCAGTTGCACATCCCCAATCATTGCTGTGCCTCGTTCATCTCCGGTGCCGCGCAACAGCCCGGCATCCGCGTCGAATCAGTTATGGCCTTTGCTTGGCTCAGAGATCAGGCGGCGGCGGGCATCGGAGCGTGGCCAGCATGGGGCGAGGCAGGCCGTTTGCGCTTCACGTCCTGGCGACATTGCTCGTTGTCGCGACGGCCGGGGGCGCGACGGCCGAGGACTCCTCGTGTTGCAGCGACCTCGATCAGCGGGTCGCCGAACTCGAATCGATGGTGGCACGCAAGGGCAACCGCACGGTCTCGCTGCAGGTCACCGGCCTCGTCAACAACGCGGTGATGACCTGGGATGACGGTGCGGAGCGCAACGCCTACGTCGTCACAAACGACAACCAGCGCTCGCGGTTCAGTTTCGTTGGCAAGGCCGCGATCGATGCGATCTGGGAGGCGGGATACGCGATCGACATCGGGCTCAGGGCGGCCAACTCCAAGCTGGTCAACCAGCTGACCGACAACGACCGCGTGCTGCGGCGCGACTTCGATGTGCGCAGCTCTGTCTGGTACCTGCGCAACAAGCATCTCGGCGCGGGGTTTATCGGCACCACCTTCGCCGCCACCGACCGCATCGCCAACTCCAACGTCACGCAGACGGCCATGTTCAACCAGTACGCGGCGCCGGAGAATACCGGGCTCGGCATGTTCTTGCGCTCGGCTAGCAATGGCCGGCTGACGCGCAGCCTGCTGAACTGGCGGCGCATCATCGGCGCGGGCGGTGACCAGCCGGGCGAAAGCCAACGCGGCTTTTCGCTCCTGAAGTACGTGTCCCCGACATGGAACGGCTTCACGGCGGCGGCCGACTGGGTCGTTACCGACTTCTGGGACGTGGCCCTGCGCTACCGCAAGGAGATGCACGGTTTCGATGTGGGCGCCGGCATCGGCTATCTGCAGCTGGTGCCGGGGTCGCGGACCCGCAGCGTGTGTTCCATCGCCATCCTCGACGATGGCGGCGATTCACCCGCCTGCCGTCAGCTGCTCGGCTCGGTCAGCGCCAAGCATCTCGACACGGGCCTCTTCGCCAACTTCGGATTCGAATACACGCTCGACGGCATCGCCGACGACACGGATCGCTTCGCGAACACCGGCGTCGGCGACCACGAGCTGCTTCTGTCGGGGCAGTTTGGCATCGAGCGGCCGTACCTTTCGCTCGGCAAGACCACTATCTACGGCGAGTATTACAACTACAGCGGTGCCGCGCCGACGGCGCTGCTGGTCGGACCGGGAGATCCGCTTAACCCGACGGGCGTTGGCAGCTGGGCGGTGTGGCAATCGAGCGTCGCCATCTGGGGCGCCGGCATAGCGCAGGGGATCGATAGCGCGGCGATGATCCTTTACCTGTCCTACAAGCACGTGACCGGCGATCTCACTTTGCGCCAACTCAACGGCGTCGAGGCGACGGGCCCTGTCGCCGGCGCACCGATCGACGATCTCGATTTGCTGTTGTCGGGTGCAGTGATCCGCTTCTGACCAGCCGCTAGTCGCACTTGATCT
The DNA here is from genome assembly GCF_009708035.1 of Hyphomicrobium album. Classification (NCBI taxonomy): domain Bacteria; kingdom Pseudomonadati; phylum Pseudomonadota; class Alphaproteobacteria; order Hyphomicrobiales; family Hyphomicrobiaceae; genus Hyphomicrobium; species Hyphomicrobium album. The sequence goes on from NZ_WMBQ01000001.1 coordinate 2,298,635, forward strand.
TCACGGTGCGGCCAATCTCCGGAACGTACTTGGCGCACATTTCTGGATCGTCGCGCGGCTCATCGTCGTCCTTGCGGCGCGCCGACGATTCGCGCGACGGCTTGGGGGGATCGGACTGGGCGACGGGTTCGCGATCCTTGTCGGCATCGTCGACCTGACCTCCACCGCCGAGCCGGTCGAGCCCCGCCTTTGCCAGCTGCAAATCGGGCTCGATGGCCAGAGCCCTGTTGAACGCACTCCTGGCGTTGTCGCGATTTCCATCCTCCTCGTCGATGAGGCCGCCCACGCCGATCGCAAACGCCGACTTCGGTGCCAACTTCAAAGCATCGTCGACATCGGTGCGCGCCTCGCTGAGACGGCGCTGCTTGACGTAGGCAAAGCTGCGCTGCGCGATGAGATCGGCGCGCTCCTTGGGCAGCAGCGTTTCGAACTTCGCATGCTTCATCGCCTTTGACAGGTCGCTGACGGCCTGATCGTACAGCTTGGCAAGGTTGCTGGCGCGTCCGCGCTGCGTCAGCAGGATGAAGTCGCCGGGCTTAAGACGCAGCGCCTCGTTGAAGTCCGCGACCGCCTTCGCGCCGTCACCCTTGGCGAAGTAGGCCCGACCGCGTCCCTGGTAGCCCCACGCGAAACGCGACGAGTGGCTGAGCGCTGTCGTGAAGTCCTCGATGGCCGCGTCGAGCTCGCCAGTGCGAATGTGCACGTCACCGCGCTGGCCATAATATTGCGGATTGTCGGAATCGAGCTCGCTCGCCTGCTCGAAGTCGGCGAGGGCTTCCGGGTAGCGGCCCAGCGACTTGTAGGCGGCGCCACGATTGCCGAGGGCGATGGCGCGGTTGCGTTTGCCGAGACCGCGGTTCTCATACAGTTGGGTGCAGGCTTGGATCGCTGCTTCGGCGTCCGTCGTATCCGCGCAGGCCTTGTCCTGGCGGCTCACTTGGCTGTGCGCAGGCGACACCGCGGTCCATCCGACAAGGACGACCAGAACGATGGTCAACGGCGCATGCTTCCGTCTCATCGGTCGCATCTTAGCTGACCCGCGGCGCCAATGCCTAATGGCTCGCCCCACCGTAGTAATTTACCGTTGGCCATTGTTCAGAACCCGGCGATTGGATTCAGATCGCGTAGAGGCCTATTGTCGGTCCGCGTCCTTCCATTTGTGCATTGCCATGTCATTCAAGCAATTGATCTTCTGCGTTTGCCTCGGCGCTTCCGCGGGTATCGCCCATGCCGATCCCGGCGACGCGATCGGCTCGACCGTGGCCATCGTCAATAGCGTGACCGGCGCCTTCCGGCAGGACGTGCGCACGCTCGCGACCGGCGACGATGTCGTGCAGGAAGAGGTAATCGCCGCCGGCACGGACTCCATCGCCGAGATCATGCTGCGCGATCAGACGAAGCTCGCCCTCGGTCCCGGGTCTCGGCTGACACTCGACCGCTTCGTCTACAATCCCGACCGGCCGAACGGCGCCATCGTCCTCAACCTCATCAAGGGTGGCTTCCGCTTCATCACCGGCGTCGCCGCCAAGCCGTTCTACTCGATCCGCACGCCCGTGGCGGCGATCACCGTGCGCGGCACGATCTTCGACATCTACGTCGAGGAAGGCGGTCCGGTATGGCTGCTCCTGCACGAAGGATCGATCCGCGCCTGCAACGAGCGAGGCGAGTGCCGGTCGCTCGATGATCCTTGCCGCCTGCTGCGCATCGGCGCCGGCGGCGAGTTGCAGGACCCTGGAACCTGGAACGCATTGCCCGCCGCTCGCGACGTGAATTTCGAGCGCGCATTTCCGTTTGTCGTCTCGCCGCCGGGCATCGATCCTACACCCGTCTTCACGCGTGCCGACATCGAGATGGGCCGCTGCCCCGAGCCGAAGGTCCGCAAGGCGGAGGAGCCCACTCCAAAGGTGAAGAAGGCGGAGAAGCCTCCGCGGCGTCAGGCGCGCAAGGTCCGCAGGACGCGGCAGACGTATGCCCGCCGCCGGCCGCCCGCCACATACTCGCCGGGCATCAGCATCGGTATCGGCATCGGGTTCGGCGGCGGCGGCAAAGGTGGCGGCGGCGGCCACTAAGCGCGCGCGGTCTCATCACTGCGACATTGCCTCACGGATCACCCGGTGCACGAATGCCAGCTTCGTCGCCGCAACATCGGGAATGACGAACGGGTAGAAGTCGGCGTGGCCCATACTGCGGTTGATGTCGTTCAAGGCCAGCGTCAACGGCACCCAGCGCTTGATGAGCGCGTCGAAGCTCTCGCTGCGATAGACATCGAATGGACGCAGCCCCCACGCGTTGCCGGAGCTGAACCGCCCCAGCCGCGGCTCGAGGCGATGCACCGCCGCCGTATCGAGCGCATCGATCATGTGCAGGTAGTGCGCCCAGGTCTCCGCCCAATCCTCCCAAGGATGCGAACTCGCGTAGGCCGACACGTGGCGCAGCGACCAGTCGGCTGGCGGACCCAGCGCGTGGTGACGCTCGAGCGCGGCAACATAGTCTTCGCGCTCGTCGCCGAACAGCGCCCGAAAGCGATCGATGTTGTTGGTGCCGTCGATAAGCAGCATCCAATAATAGTGGCCGCTCTCGTGACGCAGGTGCCCGAGCATCGAGCGATAGGCTTCGGCCATCGCCTGGCGCTGCCGCTCCCGCTCGACAGCGTCGGCCTCCCCGACGGCGATGGTGATGACGCCATCGAGATGTCCGGTGAGCGCATCGTTGAGGAAATCGAAGGTCAGCGGCGCCTTGCCGACGACGGCACCGTCGAGCGGCAAGCCCAGCCGCAGCAGCGAGTAGGCCAAGCGCTTCTTGGCGCGCTCGAAGACACCCCAGGCCAGCACGTTGGCCGGATCGGCGAGATTGGGGATGGTCCGGTTGAGCTCGCACGCGCTGCAGAACTGCGATTGCGAGTCGGCGCGCACCAGCCAGTTGCACACGCCGTGCACCTCGTTGGCGCAATAACGCAGCCGAACGCCTGCGCCCTTCTTGTATTCGCGGTAGAGGCCGTCACCGCTCGAAACGAGCGTGCGGATTTCGAGCTTATCGGGACGGAAACCGAGGGCGTGGCCGCACCTGAGGCACTGCACGTTCTCAAAGTAAACGGTGCTGCCGCACGCACCGCATTTGAACGTCTTCACCGAAGCCTCGATCCTGCCGTTGCACTCGCGCCGCCACTAACGCGGCAGCCCTTCGCACGTTCCGTTTGTAATGACTGCCTAATCTTGTTGCAGCGCGCCCACTTGCCAGGCAATGCCCGATCTTCGTGCGCAACGAAAGATGTTCTATGGTCATCGCGCTGCACTGCACAAGAGCGCTCATTCTGATCGGGTCCTGATGCCTCTCCACGTCGCACTCACGCACCGCACCGCCTATCACTACGACCGCGCGATCGGCATGGCCCCGCAGGTGATCCGGCTAAGGCCGGCTCCCCATTGCCGCACGCCCATCCTCAGCTACTCGCTTAACATCGAGCCGAAGGTCCACTTCCTCAATTGGCAGCAGGATCCGTTCGCCAATTACTGCGCGCGCTTGGTGCTGCCGGAGAAGACCGACAAATTCGTCGTCACCGTCGACCTCGTCGCCGACATGGCGGTAATCAATCCGTTCGACTTCTTCGTCGAGGAGGGCGCCAAGGAGTGGCCGTTCGCCTACGAGGCCGACCTGAAGGCCGAGCTGACGCCATACCTCCAACCGCTGCCGGCCGGGCCGCTGCTCAAGCGGTTTATCGACTCGATCCCCGCCAAGGCCCCCAACACGATCGACTTCCTCACCGACCTCAACCGCAAAGTCCGCGGCGACGTGAACTATTGCGTGCGTCTCGAGCCCGGCATCCAGACCCCGGAGGAGACGCTCACTAAAGCCTCCGGCTCGTGCCGCGACTCCGGTTGGCTCTTGGTTCAGATCCTGCGGCACATCGGCTTTGCCGCGCGCTTCGTCTCCGGCTATCTCATCCAGCTCCGCCCCGACGTGAAGCCGCTCGACGGCCTCGCCGCCGGCGCCGAGGCGGACTTCACCGATCTGCACGCTTGGGCCGAGGTCTACCTTCCCGGCGCCGGTTGGATCGGCCTCGATCCAACGTCGGGGCTGCTCGCGGGTGAAGGCCATATCCCGCTCGCCGCCACGCCGCAGCCGTCGAGCGCCGCGCCGATCACAGGTGCGCACGAGCCGGCCGAGGTGACGTTCGCGTTCGACATGCGCGTCGAGCGCATTCTCGAGTCGCCGCGCGTCACCCTCCCCTACACCGAGGAGACCTGGAAGCAGATCGTCGCTGCTGGCGACGCCGTCGACGTCCGCCTCGACAGCGCCGACGTGCGCTTGAGCATGGGCGGCGAGCCGACATTCGTATCGATCGACGACATGGACGGCGACGAGTGGAAGACCGGCGCCGTCGGACCGACCAAGCGCGCGTACGCCGAGGACCTCATCCGCCGTCTGCAGCAGCGCTTCGCGCCGGGCGGCCTGCTGCACTTCGGCCAAGGCAAGTGGTATCCCGGCGAGCCGCTACCTCGGTGGGCCTTCGCGCTTTATTGGCGTCGCGACCAGGAGCCGCTGTGGAGTGATCCGGCTCTCATCGACCGCGAGGACAAGCCGGCGAACGCCGGTATCGGCGACGCGACGAAACTCATGGGCGCGCTGTGCACCCAGCTCGGCCTCCCGGCCGACAGCGGTATCCCTGCCTATGAGGATCCCGGCTACTACGCACTCGTCGAGCAGAAGCTGCCGCTCAACGTCACGCCGGAAGAGAACAAGTTGCAGGATCCGGTGGAGCGCGCGCGCATCGTGCGCGTGTTCGAGCAGGGGCTCGACAAGCCGGTCAGCTACGTCCTGCCCGTGCAGGTGTGGCAATCGCCCGATCTCGGGCGCCGCTGGGTGACCGAGCGATGGGGCACCCGGCGCGGCAAGCTCTTCCTCTCCCCGGGCGATTCCCCCGCCGGTCTGCGGCTGCCGATGAGTTCGCTCGCCGTGCTTCCCGAGGTGGACTATCCGCACGTGCTGCCGCGCGATCCTTCGAGCGAGATGCCGCCGCTGCCCGAGCGCGATGTGCTCATCCAGCAGCGCAAAGCCATCACCTTGCGGCCCGCGCCCGTGCCGCCGCCGTCGGGTCCCAGCGAGATCTACGGCTCCGTGCGCACCGCGCTGGCCATCGAGCCGCGCGACGGGCATCTGTGCGTGTTCTTGCCGCCGCTCGCCGACGCTCTCGACTTCGCGGCGCTCGTTGCCGCCGTGGAGGAGGCCGCATCCGTCAGCAAGCTGCGGGTGCACATCGAAGGCTATTCGCCCCCCAACGACCCGCGCATCAACGTCATCAAGGTGACGCCCGACCCCGGCGTGATCGAGGTGAACATCCATCCGGCCACGAGCTGGAAGGAAGTCGTCAACATCACCACCGCGGTCTACGAGGAAGCGCACAAGACACGACTGGGCGCGGACAAATACCTACCCGACGGACGCCACACGGGAACCGGAGGCGGCAACCACATCGTCATGGGCGGCATAACGCCGACGGACAGCCCGTTCCTGCGGCGCCCCGACCTGCTCGCCTCGATCATCGCCTACTGGCAGAACCATCCGTCGCTGTCGTACATGTTCTCCGGCCTGTTCATCGGCCCGACCAGCCAGGCGCCGCGTCTCGACGAAGCGCGCCACGAAGCGCTGTTCGAGATGGACATCGCGCTGAAGCAGATCCCCGACCCCTCGCAGGGCAGCGTGCCGCCGTGGATCGTCGATCGCATCTTCCGCCACCTGCTTGTCGACGTAACCGGCAACACCCACCGCGCCGAGATCTGCATCGATAAGCTCTACTCGCCTGACAGCCCGACAGGGCGGCTCGGGCTCATCGAGTTCCGCTCCTTCGAGATGCCGCCGCACGCGCGCATGAGCGTCGTGCAGCAGCTCCTGATGCGCGCCTTCATCGCCATGTTCTGGGACCGCCCCTATCGTGCCAAGCTGGTCCGCTGGGGCACGGCGCTGCACGACCGCTTCATGCTCCCGCACTATCTGTGGTCCGACTTCACCGAGGTGATCGGCGACCTCAAGGCGGCAGGACTGCCGGTCGAGCTCGACTGGTTCGCGCCGCACTTCGAATTTCGCTTTCCGCTCATCGGCGAGCTCGAGGCAGCGGGCGTCGCCGTCGAGTTGCGCCAGGCGCTGGAGCCGTGGCACGTGCTCGGCGAGGAGAATGCCGCCGGCGGCACCGCGCGCTACGTCGACAACTCGCTCGACCGGCTGCAGGTCACGGTGCGCGACAACGCCAACGGGCGCTACGCCGTCACCTGCAACAGCCGCGGGCTGCCGCTGGCCAGCACCGGTACATTCGGCGAAAAGGTCGCCGGCGTGCGCTATCGCACCTGGCAGCCAGCCTCGGCCCTGCACCCCACGATCCCGCCCCATGTGCCGCTCGTATTCGACGTCATGGACACGTGGACCGCGCGCTCGGTCGGCGGCTGCCGCTATCACTCCGCCCACCCCGGAGGCCGTAACCTCGATCTGGCGCCCGTAAACGCCTACGAGGCGGAGGGGCGACGCCTCGCCCGTTTCGAGTTGCTGGGGCATACCCCGGGGCGCCCGTTGACGACCCCTCCGGCCGTCAATCCCGAATATCCGCTGACCCTCGACCTGCGCACCTGACCAAGGAAGGGCAATCGCGCCGGCCACAGGGCCCGCCGATAGTGCCGCCTTGACCCTTGCCGCCGCTGGTGCGGCCAAGGGCGAAGCACTATTCTTGCCGCCTCATCGTCGAGCCACCGGCCTTAGAATGCGCACTCCGCGGGGCATCGCCCCCACGACCCCGAAGCCATGACCCTCAAAGCGCGGCTCGCAACCGAGCTCGACCTCGAGTTTATTCAAAACTATGCCCGCGCCGACACCGGCGCCCATGACGAGCTCGTCGATGCTGCCGGCAACGTGCGCCCCCATTGGCAGCCGTTTATAGCCGCGCTTTCCGGGCTGTCCCCCATCGAGCAAACCCTGCGCGCCGGCCGCCTCAACCGGCGGGTGCGCGAGATGGGCATCGCCCACGACATCTTTGCCGACCCGACCTCGCCAGGAAAGCGGTGGGAGGTCGACCTCGTCCCGCTGATCTTGTCTAGCGGCGAATGGCAGGCGCTGGAGAAAGCCATCGTCCAGCGGGCGCGGCTGCTCAACTGCATTCTGGCGGACGCCTACGGCGAGCAGCGGCTGCTGCGCGAGGGGCTCATTCCTCCGGCGCTCATCAATTCCGACCTGGCATTCCTCACGCCCTGCCACGGCATCAATCCCGCGGCCGGCTATCTGCATTTCTATGCCATCGACCTGGCGCGCGAGGCGGACGGCAGCTGGCGCGTCATCGACAATCACACGGAGACGCCGGCCGGCGTCGGCTATGCGCTCGCCAACCGCGTCGTGCACACGCACATCGCCGGCGACCTGTTCGAGGCGTCGAACAGCCTGCGCCTTGCTCCGTTCTTCCAGCGAGTGCAGGACGGCCTCACTCTGCTCACGGGACGCCGCGATCCGCGCATCGCGCTGCTCACGCCCGGCCCGCACCACGACGACTATTTCAGCCACGCCTATCTGGCGCGCTACCTGGGCTACCTACTAGTCGAGGGCGGCGACCTGCGTACCGCCGGCGACTACATCTTCTTGAAGACGCTGGAGGGCCTGCAGCGCATCGACCTCATCGTGCGCTGCGTCGACGGCCGCCAATCCGATCCGCTCGAACTCGACGCCGTGCGCTATGGCGGACCGCCCGGCCTCGTGCAGGCGTGCCGCAAGACGCCGGCGCTGGTGCGCAATGCGCTCGGCTCGGCGGTGGTGCAGAACCGCGGGCTCGGCGCCTACCTGCCCGACGTCTGCCGCCGCCTGTTCGGCGAGGATCTGATGATCGCCGATGCGCCGCGCCACTGGCTCGGTGATGCGGCGAACCGCCAGCACGTCATCGCCAATCTCGACCGCATGGTCATTCGTCCGGCGCAAGAAGGCACCGGCCGTCCCGGCGGCGCCGAGTACGGGCGTCTCGGATCGAGCCTGACCGAGGCGCAGCGGCGCGCCTTGGAGGAGGAGATCGAGCTGCATGGCGAGATGCTGGTCGCCGAGGAGCGCATCGGCTTCGGCACCACGCCCGCCTTCACCCCGCAGGGTCTCGTGCCGCAACCGTTCGCCGTCCGCCTGTTCGCCGCCGCCACCGCCGACGGCTTCACGGTGATGCCCGGCGGCCTCGCCATGACGCTCGTGCCGAACCTCGCCGTGGGGCTCAGCGCCCCGGAAGCCCGCACCCGCGACGTGTGGATCGTCGCCGACGGCGAGGTGCCGCCGCACCGCAGCCTATGGCAGCCGACCATCGAGACGGCGCGCGTGCAACGCTCGCAGCGCGTTATCCAGAGCCGCGTCGCCGACGACCTGTTCTGGCTCGGCCGCTACGCCGAACGCACCGACTGGATACTGCGCGTGCTGCGCAGCGCGCTGCAGCCGTTGCGCGGCGACAGCGCCCCTTCGCAGGTGCAAGGCGCCGCGCGGGCGTGCCTCGAAGCACTCGCCATGCGCGACGGCAAGGAGCCGCTCACGCCCAGCGACGGTGACGATGCCGCCGCCGTCGAGCGCCTGGTGCACCTCCTCATCGGCGCCAAGGACGGCCGCCGCACCCTAGATGGCACACTCGACAAGCTCTACCGCGTCGCCAACCTGACGCGCGACCGCCTCTCGCTGGAAGCCTACCGCGTACTCAGCCACTTCCGCCCCGGCACCGACTGGCGCCGCGACCTGCTCTCGGCATCACCTGAAACGCTGCTCGATCTGATCGAGGACGGGCTCGGCTGGCTCGCCGCCTTCAACGGGCTGATGCACGAGAACATGACGCGCAACAAAGGTTGGTCGTTCATGGACATGGGGCGCCGCATCGAGCGCGCCGGCAACATGAGCGAAGCGATCCTCTGGCTGTTCGGCCGGCCGCTCGAACGCGAGGAGGAGACGGGCCGCCTGTTCTTCCTCCTCGAGGTCGCCGACAGCTTCATCACCTTCCGCTCCCGCTACCGGCTCGATCCGGTGCTGGCGCTGGTGCTCGACCTGCTGATGCTCGACGAGACGAACCCGCGCAGCCTCGCCTACCAGCTCGCCAGCATTTCGCAGCACCTGTCGTCGTTGCCACAGTCCAACCAGGGCACGAGCCTCGCGGACGAGCGTCGCATCATCCTCGCCATGCTGACGTCGATCCGTCTCGCCAACGTCGAAAGCTTCGCCGCGGACGCGTCGCGCGCCGAGCTGCAGAACGCTTTGCGCAACCAGCTGGAGCTGCTGCCGCAGCTCACCACTGCCATCGAGCGGCACTACTTCAACCTACTCGAGGAACAGCCGCACCGGGTGCATACGCGGCTAGTGTGATGATCGAGAAATTCGCCATCGACAGCGGCAAGGTACCGAGCGAATTTCTCGATCTGAATCACACTAGCGAGACCATGATTATAGTGCCCCTTAGCATTCCGAAGTTCGCTCTCTCCCCCAGCAGCGAACTTCGGCGAACTTCGGAATGGGGGCACTAGAGCCGAAGCCATGATCTACGACGTCAGCCACCGCACGACCTTCCGCTACTCGACGCCCGTCGCGCAGAGCCAGCACGTCGTTCACATGTCGCCCCGCGCGGTCGAGCGCCAGCGCATCAAGGGGCACACGCTGCTGATCGAGCCGGCGCCGACGATCCGCACCGAACGCGAAGACTATTTCGGCAACCGCGTCGTGCTGTTCGACATCGAGCAGGATCATACCGAGCTCATCGTCCAGGCGCGCAGCACCATCGGCGTCACCGCGCCGAAGAAAGTCGACCGCGCCGCCGCCCCGGCATGGGAAGAGGTCGCCAAGCGAATTGCAAATCCGCGCGCCGGCCTCGATCTGGATGTCGCCCGCTACGCGTGCGCCTCGAAGAACACCTATCCGACGCCCGACATCGCCGCCTACGCGGGGCCGTCATTCAAGCCCGGCCGCTCGGTTCTCGAGGCCGCCTGGGATCTCGTCGAGCGCATCTACGACGACTTCACGTTCGACCCGACGGCGACCGACGTCTCGACGCCGGTCACGCAGGTGCTGCAGCAGCGCCGCGGGGTCTGCCAGGATTTCTCCCATCTGGCGCTCGCCTGCCTGCGCGCCATGCGGATCTCGGCGCGCTACGTCAGCGGCTACATCCTCACGCGCCCGCCGCCGGGCGTGACGCGGCTTACCGGCGCCGACGCCTCGCACGCCTGGATCTCGGTGTGGTCGCCGGACTTTGGTTGGGTGGATTTCGATCCGACCAACGGCCTCATGCCGCGCGACGAGCACATCACCATCGCCTACGGCCGCGACTACGACGACGTCAGCCCGATCAGCGGCATCCTCCTGGGCGGCAGCGACCACTCGGTCCACGTCGGCGTCGACGTCGTCCCGGCGCGCGGCTAGGCGCACGGTGAATCAAGACGGTAGGGTTTTGTGATCACCCAACGATCCGTCATTATCGCTCGGCCATTTTCCTATAGCTAAACAGCAATCCCACTGGGGACTGACGCAGCTTCTTACTTTCTTTGGCGAGTTCCTTGATCGATTCTGGAATATCTTTGAGCTTTGGCACGTCAACGACTTGGTCAACGGCGAGCGCGGCTAATGCGAAGATAGGGTACCCTGTCAGTGCGGCGCTAACTGCAACGGTGCCCGTAACGACCCAAGTCCCGATGTCCTTGCCAGCAAACTTCCAAGTTTTGGCGCGAAGAGCATCTAGCTGGCCCTGATGCACGTCGAGAGCCCTCTCAAGGTTTTCGAACACTCGATCCTTCGACCTGAAAAAATTGTCTGGTCTCGCTTCGGCAACTTCTTTTACGCCCGCCGCCATGATGGAGCGAATCTCGGCCAACGCGCCGCTTTCACGAAGTTCAATAAGCGCCCGCGGCGGTACCTTGCCGAGCCACTCCATATCGGTGTGTGATAACGACTCCAACGCCCGAAGAACGTGCAAGTCATCAGTTTGCGGCGCACCCTCGCTTGCACGGTCGGCATCGTATTCAAGCTTCCAAACGAAGTACTGCCATGATGTCGGCGCATCGATAACGGGCGTGGCTCCAAGGCGGCGGGACTTGATAAGTAAGTCGTTCGCCTGAGCCATCCGACCAAATGCAGAGGCAGCCACAACCACACCAGGATGTTTCGACTTCAGCAGCGCCGAGCTGGGATCGTCTAGCATTGATGTGATGTGCTCGCGCGCTCCCCCCTTCAGTTCTGCATCGAACAGCACGCGACGCGGGTCTTTGATTTCGGGAAGCAAGGTGTCCAAAGTATCAAAGTGTTCCGCATATTCCATCAACGAGTCCATCGATTCAAACTTGCGGCCAAAAATCCTCGATGCGTGAGCCAAGCAGTCGCTTTCGGACACAAGACCGACGAACTTTTTCTCGTTTCGCACCAGCTCGCTATAATCAGGCGAGATGACAACAATCGGAGGCTCGACATTCGCCAGCGCGAGTTCGCGATACTGGAGAACGTTCATGGCATTCTTTACAAGGTAGTAGACAGATTTTTCCTCACTCCAGTTCGCGAAAATCTCTCGGGAGCGCAGGAAGGGGTCGGGGAGAATGATGGTGTCTGCATAGAGGCCGCATTTGGAAGCAATGTTCTCAGCGTGCGAAGGAAATATGTCTCCGCCGTAGGAGCACTTCATCGTTCCGTGCATGTCTTCCAAGTGAGCGTGCAAGGCGCCGGCCATACCGGCCCAGAACCCTTCGATCGCTTCCATGAAGTCTGGGAGCGCCCTGAGGAACTCTTTGCGAGATTGCTCACTCCGTGAGATGGCCAAGCCAGCCTCGTGCGGGGTAAGCTTCCCCTTAAGCATTGTCTCGAAGTAAGGTTTGAAGTTGAGGTAGAGGAAGTTGAAGTACAGCTCTTGAATCTCACGTAGCGAGGCAGCCTTCTTGGCTTCGCCTCGCTCATGGATGTGTTCGGCCATTAGCGCCATAGACCGGACCAAGCCGTCTACCGTACTCAAATCTATGGTTCCGTCTGCTGCGTACCGGACGGCCTTCAGACTTTCAATGACCTGTAGTCCGGGCGCGATGACGATCTTTCCGGCTTCAAACTCGTCTTTTAGAATTTTCAGGCGCCGCTGAAGTCGCTCTTCGTACTCACGCCGTTGAGTGTCATCTTGCTCACTCATGGTCGGCGACTCCATTCCATCTGGGGGGAACTCAGACGCTGCGGTCGAGACTCAGTGAGCGCAAAGAATAGGCCGAGCCGCGAGCCACGGCGCAAGCTCGAAGATCATCGGCGCAAGTTGCGAAAGAACTTGGAAGCTGCGCTGCACACCGGAAAAGCCGGTGGAGATACTAAGAAAGTGGCGCGCCCGGAACGATTCGAACGTCCGACCCTCAGATTCGTAGTCTGATGCTCTATCCAGCTGAGCTACGGGCGCTTGCCTGCGTTTTTCACGGAGACGCAGAAACCAAGGCGTTCGATGAGCGATGCCACACCGAAGCTCGCCACTACTAATGGCTGATGCCCCGCTGCGCAAGTGCCTTGCGCCCGCTACGCAAGATCGTCCGCCGGGGGCCGGGAAAGCCGCGCGGTGCCGGGCTCCTCGTGCCCGTGGTGCGCGCCACGATCGGGGATTTCGAACTGGAATGTCGCACCTTTCGGCGTGTCGAGCAGCCGGATATGCCCGCCATGGACGCCGATGATTTCCGCGGCGATGGCGAGGCCGAGGCCAGTGCCACCTTTGCGCTGCGACCCGGTAAACGCTTCGAAAAGATGATCGCGCGCCTTCTGCGGGACGCCGGGGCCCGTGTCGCGCACGTCGACGAACACGCGTCGACCCTCGCGCCACGCCTTGATGCGGACCTCGCCGTGCGGCGATCCCGGCGCGCCCTCGATCGCCTCGATGGCGTTGCGGGAAAGATTGCTGAGGATGCGGAAAAGATGATCGCGGTCGGCGTCGATGCGCAGCGTGTCGTCCATCTCCAGCACCCAGTCGATGCTGCCCTCGCGCGGCAGCCCCAGTGCCTCGCCCACCTCCTCGGCGAGAGGCTTCAACGGCAGCAGCTCGCGGCGCGGCGCCGCTTCCTCGGCGCGGCCGAAACGCAGCGTGTCGTTGCAGAAGTTGATGGCGCGGTCGAGCGAGGCGATGAGCTTGGGCGCAAAGCGCTGCACAGTGGGATCGGGGATGGCCGTCAGGCGGTCGGACAGCAATTGCGCGTTGGCCAGCATGCCGCGCAGGTCGTGGTTGATCTTGCTCACCGCCAAGCCGAGCTGCGCCAGCCGCGTTTTCTGCAGGAGCGTGCCCGACAGCTGCCGCTGCATCTCGCCCAGCTCCCGCTCGGCAACGCCGATCTCGTCGTGGCGGCTCGACGGCACGATGATGCGCGATGGATCTTCCGGGTCCTGGCGGAAGCGCACCATGGCGTGGGTGATGCGCATAACGGGCCGAACTAGCAGCCGGCTGATCGCGAAGTAGACGAGCGCCGCCGTCGCCAGCGAGATGACGATGGAGACGCCGAGGATGTTCAGGGCATACGAATTGAGCGCGGCCTTCAGCGGGGCTTCCGGCATGACGATCTCGACGAGGTCGTCCGGATCGTCGCCGATGCTGCCGAGCACGCGGATGGTGCGCCCGTTCGGCGCGAAGAACACGGCAATCGCATCGCCAATCTGCTCGAAGCGCAACGCGACGCTGTCGAGCCAGCTCTCGGGGCGTTGGCGCAGATCGTAGTGCTGGTCGATCGTCATCTGCGGATCGACCGGCAGCACCAGGCGGCGGACGCCCTGCCGGCGCGAGGCGATAGCCTTCACCTGCGCGGTGCGCAGCATCTCGGCTCTGAGACCCGAGGGTACGTCGCCGCCGGGAAAGCCCTCGGCCGCAAGCGTTGCGAGTTGCGCCGCGGTGAGGCGTTCGTTCAGCCAGTCGACGCGGAAGGTCGAAATCGAGGGCAGGAAGATCAGCACCTCGGCCAGCATCACGAATGCGGCCGTCAACATCAGAAGCTTGGAAGGGAGGCCGAGGTCGCGCCAACTGGCCTGATATTTCGCCGCCCATTGGGGAACGCGAACGCGTCGCCACCAATCGGCGAAGGTCAGCTGCCGCGCATCGTTTTTGTTATCGCGGAGCACGCGCTTCCTTTCGCTCCTGTCCCTCATCCAAATCTAGCAAGGAAGTTTATAACCTTGCGTAATGTGGGGCTTGCGGACTTGGTCGCATAGTAGCTGTAGCCGAGCTTTTTGTTCATCTCCGATAGCGTCGGGTAGGGCGCCACCCAGCTCGACATATCCTTGATGTTTAGGCCCTTGGCGATGGCGAGCGACCACAGCTGGATCAGCTCCCCAGCCTCCGCCCCGACGATTCCGGCCCCCAATATCTGGCCGTCCCGGCTCGTCACCACCTTCACATGGCCGGTGGTCTTGCGCTCCGCCTGGGCGCGGTCGTTCTCCCGGTAGGGCCAGCGCAGCACGCCGATCTTCTTGGCGTGCTTGACCGCCTCGGCCTCGGAAAGCCCCACGTAGGCGAGCTCGGGGTCCGTAAACGTGGCCCGCGCGATGAGCCGTGCATCGACCCTTGCCGGATAGTGGAACAGCGCGCGGCGTAAAACGATGCTGGCGTGGTAGTCGGCGACCTGCGCATAGGACGGCCCGCCCGCGGCATCGCCGATCGCGAACACCCGCCGGTTCGATGTCTTCAGTCCCGCATCGACCTTGATACCCCGCTCGTCGTAGCGGATGCCCGCGACCTCCAGGCCGAGGTCCGACGTCGAGGGTCGGCGCCCCGCAGCAATCAAAAGGTGGCTGCCTTCGACGACGTGCTTCTCGCCACCGACGCTGACGTTGACGCGCACCCGGCCGAGACCGCCCTCGACGCTGTCGACCGTCGTATCCTGGTGGATGCTGATGCCTTCCTCGCCGAGCTGCTCGAGCACGAACGCGGCCAGCTCCGGGTCCTCGTCGGCCAGGGCCTTTCCAGCCACCAGCACCATCACGCGCGAGCCGAGGCGGCTGTACGTCTGCGCCAGCTCGAGGCCTGCAGATCCGCCGCCGATAACGATCAGACTGTGCAGCCGCTCCTGGTTGGTGAAGATCGTCTCGTTGGTGAAGTAGGGCACGCCGTCGAGCCCCGGGATCGCCGGGATTAGCGGCGCCGAGCCGGTGGCGATGACGAAGCGGCGCGCCTTGATGCGATAGTCGCCAGCCACCACGGTCTTCTTGTTGATGAAGCGCGCCGCGGCATGGATGACGCGGACCCCCAGCCCGGTGAAGCGCTCGGCCGCGAAGTTCGGTGCGACCCCGGCGATGACGCCGGCGACGTGGGCGCTGACCGCGCGCAGATCGATCTCCGGCTCGCGCGCGGCAATGCCCAGTGCGCCTGCCGAGCGCATGGCGTGCGCGCGATTGGCCACCGCCGCCAGGGCCCGCGACGGGATGCATCCGGAATGCAGCACGTCGCCGCCGAAGTTGTTTCTCTCGATCAGCACCACGCTACGCCCGAACGCGGCGGCTCCAGTCGCGACGGCCAGCCCCCCGGGGCCGGCGCCAATGACGCAGATATCGGCCGCGATGTGCTCGCTGTCGGTGTCGCCGCCGGCAGCGGACGGCTGTGCGTTCGCCTTAGATGCCGGCATTGCCATGCTCCATGTCGTCTGCTGGCCCCCATTTACCGGGATTGGTGCGGGCTAAACGCGCCCGCACCGAGCGGTTAATCTGGTTTGCCACTTCCGGCGCACTGACGCACCAATCTTGGCGTTCGCAGCCGTGGATTATCTGGGCTTGGCACGCGTTGACTTGCCCGCGTCCAGCCCGTATAAGCCCGCCAATCCTTGAGAAGCTATGGGCTCGCGCCGACGGCGATTGGTTGGCAGGCGGCCCTATTTGCGACGGGCACTGGAGCAGTATCGTGAAGCGCACTTATCAACCGAGCCGGCTCGTCCGCAAGCGTCGCCACGGGTTTCGTAAGCGGATGCAGACCACGGGCGGCGTTCGCGTACTCAATCGCCGCCGCGCCAAGGGCCGTAAGCGCCTGTCGGCCTGAGATCGGGTGGGCATAGGCTCCCCGTCGGCCAGTGCCGGGCGCAGCCCTTTACGGGCAGGGATGTTGCGCCGTGGCTACCCTGAAAAAACGCAGCGAGTTCTTATGGGTCCGGGGCGGCCGGCGCTGGAGCGCGACCGCTTTCGTTTTGGAGGCCCGCAGCCGACAGAATGTCGCGGAGGGGGAAGCCCCGGCGCGCTTCGGATACACCGTTTCCAAGAAGGTCGGCGGCGCGGTCCTGCGCAACCGGGTGCGCCGGCGCCTCAGGGCGTTGACGGCGGCGCTCAAGGCCGACCAGGTCCATCCCGGCTACGACTACGTGCTGATCGCGCGCACCGCTGCTGCCGTGCGGACCTTCACCGATCTCAAAGCCGACCTGGACCAGGCTCTTATCCGCGTTCATCAAGCCCCGGGGCAAAAGCGCCGGGGGCAGAAAAGCGCATGATTTCCAGCTATGCGAATGGTTGCCGTCGGAGTATTGCCACAGGCTCCGCATTGAGCGCCCCGCGTGCGTTCGACATCACGGCGGGCAACTTCCTGGGGCAGGGCGAAGGGCGCTGAGGCAATAATGCAGCAAGATCCCGATCAACAACGAAACCTGCTGCTCGCCGTCATCCTGTCCATGGCGGTGTTGCTCGGGTGGCAGCTTTTCTACGCCGGTCCGAAGCTGCGCGACGAGCAGGCGCGCCTCAAAGCCCAGCAGGAGCTGACGCAGCAGCCGGGCTCGAGCAAGGAGGCGCCGAAGTCGGCGGCCCCCAGCTCCGCGACGCCGGGAGCTCCGCCCGCCGCCAGCACCGCCAGCGAAGATGCGATCAAGACCTCGCCGCGGCTTACCATCGACACGCCTTCCATGAAAGGCTCCATCGCGCTGCGCAGCGGGCGCTTCGACGATGTCGTGCTCGCCAAGTATCACGTGACCGTCGACCCGAAGAGCCCCAACGTCGTGCTGCTGTCGCCCAACGACAGCGCGCATCCCTACTTCGCCGAATTCGGCTGGGTGCCGGCGGCCGGCTCGAACCTCAAGGTCCCCGACCGCGACGCGCTGTGGCAGGGCTCGGGCACGCTGACACCGGCAACGCCCGTGACCCTCACTTGGGACAACGGCCAGGGAGTCCTCTTCAAGCGCACGATCTCGGTCGACGACGATTACATGTTCAAGGTCGTCGAGGAGGTCGAGAACCGCTCGCAGGGCGCCGTCTCACTCGCACCCTATGCGCGCGTGCACCGCTACGGCACGCCCAAGATCGAGAACAACTGGATCCTGCACGAGGGTCTGATCGGGGTGATCGGTGCCCAGGGCGAGCAGCGCGCCAAATATGCCGATGCGCTCGATAAGCCGCTGCACGCCTTCGAGCCCGCGACCGGTGGCTGGCTCGGCTTCACCGACAAGTATTGGGCGGCGACGGTCATTCCCGATCAGACCGCCCAGTACCGCGCCACGTTCACGGCGCAGCCTCCGAAGCTGCCGTCCGAGCAGCCCTCCTACCAAGCCGACTACATGCGCGACGCGATCAGCGTGGCGCCGGGTGCCACCGTCAAAGTGGAGTCGCAGCTCTTCGCCGGCGCCAAGCAGATGCAGATCCTGCAGGCCTATCAGAACACCGGCATCCAGCAGTTCGACCTGCTGATCGACTGGGGCTGGTTCTTCTTCATCACCAAGCCGCTATTCCGCCTGATGGAGGCGATCAACTCGCACGTCCATAACTTCGGCGTGACGATCCTCATCCTCACCGTGATCGTGCGGCTCTTCTTCTTCCCGCTCGCCAACAAGCAATACGCCTCGATGGCGAAGATGAAGAAGCTGCAGCCGCAGATGGAGCAGCTGCGCGAGCGCTACAAGGACGACAAGGTCAGGCAGCAATCCGAGCTGATGGAGCTCTATAAGCGCGAAAAGGTGAACCCCGTCGCCGGCTGCTTGCCGATCCTTCTGCAGATCCCCGTGTTCTTCGCGCTGTACAAGGTGCTCTACATCACCATCGACATGCGCCACGCGCCGTTCTTCGGCTGGATCAAGGATCTCTCGGCGCCCGACCCCACGACCGTCTTTAACCTGTTCGGTCTGATCCCGTGGGACCCATCGCAGGTTCCGGTAATCGGGCACCTCCTCATGGTCGGTGTGTGGCCGCTGGTCATGGGCGCCACCATGTGGCTGCAGATGCAGCTGAACCCGCAGCAGCCCGATCCCGTCCAGCAGCAGATCTTCAACTGGATGCCGATCGTATTCACGTTCCTGCTGGCGGCGTTCCCGGCCGGTCTCGTGATCTACTGGGCGTGGAGCAACACGCTGTCCCTGGCGCAGCAGTACTACATCATGCGCAGACAGGGGGCGGACATTCACCTCATGGGCAATCTCTCGCGCCAGTTCAAACCTGTGGCCTCGATGGCTGGGCGCGGCGCCGACGCGATAAAGCGACGGCGCAACGGCAAGGAAAAGAGCGAGTAGCTCCCGCACGCCAAAGGCGGCGAAGATGACTGAGGTCGACAAAACCATGCTCGCCGCCGGCGACCGCCTATTCGAGCGGCGCTGGCAGCTTTTGAAGAGCGCGCCGGCGCTCGAATTCCTGCCGCCGGCCGACCGGCCGGAGATCGCCTTTGCCGGCCGCTCCAACGTCGGCAAGTCGAGCCTCATCAACGCGCTGGTGCGCCAAGGAGGCCTGGCGCGCACTTCCAACACCCCGGGGCGCACCCAGGAGCTCAACTATTTCCGGAGCGACGCCGATCCGCTCTTCATCGTCGACATGCCCGGATACGGCTACGCCAAGGCGCCGGTCGACAAGGTCGCCGCGTGGGGCGAGCTCGTCACCGACTATCTCCGAGGCCGCACCACGCTTGCCCGCGTATTCCTGCTTATCGATGCGCGGCACGGGCTGAAGCCAACCGATCAGCAGGTCGCCGACATCCTCGACGAAGCCGCAGTGACCTATCAGGTGGTGCTGACCAAGGCGGACAAGATCAAGCCGCATGAGCTCGAAGCCGTGACCGAGGCGACGGCGAAGGCGATCGCCAAGCATCCGGCGGCGTTCCCGCATGTCATCGTGACCTCGGCGGAGAAGGGCCTCGGCGTCGACGAGCTGCGCGCGACCATTGCCGGCATCCTCGCCGACCATCGCTAGCCCTGCGCGCTAACCCGTTAGCATGCGCCCGACCGCATCGAACGCGCCCTCGCCGAACTTGGCGAGCAGGCCACCGGCGACGGCGGCAACACCCCAACCAACCCAGCGGCCGGCGACCCTCGCGTAGTTGGTGCGCACGCGCACCGTGATCACCTGGTCGGGCAGCGCTGTCTCGGCCGCGAGCCCATCGGCGCTCACCGTGCGTGCCGAGATGATGAGCTGCAAGCGCTTGCGGCCCGGCTCGCGCGGCGTCACGTGCCAGCGCCAGCTGGCGAAATCATCGGCCGACAGCAACATCGCCTTTTCGATCCACTGCGTCTCGGGCGATGCCGTCTCGATGAAGAAACCGCCGTCGGGGGCGCGCAGGCGCACCGACATGGCCTTCGTCACCATCACCTCGTGCTGGTAGGCAGCGCCGCCGCCCTGCAGCCCTTCGGCCAACGCCTGGACGTCGGCGCGCGCGACGCGCACCTCGATCATCGCGGCGACAGCGACGCGCATGGAGCGCGGGATATTCTCGACGAGCTGCCCGATCTCGGCGCGCGGCGTGACCGGGCGTGCGCCGGCGTTGCCCGGCCGCACTTGCGATGCCACGGCCGGGGCGCCGCGGCGATCCAGATGGAACCCGGCGCCAGGTGCAGCTTGCGCTGGCGGCGCCCCGCGCCCGCCCGATCCCACGCCCATGGGCATCGGCGGCGCGGCGTTGTCCTCAGGCCACGGCGCCAGCGGCGGGGGACTGGGGCGAGCCTCGCCACCGAATGGCGATGGCATGGGGGGCGGTGGAGGCGGCATAGGCGGCTGCGCCACGCGGTCGGCAAAACGGCGCGGGGGCGCCGGTGCAGGCGAGGGGGGCGGCGCCCAGCTGTCGTGGGGCGCGGGCGCCGGAATGGGCGGCGGAAACGGCGCCGAGGCGGGCCGGGGCGGTTCGAACCCGACATATTCCTCGGGGCCCGGCTGAAGCTCGAATGCGGGTGAAGCATGCTCGGCGTAGTGATCCGCTTGCACGGGCGCTGACGGCTGAAAGGGCGCCTGATGCTCATATGCCGGAGCCTGCTCCACCTCGAGCTCATAGTGCTGCTCGGCGTGCGCAGGTTCGTAGGCCGCCGGATGCTGCGGCTCGGGCTCGTAGCGCGCTGGATCGGGTGGCGGAAGTGCCCGTTGGGCTGGCGGCTCGTAACTGTAGTCCGACAGGTCACGATCCTGCTCGGGCTCAGGATATTGCTCTTGCCCAGCACCCGGGGGCTGTGTCGTCTCGCGCCGCGCGGGCATGCCGGTGCGCGACTGCACGCGCTCGCGCGCCCCGGCGAGGATCGCTTCGGCATCGGGCGCCGGAACTGGTCTCGACGACTGGGCGGCAGCAGGCGACGACTCAGAAGGCTTGCTCTGTAGCGCGCGGATGGCGCCCTCGAACGTGAGCCCCAACGCGCTGAGCACCTGCGCGGCGCCGCTCTTGCCGTCGCCGACGATTGCCGCCAGTACGATGGCACCGTTGATTTCGCGCCGGCGTCCGCCGCGTGCGGCGGCGGCGGCGGCCTCCAGGATGCGGCGGAAGTCGGCGGCAACTGCGAGTTCGCCGGTCTGACCCGGCGATCGCACCGGCAGGACTGCGAGCCTGCCATCGACCTCGGCCGTAAGCTCCGCGACGTTGACGTTGCTCGCCGCCAGCACCAGCACCGCGTCGGGATCGTCGCAGAGAGCCAGCAGCATGTGCTCGAGCGTCACCTCGGCATGCCCCTGGTTGCGAGCATAGTCGCTCGCCCGCGCCAGCGAGGCCGCGAGCCCGGATGACATGGCAATGCGGCTCAAGCCGTCGGCGATCATGAACGAACTTCCTCGAAGTCAGCAGCGGCGCCGGCGTGCGCGACGTGGCGCATCCGGTTGAGTTGAATAGCGCACTTAAGACGGCTTTTTACCAGCCGAATGTGGGCGAATTCCGTTGCTTTTTGGCGGCTTGCCGTCACGGCTCTTAACAGCTTGAGCTTAAAGGCCTGGGGACTTGGCGACGCGGCTCCCGGAGGTGTAAGAGCTGGCCTTCAGTTGTGCAGGCGTACATTGTCGGATCCCGGCCCGCAGCCGGAAGAATGAGAAACTAGGCCAGGAATATGAAGCCGATCACGACGCCGCTAAGTGCCCCAGCGGCCAACGAGCCCGAGCCGTCACCGCATGTGCAGGCGCGCATCCTGGCCGAGGCGCTGCCGCACCTCATCCGCTACGACGAGCAGACGGTGGTCATCAAGTTCGGCGGCAACGCGATGGGCGACGCGGCGCTTGCCGACGCCTTTGCGCAGGACGTGGTCTACCTGAAGCAGTCCGGCGTTAACCCAATCGTCGTGCACGGCGGCGGTCCGCAGATCGCCTCCATGCTCAAGAAGCTCGATATCTCGTCCGACTTCGTGCACGGCCTGCGGGTCACCGACAAACCCACCGTCGAGGTCGTCGAGATGGTTCTGTCGGGGCTGATCAATAAGGACATCGTCTCGGCCATCAACCGGCAGGGCGGCAAGGCCGTCGGCATCAGCGGCAAAGACGCCAACCTGATGATCGCCAAGAAGATCACCGAGCTGCCCGATCCGGAATCGAACCTGATGAAGGCGGTCGACATCGGCTTTGTAGGTGACCCCGTCGAGGTCAACCCGCACATTGTCGATGTCATCTCCAAGTCGGACTTGATCCCGGTCATCGCCCCGGTCGGCATCAGTCGCGACGGCGAGACGCTCAACATCAACGCCGACACCTTCGCCAGCGCGCTGGCCGCGCGTATGAAGGCCAAGCGCCTGTTGCTGCTGACCGACGTCGCCGGCGTGCTCGACAGGGACAAGAACCTCGTCACGCAGCTCACCATCGAGGAGGCGCGCCAGCTCATTAAGGACGGCGTCATCTCAGGCGGCATGATCCCGAAGATCGAGGGCTGCATCGAGGTGGTCGAGGCGGGCGTCGAGGCCGTCGTCATCATCGACGGGCGCGTGCCGCACTGCGTGTTGCTCGAGCTGTTCACCGCCCACGGTGTCGGCACCTTGCTTGGCCGGGCGCGGCGCAAGGCCAAGGGGCTCAGGGAATGAGCGCTGCCCGCCAGAGCGGCAGGGCGCCGGCGCTGCGCTTTGATGCGGAACAATCGTCCAAGGCCCGGCGCGGGTTCGATGCGACGCGGGTATGGATCTTCGATCTCGACAACACGCTCTACCCGTCGACCTGCAACCTGTTCGCCGAGGTCGACCACCGCATGGGCGCGTTCATCTCCCGGCATCTCGACGTGCCTTTGGAGCACGCGCGCTACTTGCAGAAGCGCTACTACCACGACTACGGCACGACTCTCACCGGGCTGATCCAGCTGCACAAGATCGATCCGCACGCCTTCCTGGAGTTCGTGCACGACATCGATCTGGCGCCCCTGAGCGAAGCGCCGGAGCTAGCGACCGCCCTCGCGGCGCTTCCCGGCCGCCGCATCATCTTCACCAACGGCTCGCGCCGCCATGCCGAGCGCGTCGCCGAAAAGCTCGGCGTGCTGCATCTCATGGAAGACATCTGCGATATTGCCGCCTGCGAGTTCGTCGCCAAGCCTTCCCCCGACGCCTTCAAGCGCATGACCGATCGCCACGGTGTGGCGCCCAGCGACGCTGCGATGTTCGAGGACATGCCTCACAATTTGGAGGCGGCCCATGCGCTCGGCATGACGACTGTGCTCGTCCACTCGGATTACCAGGACCACCCGGCGCAGCAGCAGATGAAGAAATGGCGGGGGCTGCCCGAGCACATTCATCATGCTACGGATGACCTGACCGCCTTTCTCGCGACATTGGCCCCCAAACCCAACTCCTAAAGCCGAGCCCATGCAGAGGCCGCGCCAGACCGCCGATCTAGTCGCCCTGCTGGCCCGCGTGGCCAAGCAGGATCGGAGCGCATTTTCCGAGCTTTATCAGGCCACCTCGGCGAAACTCTATGGCGTCGTCTGGCGTATCTTGCCCGCCAAGGACCGCGCAGAGGATGTGCTGCAGGACGTCTACGTCAGGATTTGGAACCGGGCATCGAGCTTCGATGCTTCGAAAGCCTCTCCCATTGCCTGGATGGCGACGATCGCCCGCAACCGCGCCATCGACGAGGTCCGGCGGCGCGCGCCGGTGTCGATCGAGGACGCACCCCAGGCGCTCGACGTCGCCGCCGAGGGGCTCGATCCCCTTGCCGCTACGCAGCAGAGTGAGGAGCTGCAGCGACTCAACGAATGCCTAAAGGCGCTGGAAGGCGATCGCCGCGAGATCGTGCTCCTCGCCTACTACACGGGCCTCAGCCGCGACGAGATCGCCCAGCGGTTCGGGCATCCGGTGGGAACGATCAAAGTCTGGCTGCATCGCAGCTTGGCGCAACTCAGGAAGTGTCTCGGGTCATGAGCGACGCTGAAGACATCGACATGCTTGCCGCCGAGTACGCCCTCGGCACGCTTCCTGCCGGCGAACGGGCGGCGACGGCGATGCGCGCGCGCGATGATGTGGCGCTTGCCGCGGCCATCGAGGCCTGGGAGCGCCGCCTCGGACCGCTCGCCGAGACGGTTGCGCCGCGCGACGCGCCTGCGGGCGTGTGGGAAAAGATCGAAGCCCGCGTCGCGGCCGGTGGCGATGGCAACGTCGTCAACATGGAACGCCGGCTGCGCCGCTGGCGCACCGCGGCGATTGCCGCTTCGGCGCTCGCAGCGTCGCTCATCCTGTTCGTCGGCCTGCGCGAATTTGCGCAACCGAAAGCCGACAGGACGCTCGTCGCCGTGCTGCAGAAGGACCCGCAGTCGCCGGCCTTCCTCGTGTCGGTCGATCTCGACAAGCGGCAATTGACCATCCGCGCGGTCGCCGCCAAGCCCGAGCCCGGCAAGAGCTACGAGCTATGGCTGGTGCACGATGACCTGAAGACGCCGCGCTCGCTGGGACTCGTCGGCGCACAGCCGGTCACCGTATCGCCGACGCTCGCCGCCTATGCGCCGAACGTCATCGAGGACGCGACGCTCGCCGTCAGCCTCGAGCCGCCGGGCGGCTCGCCCACGGGCGCGCCGACCGGGCCGGTGCTGTGGAGCGGCAAGCTGCTGCAGGCCCCGCAATAAAAGCAAAACGCGGCTGAAACCGCACGAGCAGCCCTCCGTATCTAGTCCATCGCCCCGCAAGAGGGGGCCGAACTAGAACGGAGGAAGTCCCATGATTAGCCTGTTGAAGAAGTCCGCGACGCTGATCGCCGGCGCCGCTGGCCTTGCGGTCGTGTGCGGTTTGTCGCTCACGCAGCCGTCGTTCGCCGAAAAGACCGTGATGGTCGGCGGCGCGGCGATGTATCCGTCGAAGAACATCATCGAGAACGCTGTCAATTCGCAGGATCACACCACGCTCGTCGCCGCAGTGAAGGCGGCTGGTCTCGTCGACACGCTGTCGGGGCCAGGGCCATTCACGGTGTTCGCGCCCACCAACAGCGCGTTCGAGAAGCTCCCCAACGGGACCGTCCCGACGCTGCTGAAGCCCGAGAACAAGGGCAAGCTGACCGGCATCCTCACCTACCACGTCGTCGCTGGAAAGCTGACCGCGCAGGACCTCTGGGACATGGTCGACAAGATGGGCGGCAAGGCCGAGCTGAAGACCGTGAACGGTCAGTCGCTGTGGATCAAGAAGGCCAGCGAGAAACACCTCGCCGTGTATGACCCGGCTGGTCACGCTGGCCGCATCACCATCTCGAATGTGCTGCAGTCGAACGGCGTCATCCACGTCATCGACAATGTCGTGCAGCCGAACTGAGGATTGCTTGGCTTGGCGGGCGCGCGTCACCCTCGGCGCCCGCCGGTCTACGCGACGCCCGCGGGTCCGGCTTCACTGAAAGCGCGGGCCGGGCCTGTGAGGAACAACGCAGAAATTGGGATCGGCCGGGGCAGGTAATTTGCCACCACCCGCTTCGGCCGGTCTCTTTTCACAAATCAGCGTGTGGAATGGGCCTTTAGCATGGCCACTTCACTTGCCATGCTCAGGCGCCAAGGGCGCCCGGCGCGAGCGCCGGCCATCAACTAGCGCGACGCCGCCGTAGACAAAGCTTTTCGCAACTGATGTCACCAAGAGAACTTCAGCGCGTCGGGACGGGCTTCTCGCCGCGATAGTCGTAAAAGCCGCGCTGCGTCTTGCGACCGAGCCATCCGGCTTCGACGTACTTCACGAGTAGCGGGCATGGCCGGTACTTCGAATCCGACAGGCCCTCGTAGAGCACCTGCATCACCGACAGACACGTATCCAGGCCAATGAAATCGGCAAGTTCCAGCGGCCCCATCGGATGGTGCGCGCCGAGCTTCATCGCCTTGTCGATCGCCTCGACGGTGCCGACGCCCTCATACAGCGTGTAGACCGCCTCATTGATCATCGGCAGCAGGATGCGGTTGACGATGAAGGCGGGGAAATCCTCGGAGACCGCGACTTTCTTGTTGAGGCTCTCGACGAACGTGCGGGTCAGCGCGAACATGTCGTCGTCGGTGGCGATGCCGCGGATCAGCTCGACGAGCTCCATCAGCGGCACCGGGTTCATGAAGTGCATGCCGATGAAGTGCTCGGGCCGGTCGGTCGTCGAAGCCAGGCGCGTGATCGAGATCGACGACGTGTTCGTCGCCAGCATCGTGCCTGCTTTTAGGTTCTTGCAGAGGTCGGCGAAAATCTTGCGCTTGATGGCCTCGTCCTCGGTCGCGGCCTCGATAATGAGGTCGCAGTCGGCGAAGGCCTCGAAATTCGGCGCGTAGCTGATGCGCTTGAGAGCCGGCTTGACGTCACCTTCGGTGATGATCCCCTTCTCCGCCTGGCGCCTCATGAACTTCTCGATGGTGTGCACCGACTCGTCGACCTTTTCTTTCTTCAGGTCGTTGAGCGCCACCGAGTAGCCGCCCAGCGCGATGACATGCGCGATGCCGGTACCCATCTGACCGGCGCCGATGACGCCGACCTTCTTGATGACTTGTGGCGTTTTGTGTTCGCCTTTCGGCTTCTCTGCCGATTTGACTGCCACGTTCATGTCGCCAAGTCCTTCTGTCCCCGAGGCCCTTATGTCTTGTCTATTGGCCGGCCTTCTTCAGCTCCGCTTCAAGCTCCGGCAGGGCCTGAAACAGATCGGCGACGAGGCCGTAATCGGCCACCTGGAAAATGGGTGCCTCGCCGTCCTTGTTGATCGCAACGATGATCTTGGAATCCTTCATGCCGGCGAGATGCTGGATCGCGCCGGAGATACCGACCGCCATGTAGAGGTCGGGGGCCACGACCTTGCCCGTTTGACCAACCTGCATGTCGTTCGGCACGTAGCCCGCGTCGACGGCGGCGCGCGACGCACCCACGGCGGCGCCCATCGCGTCGGCAACCGGCTCCAGGTACTTCTTGAAGTTCTCGCCCGACTGCAGGCCGCGACCGCCGGAGACGATTATCTTCGCGGAGGCGAGCTCCGGCCGATCCGACTTCGTGAGCTCGGCCTTCTCGAACGTCGACAAGCCGACAGCCGCCGGAGGGGAGACGTTCTCAATCGCCGCCGAACCGTCCTCGGCAACCGACGGGAACGCGGAGATGCGAACCGTGATGACCTTCTTGGCCTCGGGCGACTGCACCGTCTGGATGGCATTACCTGCGTAGATCGGCCGCTCGAACGTATCGGCGGAGACGACCTTGATGATGTCGGAGATCTGCATCACGTCGAGTGCAGCGGCGACGCGCGGCGCGATGTTCTTGCCGGTGGTCGTCGCCGGCGCGACGAAGGCGTCGTAGCTGCCCATCAGCGAGACGACGAGCGCCGCGGCTTCCTCGGCGAGGCCGTGCTCCAAGTGCGGCGCATCGGCGAGCAGCACCTTGCTGACGCCGTAGAGCTTGGCGGCAGCATCAGCGGCCGCCTTCGCGTTGCTTCCGGCGACGAGGACGTGGATGTCGCCGCCGATCTGCTTCGCCGCGGCGACCGTCTTACCGGTCGCAGCCTGCAAAGCGCCGTTGGTGTGCTCGGCCAGTAGAAGAATAGCCATCAGAGCACCCCGGCTTCGGCTTTGAGTTTTTGGACGAGCTCGGCGACGCTGCCGACCTTCACGCCGGCTTTGCGGCTCGCCGGCTCGGAGATCTTCAGGACCTTCAAGCGGGGTGCGATGTCGACGCCGAAGTCGTCCGGCTTCTTGGTGTCGAGCGGCTTCTTCTTCGCCTTCATGATGTTGGGCAGCGTGGGGTAGCGCGGCTCGTTGAGGCGCAAATCGGTGGTGACCACGGCCGGAACCTTGAGGCGAACCGTCTCGAGGCCGCCGTCGACCTCCCGCGTCACCACGGCGGCGCCACTCTCGAGCGTGAGCTTGGAAGCGAACGTGCCCTGCGGCCAGCCGAGCAGCGCAGCGAGCATTTGTCCGGTTTGGTTACAATCGTCGTCGATGGCCTGCTTGCCGAGGATGACGATATCGGGCTTCTCGGCCTCGACGACCCCCTTCAGGATCTTGGCGACCGCGAGCGGCTCGACGGGTACGTCGGGAGTCTCGACGAGGATGCCGCGATCGGCACCGATGGCGAGCGCGGTGCGGATCACATCCTGCGCTTTCGCGGGCCCGATGGAAACGACGACGATCTCGGTGGCGCCGCCCTTCTCCTTCAGCCGCACCGCCTCTTCGACCGCGATCTCGTCGAAGGGGTTCATAGACATCTTCACGTTGGCCAGGTCGATGCCAGAGCCGTCGGGCTTGACGCGAATTTTGACGTTGAAATCGACAACTCGTTTGACCGGCACCAGGATCTTCATGCCGTCGGCTCTCCAAGCGTTGTTTGGCGGTCTATCGACGTCTGGGATCTGTTGTGCAGCGCGATGACAAACCGCTGTGCTGCGCGAGAAACTCCCCGGTCGCAGGCCTCTCTTGATTATTCGCAAGTGCGAAATGAGAACCTACGGGCGCCGGGAACGCAAGTCAATTGGGCGGTAATTAACCGATCGTCAGCCGAACTTACTGTCTCGCCAGCAAAAACGCCGGTCAGCGCCTACGCCAACCGCATCCCCCGGTCGAACAGCGGAACGCCCGGACGGCGCATGAAAAGGATCAGCACTGCACCGGCGATCAGTCCGCCGATGTGCGCCCACCACGCGACCGGACCCATGTCCGGCATCGCAACCATAACGATCTGCAGAGCAATCCAAATGCCGAGCGCCAAGCCGGCCGTTATTCGCAAGGGAATGACCTTGAACGCGAGCACCCAGACGCCGACCCTCGGGTGCAGCATCAGGTAGGCGGCAATGACGCCCGCCACGGCGCCGCTCGCGCCAATCAGCGGCAGGTCGCTGTCGGGCAGCATCCAGGCGTGGAACAGCGCGGCGAACACGCCGCAAGCCAGATAGAAAACGAGGAAGCGCAGATGCCCCATCGCATCCTCGACGTTGTCGCCGAACACCCACAGGAACAGCATGTTGCCGACGAGGTGGAACACATCGGCGTGGAAGAACATGTAGGTGAGGAGCGTCGCCTCCTCGCCGATCGCATAGCCGTCCTCGGAGAATGACGACGGCGCCAGCAATGCGGTGCCACCCAAGAGCTCCCGCGGCGTCACCGCGAAGCTCGCCACCGCCGCGTGGCTGAGGCCGCTCACCTCGAGGAGGAAGACGACGATGTTGACCGCGATCAACCCGACCGTGACGTACTGAAAGGGAATGGACTTCAACGAGTTGTCGTCACGCAGCGGAATGAACAAGACGCGCCTGCCAGGTTTGAAAAACGCACCAACGCCTTAGCGATTCTGGCCGGGAACCCAGAGGACATCGCTCTTGCCGCGATCATTCACGTAGCGGCTGGCAACAAAAAGGAAATCTGACAGCCGATTGATATATTTCAGCGCCGCCGGCCCGACGGGCTCGTTGGGCTCGCCGGCGAGCGCGACCATCAGGCGCTCGGCGCGGCGCGAAATGGTGCGCGCCATGTGCAGCGCGGCAGCCGCGGGGGTTCCGCCCGGCAGGACGAACGAGCGCAAAGGCTTCAGCTCGGCGTTCATCTCGTCGATTTCTTGCTCCAGCCGCTTCACCTGCGCGTCGACCATGCGCAGCGGCTCGTACTCGAGCTTCTGACCGCGGTCGGGCACGCATAGGTCGGCACCGAGATCGAACAGATCGTTCTGGATGCGCAGGAGCATCGCGTCGAGCTTGGGGTCGGCATCGCCCAGGTGCAGCCGCACCATGCCGATGCTGGCGTTGGTCTCGTCGACCGTACCGTAGGCGTCGATGCGCAGGGAATGCTTCGGTACGCGTTCGCCGCTGCCCAGCGCCGTGGTGCCCTTATCGCCGGTGCGGGTGTAGATTTTGCTGAGTACGACCATGCGCGTTGCTTCCAGTGAAACCTGATGCAGCATATCGCAATCCGGCGCGCTTCGGGCAGCCGGCAGATGGGCGTCAAGAATAGTTATGGACGGCGACGTAGAGCAGGATGATGGCTATGGCGAGCGCCTGCAGGCCGACGCGCCAGCGCATCAGCTTTTGGCTGGTGTTCGGGCTTTTGCCGCGCGACAGGTTCCACAGTCCGAGGAACAGCACCAACACCACGGCCACGACGGCGAGCGTGGTCAGGTGATAAAGCACGGTCTCCATGGTCGTTCGATCTCCGTTCCAGGCCCATTCCTTAAGGCGTTGGACACCAAGGAGCAAACCGTATCTCAGCGCACCGGGCGGGGGCTTGCGGGCTCGTTGGCCGGGGCAATGAGTTGGCAAGTAACGGCGCGCCATAATTGCCGCAATTGCGGCCTCTGGTGATGCCGCCATTCGGCACCAAGGGGGATAATTGCCGTTGGATCGGTCCCGACTGACAACATACTCAAAGTCCTATCTGTTTGCCGGTGCGCTTGCCGGCCTCGCTCTGCTTGCCATGGTCTCAGCCGGCCGCGTCGCTGCGCAGGCCCCGACCAACGCGGATGAGGCCAAGAAAAAGCTCGAGTCGAAGCGCAACGAGCTGCAAGACGTCGAGCAGAAGACCAAGACGCTGCAGACCGACGTCCAGGGCCTCGCCGCCGAGCGCGAGCGCCTCAACTCGCGTCTCGTCGAAACCGCCGACCTCATCAAGAAGAGCGAGGCCCAGCTCACCTCTATCGAGACGCGCCTGGGCGAGCTGGACGAGCAGGAGCGCATCCTCAAGGGTTCCCTCAACCAGCGCAACGACCAGATCGCCAAGCTGCTCTCCGCCCTGCAGCGCATGGGCCGCAATCCGCCGCCGGTGCTGATCACCCAACGCGAGGACGCGCTCGAGATGGTGCGCAGCGCCATGCTCTTGTCCGCCGCCTTCCCCGAGCTCGGCAACCAGGCGAAGGCGCTCACCTTGCGCCTCAACGAACTCGTGCGCGTGATGACCGAGATCCGCACGCAGCGCGATCAGCTGCGGACCGAGATGACGCGCCTCAACGACGGCCGCACGCGGCTGTCAGGCCTGATGGAGGAAAAGCGGGTCACGCTCGACGAGCGCCAGTCCGAGCTGAAGCGCATGCGCACGGCGGCCGTCGACATCTCGCGCAACGTGAAGGACTTGAACGAGCTGATCACGCAGCTCGACAAGGCAGTGAAGACCAACACCGGTCTCGGCGCCTACGACGAGCAGCAGCAGAAGCAAACAGCGGCGAACATTACGCCGAATTCATCTTCCCCCCCGCAATCGCCGCCGCCGAACATTGCACCGAATTCACCTGCCGCCTTACCCGATAACCAAAAACCGCCACTCCCCGGCGCCGGGCCGGCGGCCCCTTCGATGGCTCCGTCAACATCCAAAGGTGTCAATGTCGTCGAGCTGAGCCCGGGTGCGACACTCGGAAGCCCAGGCAGAATCAAGCCTGAAATCGCCTTTTCCGACGCTACCGGGCGGCTTCCGACCCCGGCGCAAGGACGCCAGGTCTTGAGCTTTGGCGAAAAGACGCAGTTCGGCGGCCAATCAAAGGGTATTGTGCTCGAAACGCGCCAAGGTGCCCAAGTCACGTCACCATGCGATGGTTGGATCGTTTACGCTGGTGAATTTCGTAGCTATGGCCAACTCTTGATCATCAACGCTGGCGGCGGCTATCATATCCTGCTCGCGGGCCTCTCGCAGATCGATGTCCAACCAGGCCAATTCGTTCTCGCTGCCGAACCGGTCGGTACCATGAGCGGTTGGTCGCAAAAGCCCCAACCCGCTGCCACTAACAACGCCCCCGTCCTCTACGTCGAGTTTCGTAAGGATGGACGGCCCGTAGACCCCGACCCATGGTGGGTGGCGGGGCATCGAAAGGTGCAAGGATAATGCGCAAGACAGAATTCGCATTCTGGACGTTCCTCTTGATGACCGGCCTCGCCGGCGCCACCACGCTGTTGAACGTCACGCGCACGTATTCGGCTACCACCGAAAACTCTGAGCTCTTTCGACAGCTCGATCTGTTCGGCGACGTTCTCGAGCGGGTCCGCTCCGACTACGTCGAGAAGCCGGACGACACGATGCTGATCGAGTCGGCAATCAACGGCATGCTGTCCGCCCTCGACCCGCACTCGTCCTACCTCAGCCCCAAGAACTACCGCGACATGCAGGTGCAGACGCGCGGCGAGTTCGGCGGCCTCGGCATCGAGGTCACGATGGAGAACGGCGTCGTGAAGGTCGTCTCGCCGATCGACGATACGCCGGCTTCCAAGGCGGGCCTGCAGGCGAACGACCTCATCACCCACCTCGACGGCGAGCAGATCGTCGGCCTGACGCTGGAGCAGGCGGTCGAGAAGATGCGCGGCCCGGTCAACACGCCGATCAGCCTCACCATCGTGCGCAAGGGCGTCGACGATCCGTTCGACGTGAAGGTCACGCGCGACATCATCCGCATCAACGCGGTGAAGGCGAACAACGAGAAGGACGTCGCCTACATCAAGATCACCACCTTCAACGAGCAGACGCACACCAACCTGGTCAAGGCCATCGAGAACGCCAAGAAGACGATCGGCAAGGACCTCAAGGGCTACGTTATCGACCTGCGCAACAACCCGGGCGGCCTGCTCGACCAGGCCATCGCGGTCTCCGACGACTTCCTGGAGCGCGGCGCCGTGGTGCTGACCAAGGGCCGCAACAACGAGGAGACGCAGCGGGCCCAGGCACATCCGGGTGATCTGACCGACGGCAAGAAGATTGTCGTCCTGATCAACGGCGGGTCGGCCTCGGCATCGGAGATCGTCGCCGGCGCTCTGCAGGACCACAAGCGCGCCACCGTGGTCGGCACGCGGTCGTTCGGCAAAGGCTCGGTGCAGACCATCATCCCGCTCGGCGCCAATGGGGCGATCCGGCTGACGACGGCGCGTTACTACACGCCGTCGAACCGCTCGATCCAGGCCAAGGGCATTGATCCGGACATCATCGTCGAGCAGGACCTGCCGGACGAGCTGAAGAAGAAGGCGGAAAGCGTCGCCGAATCTCAGCGCGGCGAGGCGAGCCTGCGTGGCCACCTCCGCAACCCGGAGAATGGCAACAGCGAGGACGGCAAAGAGGTCAAGGAAGTGTCGGGCTCATCGGCCTACGTGCCGAAGGAGCCGGAGAAGGACAAGCAGCTGCAGTACGCACTGTCGTTCCTCCGCGGCACGGCGATCGACGCCAAGACCGCCGGCGCCACCGTCCCAACTCCGACGCCCGCCCCGGCCGCCAAGCCGGACGCGGACACCAAGGAAAAGGCCAAGAACTGATCTGGCCCTTTGCTCGAGCTACGTGATCGTGGATGGGCGCCCAACGGCGCCCATCTTCGTTTCTGCCCTCCCACGCGCCGACTAGGACCCGACCACTAGGACCGTGACCGCCATGAGCAGTGCCTCCCCCGCCCCCGGCTACCGCCCCTGCGTCGGTATCACCGTGATCAACCCTGACGGGCACGTGTGGATCGGGCGGCGGGCCGATAGCCCCGGCGAGGAAGAGGGCCGCGGCGCCTGGTGGCAGATGCCTCAGGGCGGCATCGACGCGGGGGAGGACCCGGCCGGAGCGGCCTTGCGCGAGCTCATTGAGGAAACCGGCATGCGGACCGTCAAGATCCTCGGCGAAACAACGGGCTGGTTGCGCTACGAGCTGCCGCCGCACCTGGTCGGCAAGGCCTGGGGCGGCCGCTACCGGGGCCAGGAGCAGAAGTGGTTCGCCGTGCGCTTCCTGGGCGAGGAAAGCGAGATCGATATCGAGCCGGCGACCGGCCACAAGGCCGAGTTCACCGAGTGGCGATGGGTGCCGCTGCCCGAGGTCGTCGACCTGATCGTCCCCTTCAAGCGCGACGTGTACGTCAAAGTAGCCGAGGCGTTCGCTCCCTACGCCCGGCCTGGGCGTTGATGCAACAGTCGCCTTTGTGACGCAAATTTATACAAATAACGACATAGAATGGCTGGATTTTCGGGCTTACACTGTGTTGCGATTCGATCTTGATAACTGTTGATAACCCGCATCACCATGCCTCCCACCATTGCTCAGACCGATGTCTATCTGGCCCCGCTGCCGTTACGGCCGTGCGTGGGCGTGGTGCTGTTCAACGCTGAGGGCCTTGTCTGGGTTGGCCGCCACGAGCCCCGTTGGGCGCGGCTGCGTGACGACTTCGGCGATACGTTCTGGCAGCTGCCGCAGGGCGGCATCGAGCCGCGCGAGCCGTCGCGCGAGGCCGCATTCCGCGAGCTGTGGGAAGAGACGGGCGTTCGCAACGCAACCCTGATCGGCGAAATCCCCGGCTGGCTCACCTACGAGCTGCCGCGCGAGCTTCTGGGCGTCGCGCTGAAGGGCAAGTTCGCCGGCCATCGCCTGCGCTGGTACGCCATGCGTTTCGATGGCACCGACAGCGAAATCGACATTTCCGGACGGGGCGGCAACCGGCCCGAGTTCGACGCTTGGCAGTGGGTCCCGCTTGCCGACGTGCCGCGCCTCGCGGTGGATTTCCGCCGGTCCGTGTACGAAGAGGTGGCGCAGGAGTTCGCCCGCTTCGGCCGCCGGCGCGTCGCCTCGATCGCCGCCGAATAGCTGCGCGCCTCCTTTGATCAACCTGTCATTCAACATCGCGAGTTGTCATCCTCGGCTTTAGGCCGAGGAATCCAGCGTGCAGCGACGGTTGCGCTCTCGGAACAAGCACAGACCTAGATCCTCGGGACGAGCCCGAGGAAAGCCCTGCGATACGGGGGGCTTAGGCGGCCTTCGTCTGCAGGCGCTTCAGCACGTCGATCAGCGCTTCGGCATTCATGCGCGTGTGATCGTCCTTCGCCTCGGCGGCCTGCGCCTCGGCCTGCTGCAGCTCGCTGGCGAGACGCGCGCCCTGGAGCTCCTCCACCGGAACGGCGGTCTGCGCCAGCACGGTCAGACGCGCCGGATCGGCCTCGGCGACGCCCTTCTTGACCAGCAGGCGCTGGCTGCCGCTAGGTAGCGTCACGTCGAGGATGCCGGGCCGCAGCGTGGAGATGAACGGCGAGTGGCCGGCCAGCACGGCGAAATCGCCCTCGGCGCCGGGAACCACGACCTGGCTCGCCTCGCCGGAGAAAATCAGGCGCTCCGGCGTCACCAGCTCGAAATTGAATGTCGCTGCCATCTCTCAACCTACCCTGTCAGTCGTCGGCACCGTTGTCGCCGGTCTTGGCGCGCACTTCCTCGACGGTCTGCAGCTTCGTTCCGCAGAACGGGCAGAAGAACAGCGGATGGTCGACCATCCCCGGCTCCTCGTCCTCGAGGTCGATGAGGCCGACCGACATGTAGAGCACGCCGTCCTCGCCCGCCGTGATCAGGGGCTCGAACTCCTCGCCGCTCATCGCGTCCTTCAGTTCGGCACAGCAGGAGCCGAAGCCCTGCGCTGCGCCCGGTGCGTCCACGGCCATGTCGCTGTCCTCGTCGAGGGGCCCTTCGGGCCCGGTTCAGTGCTTACGCCGCTTCAGCCAGCTTCTCGGCCTTCGCCTTGGCTTCCTCGATGTTGCCGACCATGTAGAACGCCTGCTCGGGCAGGTGATCGTACTCGCCGTTGCAGAGGCCCTTGAAGCCCTTGATCGTATCGGCGAGCGACACGAGCTTGCCGGGCGAGCCGGTGAACACCTCGGCGACGTGGAAGGGCTGCGAGAGGAAGCGCTCGATCTTGCGGGCGCGGGCGACGATCTGCTTGTCGTCCTCGGAGAGCTCGTCCATGCCAAGAATGGCGATGATGTCCTGCAGGGCCTTGTAGCGCTGCAGGATCTGCTGCACCTGGCGGGCGACCTGATAGTGCTCCTCGCCGACGATGCGCGGGTCGAGCATGCGCGACGTGGAGTCGAGCGGGTCGACGGCCGGGTAGATGCCCTTTTCCGAGATGGCGCGCGACAGAACCGTCGTGGCGTCCAAGTGGGCGAACGACGTTGCCGGCGCCGGGTCGGTCAAGTCGTCGGCCGGCACGTAGATGGCCTGCACCGAGGTGATCGAGCCCTTCTGCGTGGTGGTGATGCGCTCCTGCAGGGCGCCCATGTCAGTCGCCAGCGTGGGCTGATAGCCGACGGCCGAGGGAATACGGCCGAGAAGCGCTGACACCTCGGAGCCCGCCTGCGTAAAGCGGAAGATGTTGTCGATGAAGAACAGCACGTCCTGGCCCTTATCGCGGAAGTACTCGGCGACCGTGAGGCCCGAAAGCGCAACGCGCATGCGGGCGCCGGGCGGCTCGTTCATCTGGCCGTACACCAGCGCGCACTTCGAGCCGGCGGTCGAGCCGTTGTTCTTCTTGGGGTCGAGGTTGACGTGGGATTCGATCATCTCGTGATAAAGATCGTTACCCTCGCGCGTGCGCTCGCCGACACCGGCGAACACCGAGTAACCGCCGTGCGCCTTGGCGACGTTGTTGATCAGCTCCATGATGAGCACGGTCTTGCCGACACCGGCGCCGCCGAACAGGCCGATCTTGCCGCCCTTGGCGTAGGGCGCGAGAAGATCGACGACCTTGATGCCGGTGACGAGGATCTGCGCTTCCGACGCCTGCTCGGCGAACGTCGGAGCCGGCGCGTGAATCGGGCGCCTTTCGCTCGTCTTGACGGGCCCTGCCTCGTCGACCGGCTCGCCGATGACGTTGATGATGCGGCCGAGCGTCTCGTCACCCACCGGAACCATGATCGGCGAGCCGGTGTCGCGCACTTCCTGGCCGCGCACGAGACCTTCCGACGAGTCCATGGCGATGGTGCGCACCGTGTTCTCGCCGAGGTGCTGGGCGACCTCGAGCACGAGCCGGTTGCCCTGGTTGTTGGTCTCGAGAGCGTTCAAGATTGCCGGCAGGTGGTCGTCGAACTGCACGTCGACGACGGCGCCCGTGACCTGGCGGATGCGACCAACTTTGCTTGCCATTTGCGTCTCCAACAGAAAGGTTTTTAGGCGACCGACAGCGTCACGGGAATGTTTCCGCGCGTCGCCTTCGAGTACGGGCAGATTTCGTGGGCGTCCTTCAGCAGCGCCTCGAGCTTGTCTTTCTCGGCGCCGGGGATCGCGAGCTTGATGTCGGCCTTGAGCCCGAAGCTGGTGGCGTCCTTATCGATGCCGATCGACACGGTGACCTTCGCCGCCTGGCCGTCGAGGCCGTGCTTCTTGGCGAGCAACAGGATCGCCTGTCCGAAACAAGACGACCAGCCGAGCGCGAACAGCTGCTCGGGGTTGTGGCCTTCGCCGGAGCCGCCCATTTCCTTCGGCAGCGCCATGGCGAGCGCCAGCTTGCCCTCGTCGAGGACGGCGCGACCGTCGCGGCCGCCCTTGGTCGTGGCTGTGGTCGTGTAGGCCATGGTACGCCTCCGATCTCTACAGCGCCTCGGCGCCCGAGATGATCTCGATGAGTTCTTTCGTGATCATCGCCTGGCGGGTGCGGTTGTACTTCAACGTCAGCTTGTCGATCATCTCGCCGGCGTTGCGCGTCGCCGAATCCATGGCGCTCATCTGCGCGCCGTAGAACGAAGCGACGTTTTCGAGCAGGCCGCGGAAAATCTGCGTCGAGATGTTGAGGGTGACGAGATCGCCGAGGACTTCTTCCTCGGACGGCTCGTACTCGTGGATCGCCTCGGCGTTGCCGGTGCCCTGCGGCTTGGCGGCCGGGAGCTTGGCCGGGATGAGCTGCAGCGCCGTCGGCTTCTGCGCGATGACGCTCTTGAACTGCGAGAAGTAGAGCGTCGCCACGTCGAACTCACCGGCCTCGTAGAGTTGCAGCAGCTTGCGGGCGATCTCGTCGGCGTTGGCGAAAGCGATCTGGCGCACGGCGCGCAGGTCGATACGGTCGATGTAGAACTTGCCGAACTCGCGCTTCAGCGCCTCGGCGCCCTTGCGGCCGACCATCAGCATCTTGACGGTCTTGCCGTCGGCCATAAGCCGCTGCGCGTCCTGCCGGGCGAGCTTGGAGATGTTGGTGTTGAAACCACCGGCAAGGCCACGCTCGCCGGTCATCACCACCATCAGGTGTACCTGGTCCCGGCCCGTGCCCGCGAGAAGCGGCGCCGAACCCTTGTCGACGACGCGCGAGCCGAGGCTGGCGATCATCTGGTCCATGCGGTCGGCGTAGGGAC
The DNA here is from genome assembly GCF_009708035.1 of Hyphomicrobium album. Lineage (NCBI taxonomy): Bacteria > Pseudomonadati > Pseudomonadota > Alphaproteobacteria > Hyphomicrobiales > Hyphomicrobiaceae > Hyphomicrobium > Hyphomicrobium album. The sequence goes on from NZ_WMBQ01000001.1 coordinate 2,336,195, forward strand.
GCGCCGCGGTGGCGATTTCCTGCGCGCGGCGCAGCTTCGCCGCGGCGACCATCTGCATCGCCTTGGTGATCTTACGTGTCGCCTTCACCGAGGTGATGCGGTTTCTGAGGTCTTTTAAGCTCGGCATCGGGCCGCGCCTTCCTTATTGCCAGTTCCGCAACCGCTTACGCCGTAAAGCCCTTCGCGAACTTGTCGAGGAAGGCGACGAGCTTCTTCTCGGTCTCCTCGGACAGCGCTTTCTTGGTGCGGATGTCCTCGAGAATCTCGTTGCCGTCGGTGCGCAGCAGACGCAGCAGGTCCTGCTCGAACTTGTTGACCGAGGCGGTCGGGATCGCGTCGAGATAGCCGCGCGTGCCAGAGAAGATCACCGCCACCTGCTCTTCCATCTTCAGCGGCGAGAACTGCGGCTGCTTCAGGAGCTCGGTGAGGCGGGCGCCGCGGGCAAGCATCTTCTGCGTCGCCGCGTCGAGGTCGGAGCCGAACTGGGCGAAGGCGGCCATCTCGCGATACTGGGCGAGCTCGCCTTTGATCTTGCCGGCAACCTGCTTCATGGCCTTGGTCTGCGCCGAGGAGCCGACGCGCGACACCGACAGACCGACGTTAACGGCCGGACGGATGCCCTGATAGAAGAGGTCGGTCTCGAGGAAGATCTGGCCGTCGGTGATCGAGATCACGTTCGTCGGAATGTAGGCCGACACGTCGTTGGCCTGCGTCTCGATGACGGGGAGGGCGGTGAGCGAGCCGCCGCCGTGGTCGTCGTTGAGCTTGGCGGCGCGCTCGAGCAGGCGCGAGTGGAGATAGAACACGTCGCCCGGATAGGCTTCGCGGCCCGGCGGGCGACGCAGCAGGAGCGACATCTGGCGGTAGGCGACGGCCTGCTTGGAGAGGTCGTCATAGGCGATCACGGCGTGCATGCCGTTGTCGCGGAAGTACTCGCCCATCGTGCAGCCGGTGAACGGCGCGAGATACTGCAGCGGCGCGGGCTCCGAGGCGGTGGCGGCGACGATGATCGAGTACTCGAGGGCGCCCTGCTCCTCCAGCACCTTCACGAACTGGGCGACTGTGGAGCGCTTCTGGCCGACCGCGACGTAGACGCAGTAGAGCTTGGCCTTCTCGTCGCCGCTGGCGTTGATCGACTTCTGATTGAGGATGGTGTCGAGGATGATCGCGGTCTTGCCGGTTTGGCGGTCGCCGATGATCAGCTCGCGCTGGCCGCGGCCGACGGGGATGAGCGCGTCGACGGCCTTGAGGCCGGTCGCCATCGGCTCGTGCACCGACTTGCGCGGCAGGATGCCAGGCGCCTTCACGTCGACGCGCATCTTCTTGTCGAACTTGATCGGGCCCTTGCCGTCGATCGGGTTGCCGAGAGCGTCGACGACGCGGCCCAGAAGACCCTTGCCGACCGGAACCTCGACGATGGCGCCCGTACGCTTGACGGTGTCGCCTTCCTTGATGCCGCGGTCGTCGCCGAAGATCACGACGCCGACGTTGTCGGCTTCGAGGTTCAAGGCCATGCCGCTGATGCCGCCGGGGAATTCCACCAGCTCGCCGGCTTGGACGTTGTCGAGGCCATAGACGCGGGCGATGCCGTCGCCCACCGACAGCACCTGGCCGATTTCGGAGACCTCGGCTTCCTTGCCGAAATTCTTGATCTGGTCCTTGAGGATCGAGGAGATCTCTGCGGCCCGGATGTCCATACTTGCCTCTTCCCTATCAGTGCTTCTTGCTTCGTGCTGGCGCCCGCGGCGCCGGGGTGCCTATCGCAAAAACGGCCGCGGTCATCCCGCGGCGCGTTCCTCCGATCAGCCGGTTCCCTTCAGCACGACTTTCAGGTTCATCAGTTTGGTCCGCAGCGAGGAATCGAACATCCGGCTGCCGACCTTGACCACCAAGCCGCCGAGCAGCGAGGGGTCGACTTTCGTGTTGAGCCGCACGTCCTTGCCGAACGACGACTTCAGCTTTTCCTTGAGGGCGGCGAGCTGCCCGTCATTGAGCGCCACGGCCGTCTGCACCTCAGCCGTCATCTCGCCGCGATGGAGGGCAAGCTGCTGGCGGAAACCCTTGATCATGTCCTCGGCGGCGAAGAGGCGCCGGTTGCGGGCGACGACGCTGAGGAAGTTGCTGGTCGTGGCGCCGACGGCGGCCCAATCCATGACCGCCTTGAGGGCGCGCTGCTGATCCTCGGCGGCAAACGCCGGGCTGTTGACCAGCCGCTTCAGATCGGCGCTCTGGTCGAGCATCGCCTGCACTTTGGAGAGATCCTGATCGACCTTGTCGAGCTCGTTCTGCTCGCGTGCCAAATCGAAAAGCGCCGAGGCGTAACGCCCCGCCACACCTGACGTCATTTGATTTTCCGTTGCCACGTCAAACGCTCTCGCCGGCGGCCAATACGGGGGCTCCGGGCCAGTTTGGCCGGCCCAGCACCCTCCCCCGCTTTGAGGAATTTCGTTCGCACAAAAGGCAGCCGCGAGCCCACCCAGCTCCGGCACCCCCTAAAGTGCGCGGGTTCTCTAACATGCACGGCGCAGGCCTTCAACGGGGGATAGGCGCCGGAATGCCGCATACGGCGGGTCCCCGCGCGGCTTTTTTTTGAAGATGAACAGAAGCTGCACGCTCCCTTCAGAACGGGTTCACGCCAGAAAGTATTGAATGCCCCTCATCGCCGGTGAGGCAACCGGCAACGAAACGAAACCGAGAGATCGGGCTAGGGGAAGCAAATGACCATTTCGCGCAAGTTCACGTCGGTCGCCACGGCCATCGCGCTTGCCGTGACGAGCCTCGGCACCCTCACCACTGCCGCCAGCGCCCACGACGGCTACCGCGGATATGGCGGCGGCGGTTACGGCGGCGGCCGCCACTACTCGCGCGGCTATGACGGTGGCGACTACGGTTACCGCGGCGGTCGCGACCGCTACTACGCCCGCAAGAAGAAGAACAACACCGGCAAGTACATCGCCATCGGTGCCGCGGCCCTGATGCTCGGTATCATCGCTTCGGAGGCGTCGCGCCGCTAGCCATCAGCGGCAGTCGCCTCCGGGCCGGAGGTCGCGGGGACCTCCGGCGACTGGTTTCTACACCAAGTGATTTTGGCTGTGCGCTCCCACCCTCGCGCCAGTCCGGGCCGGACCTTCCCCCCAGGTCCGGCCCATTTATTTTCCGGGCCAGCGAACCGCAATGGGTCCATGCGCCGGCGTGGCTACCGTCCAAGGCTCTCCACTAGATTCCTCTTCTGCGGAGATCCAGCATCGCCGTCTTGATGCCGAGCAATTGGAACTTCGGGCCGTAGATCGTTTCGAGTAGTTCGAGCGCGATCATCCCGCACTGCGCTACCGTCTTCAGCGCCATGTCGAGCTGCACCCCGTCGCCGTGCAACAGGATGGCAAGCATCTGGCGGCGATCGGGTTCTTCGGTCACCTGTATGTTGGCAGTCACCGACCGCTCATTCGGATGGCCGCCAAAGTCGATTGTGCGCTGGTAGATCGTTTCAAAACGCTCTGCGGCATGCCGGTTCGCCGCCTTGACGGAGTCGACCACCGCCACGTGCTGGAACGCTTTCTTGGATGCCTTTAGGCCTGCCTCGTCCACGTGGCGGTCCAGCCAGACATTGCCCAGCGAAGGGTTGCGGTTGATATGCACGCCGTAGGCCGCGTATTCGAGCACGGAGCGGCACTGGACGTAGCACTCCGCCGCCTGACCCGACATGGCGAGCGAGCAAGCTGTCCGATAGGCACCGTGGCAGCGAATGAACAGCATCGCGAGGATCTGGCTAGGAGGATTAATCCAGTCCTTCGTCACCCTGGCGAACAACGCGTCCATGGAGACGAGTTTGGCCATGGTGTCGCGTTTCCCAACAAAGGTCGCGTACTGGTTCTGGTGCGCGGATTCGAGGAAGGCTGAAAGTTCGTCATCGCCCCAGCCGGGCGGCGGAGGCAGTCTGGCGGCGCGTGTCATGGAAACTAATACCGCCTTGTTGTCGATTCTGGCAGAGCCAGAACGCTGGCGGGGCCATTTCCATTTGGGATCAGTAGCGGACGCTCTGCCCGCTCCATCGGGGCAGAGCTATAAAAAGCTATACGGGTCGATGTCGACGGTGAGCTTGATGTCGCCCTTGAGCGGCGGCAGGTCGGCGAGCCACGCGCGCAGGTAGGCCTGCACGTCGATCTCGCGCGGCGCCTTCACCAGAAGCCGCCAGCGGTGCCGTCCGCGAATGACGGCGAGCGGCGCCTCGGCCGGACCCAGCACCTCGATCTTTTCCGAACGCGGCGCCCGATGCGCGATGTCGCGCGCCACGAGTTGCGCCGTCTCCTTGTCGCGCGCCGCCACCACCAGCGCCACGAGCCGGCCATACGGCGGCAGCAGCCCCTTGCGACGGTTGGCGATCTCGGCCTCGAGAAAAGCCTCGCGATCGCCGGAGATGATCGCCTGCATCACCGGGTGTTCCGGCATGTGCGTCTGCACGTAGCCGCGCCCCTCGGTCAGAGCGCGGCCGGCGCGGCCCGTCACCTGATGCAACAGCTGAAACGTGCGCTCGCCGGCGCGCGGGTCGGCGCCCTGCGCCAATCCTAAGTCGCCGTCGACGATGCCCACCGTGGCGAGGTTGGGGAAGTGGTGGCCCTTGGCCACCATCTGCGTGCCGATGACGATGTCGATGCCGCCTGCCTCGATGTTGCGGATCATGTCGCGCATCTCGGTGAGGCCGGGAATGAGGTCCGACGACAGCAGCGCCACGCGGGCGCCCGGGAAGCGCTCGGCCACCTCTTCGGCGACGCGCTCCACACCGGGACCGCAGGCGACGAGCGACCCGGGCTCGGCGCACTTCGGGCACTTCTCCGGCAGCGGAATGGAAAAGCCGCAGTGGTGGCAGTGCAGCTTGCCGCGGAACCGGTGCTCGACCAGCCAGGCGGTGCATTGCGGACAATCGATGCGGTGCCCGCACGAGCGGCACAGGGTGAGCGGGGCGTAGCCGCGGCGATTGAGGAACAGCAGCGACTGCTGCCCGTCCGCCATCGTCTTGGTGATGGCGTCGACCAGCGGCGGCGCCAGCCACTTCCCCTTGTCGGGCGGCGTCACCCGCAGATCGATCGGCGTGACGTCGGGCAGCGATGCGCCGGAGAAGCGTCCCGGCAGCACGACGTGGCGATAGCGCCCGGTGCGCGCGTTGACGTGCGTCTCGATCGCCGGCGTCGCCGAGGCGAGGATGACCGGAAACGCTCCGAGGCTGCCGCGCACCACCGCCATGTCGCGCGCCTGATAGTGCACGCGGTCGTCCTGCTTGTAGCCGGCGTCGTGCTCTTCATCGACGATGATGAGGCCGAGGTCGGAGAACGGCAGGAACAGCGCCGAGCGCGCCCCGACCACGACCCGCGCTTCGCCCGTCGCCGTCTGCTTCCACACCCGGCCGCGCTCCGGGCCCGACAGCGCCGAGTGCCATTCGACGGGCGGCGCGCCGAAACGCGCTTCGAAGCGGCGCATGAACTGATCGGTGAGCGCGATCTCAGGCAGCATGATGAGTGCCTGGTGGCCGCGCTCGAGCGTGCGCGCCACCGCCTCGAAATAGACCTCCGTCTTGCCGGAGCCCGTAACACCATCGAGCAGCGACACGGAGAAATTCGCCCCGTCGACGGCCGAGCGCAGCGCGTGCACGGCCGCGTCCTGCTCGGGCGAGAACTCGGTGACGCGGTGGCACGGGTCCGGCACCGGCGGGCGCTTCTCGGGGATGGCGACCTCGACGAGGTTGCCCGAGGCGACGAGCCCGTCGACGACGCCGGTCGAGCATGACGATGCCGCGGCGAGCGCCGCCTTGGCACGGATCGCGCCGTCGGCGGCAATCTCCAGGGCCCGCTGGCGCGCCGGTGTCATACGTGGCGGCTCGGCCGCCCCTCCGACGATCGTCACGCCGAAGCGCGGCTTCTGCGGCTCGAACACGGCGCGCGCGCTCATCAGCATGCGCACCGTCATCCCGAGCGGCGCCAGCGTGTACTTGGCGATCCACTCGGCGAAGCGCAGCGAGATCTCGGGCAGCGGCGGCGCGTCGAGACGCGCAGTGATGACTTTCAGCTTCTTGGGATCGACGGGCTTCCCCGGCTCACCTACCGACTTATCCCACACGACGCCGATGCGGCTCTGCGGGCCGAACGGCACGAGCACGAAGCAACCCGGCTCAACCTCCAGCCCCGCCGGCACGATGTAGTCGTACGTCTGATCGAGCGCGACAGCGAGCACGACCGGCGCCAGCTGAGCACCCTCGCGCGTCTCCGTCTCCAGCGGCTCGAACAGACCTTGCATCGGCGCCAGACTACCCCCTGCAGCGCGAACGAATCGAAGGAGTGAAAGTAGGCGTTGCGGACGGCTGTCCCAAGGCGCTCGCCGCGCGGACCTTTGATCGGCGCTCACGAGCGCCAATATTGCTTGCCGATACCACAGATTAACCGGGGATCGAGAGCCGCCCGCTATGGTGGCGGCTCTGCCGGCCTCCCTGAGGAACGCGTTGCCCCATGGAATATAAGGACTACTACAAAATCCTCGGCGTCGACCGCAACGCCAGCCAGGACGACATCAAGCGCGCCTATCGCAAGCTGGCGCGCACCTATCATCCGGACGTGAGCAAGGAAGCGGACGCCGAAGCCAAGTTCAAGGATGCGGGCGAAGCCTATGAGGTCCTGAAGGACCCGGAAAAGCGCGCCGCCTACAACGAGCTCGGCGCCAACTGGAAGCAGGGCCAGGATTTTCGCCCCCCGCCCAATTGGGACCAGGGCTTCGAGTTCTCCGGCGGCGGCTACACCAACGCCGACAGTGCTCAGTTCGGCGATTTCTTCGAGGGTTTGTTCGGGCAGGCGCGAGCCGGCGGGGGCGCTCGTGGCGGCCGCGGCGGCTTCTCGCGCCGCGAATACAGCGCCCAGGGCGAGGATCATCACGCCAAGGTCGTCATCAGCCTGCGCGACGCCTATACCGGCGCCAAGCGCGAGATCACCCTGCGTGCCCCGGAGCTCGATGACTCGGGCCACGTCGCGGTGAAGGAGCGCACGCTCTCCGTCACCATTCCCAAGGGCGTGCGCGAGGGCCAGCACATCCGCCTCGCCGGACAAGGCTCGCCCGGCATCGGCAAGGGGCAGCCCGGCGATCTGTATCTGGAAATTGCCTTCGCACCCGACCCCATCTTCCGGGTCGAGGGCAAGGACGTGTCGCTCGATCTGCCCATTGCACCGTGGGAAGCGGCGCTCGGCGCGAGCGTCAAATGTCCGACGCCGGAAGGCGCCGTCATGCTCAAGATCCCACCGAACACCACCAAGAGCCGCACCATGCGCCTCAAGGGCAAGGGCATCCCGGGCAATCCGCCGGGCGATCTGCACGCGGTCTTGAGGATCGAGCTGCCGCCCGCCAATACCGACAAGGCCAAGGAAATCTACCAGCAGATGGAGCGCGATCTACCTTTCGATCCGCGCGCCGGCTTGGGAGTGTAAGCGATGCCAGCAAACCCGAAACAGACCGTCGTCATCCTCGACGAGGAGGAAATCAGCCTCGCCGACCTCACGCGCACCTGCCGCGTGCATGCGGAGTGGGTGATGGAGCTGGTCGACGAAGGCGTGATCGAGCCCCGCACGCCCGCTCCGCAGTGGCGGTTCGCGGCGACGACCATAGTCCGCGTCGAGAAGGCCCGGCGGCTGCAGAACGATCTGGGCGTGAACCTGCCGGGCGTCGCGCTCGCGTTGCAGCTGCTCGACCGCATCGATGCGCTCGAGGCGCGCGTTCGCGCCACCTCGCGTCGCCCCGATCCTGACGACGCCGATTAACCGTTGCGCCGCGCGAATCGGCTAGCTTCCGGCGCATGTCGGAAGAGATCGCTGAACTGGAGCTGCCGCTGAGCGCCGACCTCGAGCGCGCCGTCGGCGCCTGGCTGTCGCACCTGCAGCATGAGCGCGGCCACGCCGAGAAAACGCTCGAAGCCTACGCGCGCGACGTGCGCCAGTTTCTCGCGTTCCTCGGCCAGCAGCTCGGCCATGCGCCCTGCCTCGCCGACTTAGCGCACCTCGACCTCAAGACCTTTCGCGGCTTCCTCGCCTCGCGCCGGCGCAGCGGCGCCGTCAGCCGCTCGCTCGCCCGCTCGCTCTCGGCGCTGCGTCAGCTATTCCGCTGGCTCGAGGCGCAGAAGCTGATCGAGAACCGGACCATCCTGCAGCTTGCCATGCCGAAGATCCCGCACTCGGTGCCGAAGCCGCTCACCGTCGCCAAGGCGGCCGATGTCGTCGATCCAGGCGCGGGAGCCGAGCTCGACTGGGTGATGGCGCGCGACGCCGCGGTCCTGATGCTGCTCTACGGCTCGGGCCTACGCATCGCCGAGGCGATGAGCCTCAACGCCAAGGACGCCCCGACGCCCGAGCGTGACGTGCTGCGCATCAAGGGCAAGGGCGGCAAGGAACGACTCGTCCCGGTGCTGCCGGTGGTGCGCGAGGCCGTCGCGCGTTATGTGGCGCTGTGCCCATATCCGCTCGTGCCCGACGAACCGTTGTTCCGCGGCGCCAAGGGAGGGCCGCTGTCGCCGCGCATCATCCAGCTCGCCATGCAGCGGCTGCGCGAGGCGCTGGATCTCCCACCCACGGCGACGCCGCACGCGTTGCGCCACTCGTTCGCGACCCATCTTCTGTCGGCCGGCGGCGATCTGCGGCAGATCCAGGAACTGCTCGGCCACGCCTCGCTGTCGACGACGCAGGTCTACACCGAGGTCGACCGCGATCGTCTGCTCGCGGTCTATGATGCCGCACACCCGCGCTCCTGACGCCCGCGTTTCCAGCCAATCCCGGCGGCGCGCATAAACCTTGACGCATTTTTGCCGCTTTTCTTCCGCCGGTCCGCGCTAAACGCGGGCTCCCCGCACTTGCACCGGAGTTGAGAAGCAGCATGCGTCGCCGTTTGGGTTTCATTTTCGCCGTCTTCGCCATGGCCCTCGCCATGCCGCCCGCCGGTGTCCACGCCGCCGATAAGACCAAGAAGGACGAGGCCACGCCCAACTGTCACGGCGTCGACATGCTGGCCGAGACCGCCGCTCGCGACCCGCAAACCTACAACCGCATCATGGCGGAGGCCGCCGCGACCAAGAACGCCGGCGCCATCTTCTGGAAGGTCGAGAAGCAAGGGCGCCCGGCATCGTACCTGTTCGGCACGGTGCACCTGACAGACGAGCGCGTCACCACGCTCTCGCCTGCGGTGAAAACCGCTCTCAACGAGGCCAAGACCGTCGCGCTGGAAGTCTCCGACCTTTCCGAGAGCGCGACCTCCTCGGTGATCGCGTCCTCGGCGCCGCTCGTCATGTTCACCGACGGCCAGCGTCTCGACCAACTCCTGTCCAATACCGAGTACGACGCGGTGAAGAACGTCGTCGTCCGCGCCGGCATGCCGGTGGACCTCGCGGCGCTGTTCAAGCCGTGGATCGTCACCATGATCCTGTCGGTGTCGGACTGCGAGCGCATCAAGGTGCAGCAGGGCGCGCGCGTGCTGGACATGAAGATCGCCGAGTTCGGCAAGTCGCGCGGACTGGAGGTTGTCGGCCTCGAGACGATTCCGGCGCAGCTTGAATCGCTCGCCGCCGTGCCCCAGCAGCAGCAGCTCGACATGCTCCGCACCAGCCTGAAGTACGCCGATCGCACCAACGACATGATGGAAACTCTGGTGCAGCTCTACGTATCGCGCAAGATCACCGCGGCGATGCCGTTCCAGATCGCCATGGCGCGGGAGGCCGGTGTCAGCGACCAGGCCTTCGCCGGCTTCCAGGAGAAGCTGCTCGTGGAGCGCAACGTCAAGATGACCGCCGTCGCCGAGCCCTTGCTCGACAAGGGCGGCTTGTTCATCGCCGTGGGCGCGCTGCATCTGCCGGGCGACAAGGGCCTCGTCGCCCTGCTGCGGGAGAGCGGCTACACCGTCTCGCCGATCGAATAGCCATGCGCCTTGCGGCCGGCTCCCCGCGGGGGAGTCGCAAGGCGCGCTAAAAATGAATGGCGCGCTTGTCGACGGCCATCGCCGCCTCTTTCACCGCCTCGGTGAGCGTCGGATGCGCGTGGCAGGTGCGCGCCAGGTCCTCCGCCGAACCGCCGAACTCCATCAGCACCGACGGCTCGGCAATCATCTCGGAAGCGTCCGCGCCGATGATGTGCACGCCGAGCACGCGGTCCGTCGCCGCGTCGGCGAGGATCTTCACGAAGCCGTCGGTTGTCTGGTTCGCCTTGGCGCGGCCGTTGGCGGTGAACGGGAACTTGCCGACCTTGTAGGCGACGCCCGCGGCCTTCAGCTCCTCTTCCGATTTGCCGACGCTCGCCACCTCCGGCGCCGTGTAGATCACGTTCGGAATGACGTCGTAGTTCACGTGCCCCGCCTGCCCGGCGAGGATCTCGGCCACCGCGATACCCTCGTCCTCGGCCTTGTGCGCCAGCATCGGGCCATCGATCACGTCGCCGATGGCGTAGATGCCCGACACGCTCGTCGCATAGTGCGCATCGACGACGGCGCGGCCGCGGTTGTCGAGCTTCACGCCCGCCTCGCTGAGCCCCAACCCGTCGGTGAACGGCACGCGGCCGATGGCGACGAGCACGACGTCGGCTTCGAGCGTCTGCTTGTCGCCGCCCTGCGCCGACTCGATGGTCACGGCCTGCGCCGCGCCATTCTTCTTCACGCCCGTCACCTTGCTGCCGAGCTTGAACACCATGCCCTGCTTGGTGAGGATGCGCTGGAGCTGCTTGGCCACCTCGGCGTCGGTGCCGGGCAGCACGCGGTCGAGATATTCGACGACCGTCACCTCCGAGCCGAGGCGACGCCACACCGAGCCGAGCTCCAGCCCGATGACGCCGGCGCCGATCACCAAGAGGCGCTTCGGCGCTGTCGGCAGCGAGAGCGCGCCGGTAGACGAGACGATTGCTTCCTCGTCGATCTCGATGCCGGGGAGCTTGGCCACGGCCGAGCCGGTGGCGATGACGATCGACTTTGCGTCGACGTCCTGCTTCTCACCGTTGATGAACGTCACCTCGACGAGGCCCGGCGCCTTGATGCGGCCCGTGCCGTGAAAATGGTCGACTTTGTTCTTGCGCAAAAGGAAGGCGACGCCGTCAACGTTGCCCTTCACCGCCTCGTCCTTGAACGTCAGCATCTGCTTGAGGTTGAGCTTCGGCTTCACGTCGATGCCCATGGCGGCAAACTGATTGTCCGCCTCGTCGTAGAGCTCGGACGCGTGCAGCAGCGCCTTCGAGGGAATGCAACCGACGTTGAGGCAGGTGCCGCCGAACGTCGATCGCTTCTCGACGATCGCCACCTTCATGCCCAGCTGGCTGGCGCGGATTGCGCACACGTAGCCGCCAGGCCCCGCGCCGATGACGATCAGATCGTAGGTGGCCACGGCTCTTCTCCGTTCAAAGTCCCAGCGGCAGCGGGGCGCTGAACGCCCACACATAGCCGAACGGGTCGCGCACGCGTCCGTAGCGCATCACCCAGAAGGTGTCGCTCGCCGGTGCCGTGGCGGTCGCCCCGGCTCCGACGGCGCGTGCGATCGCCCCATCGACCTCCAGCGGCGTCGCCAAGTTGATCTGCACCGTCATGCTGCCCATCGAGTCCGCCGCGCGCGGCGCCACGTCGGTGATGTAGTCGGGGAAGTAGTCCGACAGCATGAAATGTCCGCCGAACGCCACGAGCGTCGCGTGCTGCACGCGCCCCTCCGGTGTCAGCTCCTTGTAGGCGACCTTGGCGCCGAACGCCTTTTCGTAGAAGGCGATGGCCTCGAGCGCATTCGCTACCGTCAGGTAGACTTCGATCGACGCAGTAATGTCTTCCTCCGCCATGCTACATGCTCCCTCGCCATTAAAGCAGGCTCAGAGCTCAAGAAGAAACCGCTGCGGATCTTCAAGACATTCTTTGACGCGAACAAGGAAGGCCACGGCGTCCTTGCCGTCGACGATGCGGTGGTCGTAGCTCAGGGCCAGGTACATCATGGGGCGGGCGACGACCTGCCCGTTGCGGACGACCGGGCGCTCCTCGATGCGGTGCATCCCGAGGATACCCGATTGAGGCGCATTGAGAATCGGCGTCGACAGCAGCGAGCCGTAGACCCCGCCGTTGGTGATGGTGAAGGTGCCGCCCAACATGTCCTCGATGCCGAGCTTCCCGTCCCGGGCCCGCTTGCCGTAGTCGGTGACCTGCGCCTCGATCTCGGCGAGGCTCATGCGGTCCGCCTCGCGCACCACCGGCACGACGAGCCCGCGCTCGGTGCCGACGGCGACGCCGATATGGTAGTAGTTCTTGTAGACGATCTCGTCGCCGTCGATCTCGGCGTTGACGGCCGGGACATCTTTCAGCGCCTGCAGGCAGGCTTTCACGAAGAAGCCCATGAAGCCGAGCTTCACGCCGTGGCGCTTCTCGAACAGCTCCTTGTAATCGTTGCGTAATTTTATAACGGCGCTCATGTCGACGTCGTTGAACGTCGTCAGGATGGCGGCGGTGTTCTGCGCGTCCTTCAAGCGCTGCGCGATGGTCTGGCGCAGCTTGGTCATGCGAACGCGTTCCTCGCGCGCCGCGTCGTTGGGCGGCGCGGGCACGCGCAGGTGCTGCACTGGGACCGGCATGGGGGCTAGCCCGCGCGTCGGCGGCGAGGATGATGCTGCCGGCGGCGCTGGCGAGGCGTCGGGCTCCGGCGCCTTCGCAGCCCCCACGTCCTCTTTCAGAACCTGGCCGCGCTTGCCGGAGCCGACCACATCGGCGGCGTCGATGCCTGCCTCGGCCAGTTTCTTGCGCGCGGCTGGGCTCGGCGGCATCTCGGAGCTCTTAGCTGGCTTCTCAGCCTGAGCGGTGGGCTTGGCCGCGGCCGGTGCTGGCGCCGGCCTATCGCTCTTCGCCTCGCTTGCCGCGGCACCGTTACGGATCGCTCCGAGCAAAGCGCCGACCGACACGGTCTGGCCCTCGCTCACCTTGATATCGTCGAGCACGCCGGAGGCTGGCGCCGGCACCTCGACCGTGACCTTGTCGGTCTCCAGCTCGACCAGCGGCTCGTCCGCCTTCACCGCGTCACCCGACTTCTTGAACCACTTGCCGACGGTCGCCTCGGTGATGCTCTCGCCCAGGGTCGGCACGCGAATTTCGGTCGCCATCTTCCGTCTCACTTCCCCGCGAAGTTGTTCGACCGCGTGATCGCGGCCTTATCCTTCCGTGCCGCCGGTCAGCGCCGTCTCGACCAGCGTCTTCTGCTCCATGAGGTGCCGCGACAATTGTCCCGTCGCCGTCGATGCCGACGCCGGGCGCCCGGCATAGATCGGTCGCCGGTGCTTGGCCTCGATGCGCTCCAGGACCCACGTCAAGTTCGGCTCGATGAAGCTCCAGGCGCCCATGTTCTTGGGCTCTTCCTGGCACCATACCATCTCGGCCTGCCCGAAGCGGGCGAGCTCATGCATCAGCGCGCGCGCCGGGAACGGATAGAGCTGCTCGACGCGCAGGATATAGACGTTGTCGATGCCGGCGGCTTCGCGCGCGTCGTAGAGGTCGTAGTAGACTTTGCCCGAGCAGAGCACCACGCGTTTGATCTTCTCGTCGGAGACGAGCTTGATCTTCTCCTCCGGCTTGTGCTCGGCATCGTCCCACAGCAGGCGATGGAACGTCGTGCCGGGGCCCATCTCGTCGAGCTTGGAGACGACTCGCTTGTGACGCAGCAGCGACTTCGGCGTCATCAGGATGAGCGGCTTGCGGAACTTGCGCTGCAGCTGACGGCGCAGGATGTGGAAGTAGTTGGCGGGCGTCGTGACGTTCGCCACCTGCCAGTTGTCCTCGGCGCACAATTGCAAGTAGCGCTCGAGCCGCGCCGATGAGTGCTCCGGCCCCTGCCCCTCGTAACCGTGCGGCAGCAGGCAGACGAGGCCCGACATGCGCAGCCACTTGCGCTCGCCGGACGAGATGAACTGGTCGAACACGACCTGTGCACCGTTGGCGAAGTCGCCGAACTGCGCCTCCCACATGACGAGCGCGTTGGGCTCGGCGAGCGAGTAGCCGTACTCGAAGCCGAGCACCGCCTCCTCCGACAGCATCGAGTTGATGACCTCGAACCTCGCCTGGTCGTTGGCGACGTGCTTCAGAGGCGTCCAGCGCCGCTCCGTTTCCTGGTCGATCAACACGGCATGGCGCTGCGAGAAGGTGCCGCGCTCGGAATCCTGCCCCGACAGGCGCACCGGGAAGCCTTCGGACAACAGTGAGCCGACCGCCAGATGCTCGGCCATCGACCAGTCGATGCCCTCGCCCTTGTCGACCATCTCACGGCGGCGCTCGAGCAAGCGGCGCACGACCTTGTGGGCGTTGAAGTCGGGCGGGATCGAGGTGATGCGCCGCCCGATGATCTGCAGCCGGTCGATGGCGACGCCGGTCACACCGCGGCGCGCGTCGTCATCGGCGAAGCCCATGCCCGCCCAGCGGCCGTCGAGCCAGTCCGCCTTATTAGGACGGAAGTTGTCGGCCGAGCCGAACTCCTCCTCCAGGTGCGCGCGGAAGCTCGTGTGCATGCGCTGGCTCTCTTCCAGCGGCACGACGCCTTCCTCAGCGAGGCGCTTGGAGTAGACGTCGATCACCGTCGGATGCGACTTGATCGCCTTGTACATCAGCGGCTGCGTGAACATCGGCTCGTCGGCCTCGTTGTGGCCGTAGCGCCGGTAGCAGAACATGTCGATGACGACCGGCTTCTGGAACTTCTGCCGGAACTCGGTGGCGATCTTGGCGACGTGCACCACCGCTTCGGGATCGTCGCCGTTCACGTGGAAGATCGGCGCCTCGATCATGCGCGCCACGTCCGAGCAGTAGGGCGAGGAACGCGACAGGCGCGGGTTGGTGGTGAAGCCGATCTGGTTGTTGATGATGAAGTGGATCGAGCCGCCGGTCCGGTGTCCCTTCAGGCCCGACAGGCCGAAGCACTCGGCAACGACGCCCTGGCCGGCGAACGCCGCGTCGCCGTGGATGAGCAGCGGCAGCACCGGCGTGCGCTCGCCGGCGGCGCAGCCGCGCTGATCCTGCTTCGCCCGCACCTTGCCGAGCACGACGGGATCGACGATCTCCAGATGCGACGGGTTCGCCGTCAACGACAGGTGGACGTTGTTGCCGTCGAAGGAGCGATCCGACGAGGCGCCGAGGTGGTACTTCACGTCGCCCGAGCCTTCGACGTCGTCCGGCTTGAACGAGCCGCCCTTGAACTCGTGGAATATGGCGCGGTGCGGCTTGGCCATGACGTTGGCGAGCACGTTGAGGCGCCCGCGATGCGCCATGCCGACGATGATCTCCTTCACGCCGAGCTGGCCGCCGCGCTTGATGATCTGCTCGAGCGCCGGCACCATGGCTTCGGCGCCGTCGATGCCGAAACGCTTGGTGCCGGTGTACTTCACCTCGCAGAACTTCTCGAACGTCTCCGTCTCGATCAGCTTGTTGAGGATGGCGCGCTTGCCTTCGGGCGTGAAGCGGATGTCCTTCTCCTCGCCCTCGATGCGGTCCTGAATCCACGCCTTCTGCGAGGGACTGGTAATGTGCATGTACTGCACGCCGATGTGCCGGCAGTAGGTGCGGCGCATGATGCGCAGGATCTGCCGCATCGTCGCCGTCTCCAGACCGAACACGCGATCGATGAAGATCGGCCGATCGAGGTCGGCCTCGGTGAACCCGTACGTCTCCGGCTTCAGCTCGCGATGCACCTTGCGGTCGGCGAGGCCGAGCGGGTCGAGGTCGGCAGCCAGATGGCCCATTACGCGATAGGCGCGGATGAGCATCAGGGCGCGGATCGAATCCTGCGTGGCGCGCAGCGACGCCGCCGGGGTCATTTCGAAGCCGAGCGCTTGCGACTTCGCCTGCAGGTTGGTGCGGAGCTGGCGCTCGGTCGCCTCGTACTCGCCGGTGAGGGCGGAGACGAGATCGCCGTTCTCCAGGAGCTCCGGGGCCGGGACGCCCCACGAAGGGCCGCGGTCGCCGTTAATGCGGCCGGAGCGCTCCTCGTTCAGGCTCTCGAAGAAATGCCGCCACTCGTCGCTGACCGAGCCAGGGTTTCTTTCGTACTCGGCCTGCATGTCCTCGACGTAGGCCGCATTGGCCCCGCTCAGGAACGAGGTGCGGAGGAAAGCTTCATTGAGGGGATTGCGAGCCATCGCTGGGTCTCAACACTCGTTGAATGCAGCGCAGATAGGGCGCGCGGATCAATTCGGGAGCGCGCGGCCTGTGAAAGGTGGTGTGTGCAGTGCAGCATACGCTTACTCGGCTACTTTGGCATGCTTAGTTTGCGGTTTCTTGCGATCCGTCTTGGCGCCTGTGGAGCGCTCGCCCTTGAGCACGCCCATCAGCGTCGTTCCCAAAGCCGCCGGGCTTGCAGCGATGGCGATTCCGGCCGAGCGCATGGCCTCCAACTTGTCTTCCGCCTTGCCTTTACCGCCCGAGATGATGGCGCCCGCATGGCCCATGCGCCGCCCGGGCGGGGCCGTGCCACCGGCGATGAAGCCGGCCATCGGCTTAGAGCGGCCTTTCTTCGCTTCGCGCTTGATGAACTCGGCGGCCTCTTCCTCGGCGGAGCCGCCGATCTCGCCGATCATGATGATGGAATCCGTCTTCGGGTCCGCCAGGAACAGGTCGAGCACCTCGATGAACTCGAGCCCCTTCACCGGGTCGCCGCCGATGCCGACGGCGGTCGACTGGCCGAGACCCGCGTCCGACGTCTGCTTCACCGCCTCGTAGGTGAGCGTGCCCGAGCGCGAGACGATGCCGACGCGCCCGGCCTGGAAGATATTGCCCGGCATGATGCCGATCTTGCATTCGTTCGGCGTCAGCACGCCCGGGCAGTTCGGCCCGAGCAGGCGCGAGCCCGAGCCTTCCAGCGCCCGCTTCACCTTGACCATGTCGAGCACCGGGATGCCCTCGGTGATGGCGACGATGAACGGAATGCCGGCGTCGATGGCTTCGAGGATGGCGTCGGCAGCGAACGGCGGCGGCACGTAGATGGAGGTGGCGTCGGCGCCGGTCGCGGCACGCGCCTCGGCTACGGTGTCGAACAGCGGCACGCCGGCCAGCTCCTCGTCGGGGTGCTTGGAGCCGCCCTTACCGGGCGTCACGCCGCCGACGATCGTGGTGCCGTAGGCCATCGCCTGTTTGGTGTGGAACGTGCCCTGGGCGCCGGTGACGCCCTGGCAAAGAACCTTCGTCGATTTGTCTACGAGAATAGCCATGTCGCCGCCCGCTGCGACCGAGCTTCATTGCCCGCTCGCCGGCTAGTCTAGTGTTTTGCTGCAGTGCATCAAGCAGGAGATTGGTCTAAAGGGCGATTTGCCCGAGCGATCGGCACTACGCCGCTTTTGTTGCCGCAGCGTGACCATCTCGGCGGCATAGATGACCATCGCACCATTGGGACCGGCCTACGCCGCCTCTTTCACCGCGGCGGTGATCTTCTCGGCGGCGTCGCCGAGATCGTCGGCGGGCGTGATCTTCAGCCCGCTCTCGGCGAGGATCTTCTTGCCCAGCTCGACGTTGGTGCCTTCCAGGCGCACGACCAGCGGCACGGTGATGCCCATCTCGCGCGCCGCCGCCACCACGCCCTCGGCGATGATGTCACAACGCATGATGCCGCCGAAGATGTTGACCAGGATGCCCTTCACCGCCGGGTCGGAGAGGATGATCTTGAAGGCGGCCTGCACCTTCTCCTTCGAAGCGCCGCCGCCAACGTCGAGAAAGTTGGCCGGCTCTGCGCCGTAGAGCTTGATGATGTCCATGGTCGCCATGGCGAGGCCGGCGCCGTTGACCATGCAGCCGATCGTGCCATCGAGCTTCACGTACGAAAGATCGTGCTTCGACGCCTCGACCTCGGCGGGGTCTTCTTCCGTCAGGTCGCGCATGTCGACGATGTCGGGGTGCCGGTAGAGCGCGTTCGAATCGAAGCTCATCTTGGCGTCGAGACAGGACAGCGACCCGTCCTTGGTCACGATCAGCGGATTGATCTCCAGCATGCTCATGTCCTTGGCGAGCATGAGGTTGTAGAGATCGCCGACCAGTTTCACGCACTGTGCGACCTGCTTGCCTTCCAGACCGAAGGCGAAGGCGATGCGCCGGCCGTGGAACGGCTGATAGCCACTCGCGGGATCGATGGTCACCGACACGATCTTCTCGGGCGTGTCGTGCGCCACCTTCTCGATGTCCACGCCGCCCTCCGCGCTGGCGACGAAGGCGACGCGCGACGAGGCGCGATCCACCAGAGCCGAGAGATACAGCTCGCGCTCGATGTCGACGCCGTCACTCACATAAATGCGGTTGACGACGCGGCCGTCGGCGCCCGTCTGGGCCGTCACCAGCGTGGCGCCCAGCATCTGCTCGGCGAACGTGTGCACCTCGGCGCGCGACTTGGCGAGGCGCACGCCCCCCTTCTCGCCCGCCGAGGCTTCCTTGAACTTGCCCTTGCCGCGGCCGCCAGCATGGATCTGCGCCTTCACCACGAACAGCGGGCCGGGGAGCTGCTGCGTCGCCTCGCCGGCCTCGCGCACCGAAAAGGCGGCGATGCCCGCGGGTGTCGGAATCCCGTACTGACGCAGCAATTCCTTGGCCTGATGCTCGTGGATGTTCATGCAGAACTCCTGCCGTTGCCGTGGTGTGGGAAGGCGGTGGTTACGCTCCGAGCTGCGGGGCGATCTTGGTGCAGGCGTCGACCAGACCCTTCACCGACTCCACCGACTTGATGAACATGTTGCGCTCGGCCGCATTGAGGTCGATCTCGATGATGCGCTCTGCGCCGCCGGCGCCGACGATCACCGGCACGCCGACGTAGAGGCCCTTCACGCCGTACTCGCCGTTGAGATAGGCGGCGCACGGGAGGATGCGCTTTTTGTCCTTCAGGTAGCTGTCGACCATCTCCAGCGCCGAAGATGCAGGCGCATAGTATGCAGAGCCGGTTTTCAGGAGTGCGACGATCTCGCCGCCGCCCTTGCGGGTGCGGTCGACGATCTCGTCGAGACGCTCCTGCCGCATCCAGCCCATACGCACCACGTCGGGCAGCGGAATGCCGGCCACCGTCGAGTAGCGCACCAGCGGCACCATGTCGTCGCCGTGGCCGCCGAGCACGAAGGCGGAGACGTCTTCAACCGAGATGCCGAGCTCCGTCGCCAGGAAGTGGCGGAAACGCGAGGTGTCGAGCACGCCCGCCATGCCGATCACCATGTTGCGCGGCAGGCCGGAGGCCTTCTGCAGCGCCCACACCATGGCATCGAGCGGGTTGGTGATGACGACGACGAAGGCGGTCGGGGCGTATTTCTTGATGCCGGCGCCGACCTGCTCCATCACTTTGATGTTGATGCCGATGAGGTCATCGCGGCTCATCCCGGGCTTGCGCGGCACGCCGGCGGTGACGATGCACACGTCGGCGCCCTCGATATCGGCGTAGGCGTTGGTTCCCTTGAGATGGCAGTCGAACCCCTCGACAGCGCCTGACTGGGCGATATCCAGCGCCTTGCCCTGGGGCAGACCCTCGGCAATGTCGAAAATGACTACATCGCCGAGTTCCTTAAGCCCGATCAGATGCGCGAGCGTTCCACCAATCATGCCACCGCCAATCAAGGCGATCTTCGTCCGCGCCATCCCTAGAGCTCCCTCTTATCTATGAAAATTGATTTGTGCGGCGATGCCCCGCAGGCCGGCGGAGACGCCACAACTCGGTCACGACTAGGTTTAGACTAGGGTTCCGAACAGGGAAAGCCCAACAAGTGGGCGCCTTCTGCCGCGCTCATGGGGACGCGGAAAGGCGCCGCTCTGGGCTTGAGGGTGATTACCAGGAGCGAGGGTCCCGCCGCGCAGGCGGGGTGATGGGAGGGGATTTGCGAGCCGCACGATTTGCCGGACTGGCCACCGGGCTGGCGCTGCTGGGCAGCGGCCTGGCTCATGCCGAGTCCAAGAACTTTCTTGGCTTCCGGTTGCTCGACCTCGAGAACCAGACCGTCAAGTGGCGGACGCCGACGTTCGGCAAGAGCGCCGTCGTCACCTATGCCTTCGCGACCGGCCCCGTCACCACTCCAAAGGCACGCAACTGCGCGTCGATGCTTCCGCCCGCCGAGGCATACGGCCCATCGCAAATCACGCCACGGCAGTTCCGCCGCGAGGTCGCCGCCGCCTTCCGCATGTGGGAAAGGGTCGCCGGCATCTCTTTCCGCGAGACGGACGACCCCAGCTCGGCCGGTATCGTCATCGGCGCTCAGGCCGTCCCCGTCGGCCGCGCCTTCACCAACGTCGAGCTGAAACCGGGCAGTGGCGACAAGAAGGTCATCGGCCGCTCGCTTATCTGCCTCAACCCGAAGCAGCCGTGGAAGATCGGCTTCGACGGCCGGCTCGGCGTCTATGATCTCCGCTACACCATCGCCCACGAGATCGGTCACGCCGTCGGGCTCGATCACCCGAGCGCCGCCGGGCAGCTCATGTCCTACCGCTATGACGAGAAGCAGACGGGCCTGCAGCCGGGCGACGTCCAGGGCGCGGTGCTGCTCTATGGAGCGCGGCCGGGTGCCCGCTTTACCACTGCCACCAGCCGCGCTGCGCCGGGCGGAGACGATGCGGCGAGGGGCGAAAGCGGCTGGCCCTTCGGCATCGGCGTGAACAAGACCCCGTCGTCGCCCAAGGCCGTCCAGCCCCGCTAACCTGGGGCTCAAATTCCGTCATTGCAGTGCTGGCTATCCATGCGGGCTCTCTCTGCCGGAGTGCCTGCCGAGACTTGCGTAGATCCCGGCCTTCGCCGGGATGACGATATGGACGGGCACAACGACGAGCTTTGTGCCCGTCATCCCGCTGCAGAGCGGGATCCACGCCAGTCTCAACCTGTGAGACGCCGCGAGCAGGCAAGCGGGCCAACCCGGCGGCTATTCTTCCACCGGCTCGGGGGCGGGCTCGGTGTGGCCGCGGATCGCGCGGCCCATCAGATATTCCTCGCTGCGCATCTCGATCAGCCGTGACGCGGTCCGCTGAAACGCTTTCTTCGCCCCGTCGTCCTCGCATAAGGCGGCCGGCTCGGCCGCCGCCGAGGCAATGAGGCAGACCTTGTTGTCGTAGAGGGTGTCGATGAGGTTGATGAAGCGCCTCGCCGGATTGCGCCGCTCGCGGGCCATGACCGGAATGTCGTCGATCAGGAGCGTATGGTAGGTATGGGCGATGCGCAGGTAGTCGTGCGTGCCGAGTGGCGCCTCGCACAGCTCTGCAAAGCTGAACCGGGCAATGCCCATCGACGCCAGCGGCACGCGCACGCTGCGGCCCTTCACCTCCAGAACCTCACTCTCGCCCGGATGCCGGCCCGTCAGCCGGTCCCAGTGGGCGTCAAGCTCGGCCCGGGCCCCTGCATCGGCCGGCGAGAAGTAGAGCGGTTGTCCGGCGAGCTTCTCCAACCGGTAGTCCTTCGCCGCTTTTAGCTCGACCACGTCCATGTGCTCGTGCAAGAGCGCGATGAACGGCAGGAAGAGGCTGCGGTTGAGGCCGTGCTCGTACAGCGCTTCCGGCGCCGAGTTCGACGTCGCCACCACGACCACGCCGCGCTCGAAGAGATGCTTGAACAACCTCCCCAGGATCATCGCGTCGGCGATGTCGGTCACCTGCAGCTCGTCGAAGCATAGGAGGGCGGCGCGCTCGGCGATGCCGGCGGCGACGTGCGGAATGGGATCGCCGTCGACCTCGCTTCGCGCCGCGGCGATGCGCTCATGCACGTCGGCCATGAACTCGTGGAAGTGGCTGCGCTGCTTGGGCGCGAAACCCACGCATGCGAAGAACAAGTCCATGAGCATCGTCTTACCGCGGCCGACGTCGCCGTGGATGTAGAGCCCGCGTGGGGGCGTCGCCCCGGGGCGGACAAAAAGCGTGAACCGGCTGTTTCGCCTAGGCCGCCACGCGCTGAGCCGCTGCGCCAATAGATCGAGCCGCTCCGCCGCCGCAAGCTGCGCGGCATCGGGCTGAAGCTCGCCGGCGCCGATCTGCGCTCGCAAGCGATCGATGGGTGATTGCGTCATTTGCCTCGATGTCCCCGCACCACCCGAGTTGCTTCAATTGCGGGCAAAGCGCAATGCCGCGTCGGAATGTCACCGACCGTAAGCAGGGCCTACGTGCGGCATCACGCCCCTTACTGGCAGGAGGACGATAGGAATCCCGCCATCTCGTCCGCATATTTGTGCAGCGCAATAGATGCGTGCATCGCCCGCTTGGCAAGTGGGTGATGCGTCGGGGTTGGCGCGCCGAGGCCGGCGACCGGCTCTGACCGAAATGCGGAGGGCACTTGTCATGAGCGAGCATCATCACCTGCCTCAGGGCACCATACGTAAGTTGTGGCCAGGAGAAGCGCCGAAGTTCCGGGACCACCTGCTGCGCCTCGACAAAGCCAGCCGCCGCATGCGCTTTGCGCACGGCGTTTCCGACGCTTTCATCGAGGACTACGCGACCCGCATGGCCGACATGGGCGGCATCGTCTACGGCTTCTTCGACGGCACGGAAGTGCGCGCCGCCGCTGAACTGAAGAAGCTTGGCGATACGTGGGGACGCGAGGCGGAAGCGGCGTTTTCCGTCGAGCAGCCCCTGCAGGAGCACGGCATCGGCACCGAGCTTATGGGCCGCGTCATCCGCGCCGCCCGCAACCGCGGTGTCCAACACCTCTGCCTCACTTGTCTTGCCGACAACAACAAGATGCAGGCCATCGCCCGCCACTACGAGGCCGACCTGCGCTTCGAGTACGGCGAGGTAGTCGGCGAAATCGTCCCCCAGGGGCCGAATTACTTCTCGCTGCTCGCCGAGGCCGTCGAAGACCGTTTCGGCTACATGATGGCGGTGCTCGATCTGCAGAATCGCGTCGTCAAAGCGGCCTGACGAATCCGCGAAGCGACCACTCAATTCGTGCGCGTTGCGCTCGTCATGCGAACGACGAAGCAAACGAGAAATGCGCAACGAGAGTATGCAGAAGAAGGCGCATCCCCTTCGAAAGGCGACAAAAATGATGATTTCACGCAACACACGTGATTGAATGCGCGTGTTGTTAGCTTTCAATTTGCAATTTCGTGTCAACAAAATGTTGGAACTTGCACATGATTTTTTAGTTCGAGTGATTCGAACTGAGAGAGATAGAAACCTAGAAAGAAGAGAGAGACTCCAATGGTCAAGAAAGCTGTGAAGCGCAAAGTGAAGAAGGCCCCGGCTCGTCGCGCTGCTGCCAAGAAGCCGGCCGCTCGCAAGACTGCCGCTCGTAAGACGGTCCGCAAGACGACTCGCAAGGCTGCTCGTAAGCCTGCCAAGAAGGCCCGTCGCGCTGCCTAAGGCAGCCGAGTTATACGCGCCAGTTCCCCTCGTTCCGCGCGATATAGAAGGCTGCTGACGCCTCGGCGACCAGCCTTCAAACTCTTCCAGACCGGTGGTCGCGACTGCGCCACCGGTCTTTTTCTTTTTGGGGTTTTTGGGCTGTTTTCGGGGGTTTCTGGAGTGCCGGGCCTATTCCGGCAGGTGGTTCACGGCCTCGATATTGTGGCCGTCGGGATCGAGGACGAAGGCCCCGTAGTAGTTCTCATGATAGTGGGGCCGGAGCCCCGGAGAGCCGTTGTCCTTGCCGCCGGCGGCAATGGCGGCCTCATAGAACGCGCGTACGGCGGCGCGGTTCTTCGCCTCGAAGGCGACGTGCAACCGCCCGGCGAGCGGCTTGCCGGTGCCGATCCAGAAGTGCGGACGCTCGTCGCCGAATCCGGCGTAGCCATCCTCGCCGTCGTCCGACAGGCTCACCTCCATCACCACCCGAAAGCCGAGCGGCTCGAGTGCGCGCGCGTAGAATTCCTTCGAGCGGGCGAAATGGGTGACGGGGAAGCCCATGTGGTCGATCATAGTTTCTCCCTAGCGTTGGCGTTTCATGTTGCGGCGCAGCACGCTAGACGCGGCGCTCGACCATCAGCTTCTTCAGTTCGGCGATTGCCTTGGCGGGGTTGAGCCCCTTCGGGCATGCCTTGGTGCAATTCAGAATGGTATGGCAGCGGTAGAGGCGGAACGGGTCCTCGAGGTTGTCGAGCCGCTCGCCCGTCGCCTCATCGCGCGAATCCTGCACCCAGCGGAAGGCTTGCAGCAGCGCCGCGGGACCCAAGTAGCGGTCGGAATTCCACCAGTAGCTGGGACACGACGTCGAGCAGCAGGCGCACAGGATGCACTCGTAGAGCCCGTCGAGCTTCTGCCGGTCGGCATGCGACTGCCGCCACTCCTTGGGCGGGGCCGGGGTATCCGTCTTCAGCCACGGCTCGATCAGCCGGTGCTGGGCGTAGAAATTGGTCATGTCGGGGACGAGATCCTTGACCACCTGCATGTGCGGCAGCGGATAGATCTTCACCGGCCCGCCGATGTCCTCGTAGCCCCGAAGGCAGGCGAGCGTGTTCGTCCCGTCGATGTTCATCGAGCACGAGCCGCAGATGCCTTCGCGGCAGGAGCGGCGGAAGGTCAGCGTGGCGTCGATCTCGTTCTTGATCTTGATGAGGGCGTCGAGGACCATCGGCCCGCAACGCTCCGTGTCGACCCAGTAGGTGTCGACGCGCGGATTCTCGTCGCCCTCGGGGTCCCAGCGATAGACGCGGAACTCCTTCCATGTCCCCGTGCCCTCGGGCTGGTTCCAGGTCTTACCCCGCTGAACCTTGGAGTTCCGAGGAAGCGTGAAGTGGACCATGAAAGGTGGACTTTCCTTGCTGTCGCCGGTCGGCAGTGCCGCTCGCTCCACATGAAACGGCGCAAATGTCCGTGTCAACGCCCAGGGGGTCGCGCGGCCGGCATCAGGACAACGGCTAGTCGGGGCGGTGCTTCTTCAGCTCGCGCACCAGCTCGGTGAGGCGCAAGGCGACCTCGGCGCCGGTATCGACCGACGCCTTCAACGTGGCGCGCATCTGGATCAGCTTGTTCAAGCGCTCCTGCTGCTCGCCGAATCCGAAGAACACCTCCTCCGGCGCATTGATCTCGCCGTCCTCCACCGCCGACATCACGTCGAAGGCATTCTGCGAGGCGAGCACCAGCATGGACGCGACGTCGTTGATGAGTTGCTGAAACAGCCTGGCGGAATCGGTAGCGACCCGCGGGCCGTGCACGCCGAATTTCAGCGGCGAGGACGCCGGTGCGCCCTCGCCCGCGAACAGCCGCGGGTTGCGCTGGAAGCGGCGAAAGATCTCCTGCAGGCCGAGGCAGCAGGTCTCAAGATCGCGCAGCGCGGTTCCCGCCTTGCGCCTGGCCCGCGAGCGCTCCGGAGTGCGCTCCTGGGCCGTCCAGTTGATGGTGGCGATCGAGGCGATGGCGCCCAGTGCCGCAAGCGCCGGGAGCACCGCCGTGAACGGGTCCGGCGCCAGACGCGTTTCGCCCTCGCTCTCAGGGCGACGCGGCTGTGCCTGCGGCTGCGGCTCGGGCTTCTTCTCGCCCGCGGGTGGGGCTGCGCCGGTCGACTTCAAGAAGCGGCTCCGCATCCTAAGAGTTGCCCTTTTGCGCGAATTGCGGTTGCCAGACGAACGGCGAACCCTATTCCTCTATCACGACGGCATCGCAAGAGCTGCCCATGCCCTTTCCCGCGACACCGGCACTCACAACCGACTGCGTCGTCTTCGACGAGCGGGGCTACGTCCTGCTCATCCGCCGCGGCAACGAGCCGTTCAAGGGCTCATACGCGCTCCCGGGCGGCTTCGTCGATGTGGGCGAGCGGGTCGAGGATGGTTGCCGGCGCGAGTTGAGCGAAGAAACCGGGCTCCATGTGGGCGAACTGCGCCTTATCGGCGTCTATTCGGACCCCGGCCGCGATCCGCGCGGGCATACGTGCTCTGTCGCCTATCTCGCCCGGGTCGGCCGCGCCGAGGTCACGGCGGGTGACGATGCGGCCGCGGCCGAGTGGGTCGCCGACTGGCGGGGCGAGAAGCTTGCCTTCGACCATGCGCAGATCATCGCCGACGCCGAAAAGCTGCTCTCCCGCCGCTGAGCCGCTAGCGACCCGCGCCGAAGAATTCCGGCACGCCGGCGTCTAGGCAGGTCATCTGCACGCGGATGTCGGTGAAGAGGAACCGGCAAAGCTCTTTCTTGTGGTTGGGATTTTCGCGGATCGCCGCGAACGAGGTCTTGAAGCCCCGGGCATTGGCGACCTCGAAGAGAAGCTTGTCCTGGCAGTAGGGCGTCGCCATCCAGTTGCCCTTGATGAGCTGCGCGCCGTCCTGGCACTTGATCTCGGCAGCGGCGGGAGAGGCTGCCGCCAGAGCGGCGAGCACCGCCACGGCAACCGGGGTGGCCTTGGCAAATCCCATTTGGACGCCCTCCTGTTCGCGAGTTGGCCTGCCGCACGGGGCGGCACGCGATTTAGGAACCTAAAGGGAAACCCCAAGACGCCAAAGCCCCGCACGGAGGCGGGGCTCGGTTTTTTCGGCCGATGCTGGCGCAGGTGTCACTGCGTGGCGGTGGAAAAGTCCTTTGGCGTCGCCATCCGCACCGTTGGCTTGGCGCTGGCGATGCTCAGCGTGCGGGTCGGCTGGCCGGCGGAGAAATCGAGTTCCTTGAGATCGACCGCGCGCAGGCTCGGATCGTTGTAGGTCTTCCAGAAGTAGACCTTGTTGGCATGGTCGCGGAACGTGGTCCACTGCGTGTAGTCGCCCATTGGCTTGCCGCCTTGCGAATAGTCGCGCACCAGGCCCTTCGGAATGTCCACGCGGTTGATCAGGTGCTCGGCGACGATGAGCGCCTCCTTGGCGTCCTTCGGCTGGTCGGCGAGATGCGCCACGGCCGCCGCCATGACGAAGCGCGACGGCGGGGTCGGATCGCCCGGCAGGCCGTGCAGTCCCGAGCCCTGTCCCGTGCCGGCGTAGGTGACGTTGCCCAATTTCACCGGCTTGGCGTTCACCGCCGTCAGGTTGACGTAGTTGCGCAGGTTCTCGATGTGCCAGGGATAGGTGGGCGAGTTGGTGAGCACGCCGACCGTGTTGTCGTAGACGGCGAGCTTGCCGCCGACATATTCGATGACGATGCTCTTGCCGCTCGCGTCGTGCACCGCGTAGTGGAGCGGCGCGTAGGAGCCGAGCTGCGGCACCGTCTCGCCCCACACGACGACGTCGCCGAGCGCGGCCTTCACCTCATCGACGGTTTCGAAGTTGCCGAGCACCCACGCGCCGAAGCTGGCGTTGGACAGAGCCTTCGCCTGGTCGGCGGCCTGCACGTCCTGGTACTGCGCTTCCGCCGGCAGGTAGAGCGCACCGAAGCCGAGACCCTTCTCGTTGAGCCCGTCGGTGGCGACCGGCATGCCGTAGGCGTTCATCGCCACGTAGCCGTATTTCGATTTCCACTTGAGCCCGTCGCCTTTCGGCGCCGGCGACGTGACATCCATGCCGCGCGGCAGCACCTGCAGCTCGCTGCCCAGATCCATCGCGAATTCCATGGTCCGCACCGTCATCGGCGAGCCGTCGCCAGCGACGAGGCGAACGTCGGTGCAGGCAAGCGTCGGCGTGGCGGCCATCAGGCCTGCACACAGCGTGGCAACGGCACGGCGCAGCATTCGCGTCTCCTTGGCATGCAGCTCAAAAGAACGGCGCGGCGGGTCTAACCCACCGCGCCATGTCGGATCACTGTCCGTCGGGGAAATACTCGAGCGTCGTGCGGCAGCTTTCGGCCCACTCCGACTTGCTCATCTGCGTCTGCGGATCCCAGTCCTTCAAGCAATCGGCGAGACCCTTCTTGGTCACCTTGAAGTCCTTCTTGGACTCATCGAGGATCGCGTTCGCCTCGCTCTCGCCGCGCTTCTCGGCGCTGCGGTCGGTATCTTCCTTGAGGTTCTGCGCCGGCGTTTCGATTGCGGCATCGCGGTCGGCTTTGTCGCCGGCGTCGGGGATCACACCCTCGTCCTGCGGCGTGGGCAGCGACTGGCGATCATCGTTGGGAGAGACATTCTCTTCCGAAGCGATGCCGCTGCGCTCCGAGGCGGTCAGTGGATCCTTGTAGTAGGTGTCTGTCGGGATATCGGTCGCCTTCTCGGCGGTCAGAGCCGGCACCGCGTAGAGCGCGATCGCCATCCCGGCGACGGCCAAGGACAGGAACATTTTCGACGGCATGGAACACCCCAAAATCACAATCCTGAGCTGGCGATCTCATCACCAGTTCGTGTGAGCCTACGCTATTAAGCTGATGGTTCAGGAAAGCGCGCCGTTGGGGTTTGTCTAAAATTGGAAGGACTTCAATGGGTAGCGGCTGGGGCCTTAACTGGTCACGAACCGCTTATCGTGGCGATAAGTTTCCCTGATAATCAGTTCACGCAAATGCGATTTCTGTTTATCGAACGCCAGCGCTATGTTCACGTTATTCGGAACAGGCGGACAGGCGGTTCGCCAACGTTCAACAGGAGGAAATATCATGAAGGTTTGGAGCAAGCCGGCCGTTCGCGAGCAGGAAGTTGGCCTCGAGGTCACGTCCTACATGCCGGCCGAGATTGACATCATCTAACTCGATTCGAGCTAGCTGATAAAGAAGCGGGGGCCGAGATGCTCGGTCGCCGCTTTTCTTTTGCGCGAAGTCTTGGCCGTCCGCACTAGGGCAGGCAGGCCGTGCCGACGGCGATGCACTGAATGCCGCCGCTGACGTCATGACAATCGATGTCCGTCGCGGAGGCGTTCTTCCACACCGCGTATTCCTTGCCGTGCTTCTTGCGCGTGTCGATTTCCCAACCGAAGATCGATTGCTCCTCGGCCTCTTTGCGCGTCTTGCGCTTGGCGCCGTAAGAGTTCAGCGGCTCGGCCTTGCAATCCTTCTTCTTGACCACCTCTTTCGCGGCTTCCTTGGCGCCGCCGATGGCGCGATTGAGCAGGTCGAGGCACGGCTTTGCGGTGCGCGTGCACGTCCACTGGCCGCCCTTCTCGACGCAGTCGACCTTCTGGTCCTGCGAATAGCGCCAGGAATTGTACTCGCCGCCGTACTTGTCCTTCACGGCCGAGCGCCAGGCGAAGAGCGAATTCGGGTAAGCGCCGAGGTCGCGCATCGCAGCTGGTTTGCCTTCGGCGGTGACTTTGTCCTTGCAATCATCAGCGGCAGCAGCAGGCAGTGCTGCCAGAACTGAAAAAGCGGCCGCCACGAAGGCCAGCCGCACGCCAAATCTCGTATCCATCTTGTCGTTTCCTGATAGCTGAGCTACGCGCCTCTACCCGGAACGGTGTGGAGGCGGAGAACACTTGCACGGAATCTGGTGGGATTTGAGGCTGTCGGCGCCGGCCCCCGCAAGTGCCTGATGCGGCGTGGCGATCCCGCTACAGGCGCACGCGCCTCAGGCCCAAGTAAGCCTCCATACCGCGGCGCAGCCAACGGCTGGGAATTTTTCCCCGCGCGAAATGGGTGTAGCGGGCCATGCGCCCCACCGGATTGCGGAAACTTGGCCGTCTTGTCTCCAGCACGTCGGCGATCCGCTCCGCGACCACCTGAGGATCGCCGCCCTTGGCGGCCACGTGCGCATCGCCGGCGCGAAAGACATTCTCGCTCCACCGCCGGTAGGCGCTGTCCGACGGGGCGATGCGCGGGGATGCCTGCCAGATGTCGGTCACGTAGGGACCGGGCTCGAGGAGGATCACATCGATGCCGAACTGATCGACCTCGAAAGCGAGCGATTCCGCCCAGCCCTCTACTGCCCACTTCGATGCGACGTAGATGGAGTTGCAGGGATGGCCGTTGAAAGCCGCTTCGCTGGAGATGACAACGATGCGCCCCGACCGCTGCTTGCGGAACGTCGGCAGCAGCGCGCGTGTCAGCGACATCACGCCAAAGAAATTGGTGTCCATGACGCGGCGCAGCTCGGCGTCGGGGATGTCCTCGAAGGCGCCGCCCGCCGCCACGCCGGCGTTGTTCACGATCGCGTCGAGGAATCCGCCGGTGATTTCGAGCGTTTCCGCGACACCCTTGGCTATCGACGCCGCGTCCGTAACGTCGAGCTGCACGACGCTGACGTTCTGCGCCGCGCCCGATTCCGCCAGGGCTGCGTCGAGGGCACCGCGGCGCTCGAGGTTGCGCATTGAGGCGACGACTCGCCAGCCGCGCTTGGCGAGCTCGACCACCGCCAGAAGTCCGAAACCCGCTGACGTGCCCGTAATCAGAACCGTGCGCATGGTTACCCCGCTGACTGCCGCTCTTGACGCCGCCGGCAATCCGGCGAGGCGGTCATTTCCTCCGCAATAAACGCCTGTATATCCGCTATGAGCGCCGCTGGCGAACGCTTCGCGCGCGCAACGGTTGCCGCGCGGCGGTGAAATTTTGCTGCTGTGTTTCAGCGGGATGCCGCAGGGTTGCGGCTAAGGCGCGGAAAGCGGCCGTCAGTACACGCGCGCTTTCGGCTCGATGTACTTGACCTCGTTGGTCATCGTGTGGGTGTGCACCGGCCGGAAGTCGAGCCGCACCACCTTCGAGCCGTAGTCGGCCCAGGCGAGCGTGTGCTTCATCCAGTCGACGTCGTCGCGATTGGGGAAATCCTCGCGCGCATGCGCACCGCGGCTTTCCTTGCGATTGTGCGCGCCCGTCACCGTCACCGCCGCCTGAGCGATCAGGTTGTCGTACTCGAGCGTCTCGACGAGGTCGGAGTTCCAGATGAGCGAGCGGTCGGTCACGCGGATGTCGTCCGACGCCTTCCAGATCTCGCTGATCTGCTTCATGCCCTCGGCCATCACCGGGCCGTCGCGGAACACCGCGCAGTGCGCCTGCATCGACTTCTGCATCTTGAGGCGCAAGTCGGCCGTCGGCGTCGAGCCCGACGCGTAGCGGAAACGGTCGAGGCGCGCGAGCGCGCGCTCCGTCACGTTGGGATCGAGCTCCGGATGCGCGCTGCCGCGCTCGATGGTCTCGGCACAACGCAGGCCCGACGCGCGCCCGAATACGACGAGGTCGATGAGCGAGTTGGAGCCAAGGCGATTAGCGCCGTGCACCGACACGCACGCCGCCTCGCCGATGGCCATCAGGCCCGGCACGATCGTGTCCGGATTGCCGTCCTTCAGCGTCAGCACCTCGCCGTGATAGTTCGTCGGGATGCCACCCATGTTGTAATGCACCGTCGGCAGCACCGGGATCGGCTCGCGGCGCAGGTCGACGCCCGCGAACACCTTGGCACTCTCCGTGATACCCGGCAGGCGCTCAGCCAGGATCTTCGGATCGAGATGATCGAGATGCAGGTAGATGTGATCGCCATCCGCGCCGTGCCCACGGCCCTCGCGGATTTCGATGGTCATCGAGCGCGAGACGACGTCGCGCGACGCGAGGTCCTTCGCATGCGGGGCGTAGCGCTCCATGAAGCGCTCGCCCTGCGCGTTGGTGAGATATCCGCCCTCGCCGCGCGCGCCCTCGGTGATGAGCACGCCCGCGCCATAGATGCCGGTCGGATGGAACTGCACGAACTCCATGTCCTGCAGCGGCAGTCCGGCGCGCAGCACCATGGCATTGCCGTCGCCGGTGCAGGTGTGCGCCGAGGTGCATGAGAAATACGCGCGGCCGTAGCCGCCCGTCGCCAGGATCGTCTTCTTGGCGCGGAAGCGATGGATCGAGCCGTCGTCGAGGCACAGCGCGAGGATGCCGCGGCAGGCGCCGTCCTGATCCATCAACAAATCGAGCGCGAAGTACTCGATGAAGAACTCGGCCGAGTAGCGCAGCGCTTGGCCGTAAAGCGTGTGCAGCATGGCGTGACCGGTGCGGTCGGCGGCGGCGCACGTGCGCTGCGCCGGCGGCCCCTCGCCGTAGTGTGTCGTCATGCCGCCGAACGGGCGCTGATAAATCTTGCCGTCCTCGGTGCGAGAGAACGGCACGCCGTAGTGCTCCATCTCGTAGACGGCGGCCGGCGCGTTGCGGCACAGATACTCGATCGCATCCTGGTCGCCGAGCCAGTCGGCGCCCTTCACCGTGTCGTACATGTGCCAGCGCCAGTCGTCGGGGCCCATGTTGCCGAGCGCCGCCGCCACGCCGCCCTGCGCCGCCACGGTGTGCGAGCGCGTCGGAAACACCTTCGTCACACAAGCCGTCTTGAGGCCGGCCTCCGCGCAGCCGAGCGTGGCGCGCAAACCCGCGCCGCCGGCGCCGACGACCACGACGTCATACGTATGATCGTGAATGGGGTACGACGGCCCCGCCACCGCCGGAGCCTTGCCCGGCTTCTTGGTGCCGTTCGGCTTCGCCGCGTCGCTCTTCTTCTTCTCGGCCATCGAGCCTAGCCCCCGAAGCTCAGTTTCAGGACGGCGAAGATCGAAATGACGGCGATCGCCGCTGCGAAAAATGTGTTCCCTAGAAGCAGCAGCATCTTGGCGCCCTCGCCGTGCACGTAGTCCTCGATGATGACCTGCATGCCGATCCGCATGTGCACGGTCATCGAGACGATGAGCGCGATGAGCGCCACGGCCACCGCCGGGTGCGCCAGCGTCGCCTTCACGGTTGTCAGATCGGTACCCGCCAGCGCGGCAATGAGGCCGACGGCGAAGGCGAACAGCACGGCGTTCGAGGCGCCCGTGAGCCGCTGCTTAAGAAAGTGCGTTGGGCCTTCGTGCGCCGAGCCGAGACCGCGCGCGCGCTTCAGCGGAGTGATCATTGCCATGCCTGCAGCCATCCGCGCTCGCTAGCGATGTAGAACCACAGGCCCGCGGTGAGCAGCACCGACAGCACGATGGTTCCCCACGACATCAAGTCGACGCTGCCGATGTCGAGGCCGGTGCCCGTGTCCCATACGAAATGGCGCAAGCCGCCCAGCAGGTGATGGATCAGCGCCCAGGAGTAGCCGACGATGATCACCATGCCGGGCCAGGTGGCGAAGAGCCCATTCACGTAGGCGAAGTAGCCGGGGCTCACCGCCGCCGCGAACAGCCACCAGGCGAGCAAAAGCGAGCCGAAATACAGCGCCGCACCGGTGATGCGATGCAGGATCGACATCACCATGTTGATCTGCGGCTTGTAGATCTGCAGATGCGGAGATAGCGGGCGCGGACGCGCTCGCCGCTCGGTGCCGGCCATGAGGACCTCGTTGGCGTAGTCTAGAGTCGTTCTAGCGCGGACCCTGGCGGGCGGCAATTCGCCATTCGCCACAGCACGGGCGGCTTAGCCTACTAGGAGTTTTTTTTCTTTCGACCCCTTTGCGCACCTGCACCCTGACTTAGAGCCGAGGCCGCGAGCCCCTTCGCCGAGCGTCCGAGGGAGTCCTGATTTGAAAGCGCCTTGGCTGCCAACCTGCTTGCGCTGACTGAGGTTGCCTCATCGGCATGAAGCGCACGGCTAACAAAGCCTGGATCGCTGCTGATCACCTTGAGATATGCACGCGCCGGTCGGTCGGGGCTACTCCGCCCCTGCTCCCAATCCCTTAGCGTCCCAATCGGAATTTCAAACCGGTTGGCGAATTCCTCTTGAGACAGTCCCAGTTGCCAGCGCATGCGCTTGATTGGCGCGACGCGCTTCATGGCACCCAGATCGGCTGCACCCAACGAGGGATTTTCGCGATCATCACTCTTCCGCGTGCGAGATGCACGCCCCGCGGCACTTCGTTTGAGTGACTTACTCTTGCTCAAGGTAGGTCTTCCGTTCTCGCTTGTCGGCCATGCGCGCCGAGATAATGCGGATCCGTCCTCTGCGCTCGGTGTAGACCACCATCAATATTCCGGCGCTGCTGCGTCCAAGTATGCGCCAGCGCTCCTCGTCACTCGACGACTCATCAAGCGCCTCGATAGCCTTCTGGTCGACGAAGACGTCCTTGGCGCGTTCGAAGGTGACTCCGTGCCGGACGACGTTGGTCGCAGCTTTAGCGGGTCCCACTCGAACTTCATAGGCCCCAAGCCTATACGGGTATCCCGTAGCCGTCAATCAGCGCGGCAGCAGCACCCAGGTGTCGAGATCGAGCAGGACGCCGTCGGCATACTGGCCGTCCTCCTTCTTGAGCGGGAAGGTCGCGCAGTCGTTGTTCTTCACCGCCACGAGGCGGGTCCGCAGCGCGCCGACGTCCTTGCGGCCCGGCAGCTCGGCC
Organism: Hyphomicrobium album; assembly: GCF_009708035.1. Lineage (NCBI taxonomy): Bacteria > Pseudomonadati > Pseudomonadota > Alphaproteobacteria > Hyphomicrobiales > Hyphomicrobiaceae > Hyphomicrobium > Hyphomicrobium album. The sequence continues at coordinate 2,370,159 of NZ_WMBQ01000001.1, forward strand.
TTCTCCAGCACCTCCGACCAGGCATAGACCGTATCGCCGGCAAAGCAGGGCGACACGTGCCGGCCGCCGTTGATGGCGGCGAGGTGGAAGGCGTTGTTCAGCCCGTTGAACGACAGCGCACGGGCGAGCGAGATGACGACGCCGCCATAGACGATGCGCTTGCCGAAGCGCCCCTTGGCCTCGGTGTGCTGGTTGAAGTGCACCTTCGCCGTGTTCTGGTAGAGCCGCGTGGCAATCTGGTGCTCGGCCTCCTCCAGCGTCATGCCGTCAACGTGGTCGATCTTCTCGCCCACCTCGTAGTCGCCCCAGCGATAGGGCGAGCCGGCGAGCGCGAAGTCGTAGCCGCCGATGTTGAGTGCCGGGACCGCGACGCCGATGTCCTTCGGATCGACGCGCTCCGGCAGCTTGGGCACGATCGCCTCCGGCGCCGGGTTCTCCTTGTCGCGCTTCCTCACCATCACCCAGCGCACGTACTCGAGCACCACGTCGCCGTTCTGGTTGCGGCCCGTGGACTTCACATAGACGGTGCCCGTCTCGCGGTTGGAGTTCTCCTTGAGACCGATGACCTCTGAGGTCGAAGCCAGCGTGTCGCCGGGATAGACGGGCTTCAGGAAGCGGCAGCTCGCATAGCCGAGGTTGGCGATGGCGTTGAGCGAGATCTCCGGCGTCGTCTTGCCGAACACCATGTGGAACGTCAGCAGATCGTCGAGCGGCGACTGCGGATAGCCGATGGCCTTGGCGAAGGCGTCGGAGGACTGCACCGCAAAGCGCGTGCCGTAAAGGCTCGTGTAGAGCGCCACGTCACCGACCGTCACCGTGCGCGGCGTCGGGTGCACGATCACCTGCCCGAACTTGAAATCCTCGAAGTAGTTGCCGGGGTTGGTCTTGGTCGAAGTCATGGGCTGGTCAGATCCTCATACGGGCGCGCAGGGCCGATTAGTCCGAAATGGCTGCCTCTGTCGACTGACTTTTCGCCGCTCGCGGCCCCCAGGAGCCGTCAGAACCACTCCTCCTGCGTCCGGCGCATCGCCTCGATACCGTCGGCGATGGCCACCGTGCGCCGGGCCATGACGAGATGCAGGCGCTCCACCATCTTGCCTTCCAGCGTGATCACCCCCTTGCGGGCGTTGGCCGGCTCCTCGAAGGCGGCGATGATCTTGCGCGCCCAGGCGACCTCCTCCTGGGTCGGTGAGAAGACCTCGTTGCACGGCGCCACCTGCGAGGGGTGGATCAGCGTCTTGCCGTCCATGCCGAGCGTACGGCCGTGCTCGCTTTCATCGCGGAAACCCGTCTCGTCGCGGAAATCGTTGTAGACGCCATCGAGGATGTCGAGCCCGTAAGCGCGGGCAGCGACGATGATCATGGCGAGCCACGGCACGACGGCGATGCGGTTGTGCAGGGCGCGGGCGCGCGATTCCTTCAGAAGATCGTTGGTGCCCATGACCAAGCAGGCGAGCCGGTTCTCCGGATCGGCGCCCAGCGCCGCGATCTCGCGCGAATTCAGCACCGAGCTCGGCGTCTCCATCATCGCCCACAGCCGCACCTTGGCCGGAGCATTGATGGCGCCCAGCACCTTGGCGACGGTGACGATGTCGCCGGGCGTCGCAACCTTGGGCACGAGAATGGCGTCGGGCTCGACGCTCGCCGCCGCGCGCAGGTCGTCCATGCCCCAAGCGGTCTCGATGGCGTTGACGCGGATAACCAGCTCGCGCCGGCCATAGCCGCCGCCTTTCACCGCTTCGCAGACGTTGTCGCGGGCGGCAATCTTGCTCTCCGGCGCAACGGAATCCTCAAGGTCGAGGATCAGCGCATCGGCCGGTAGGGTCTTGGCTTTCTCTAGCGCGCGCTCGTTGAGACCGGGCATGTAGAGCACGCTGCGGCGCGGGCGAACGGTCATCGAGCGCTCCCACTAGTGTGATGATCGAGAAATTCGCCATCACGGGCGGCTGGGCATCGAGCGAATTTCTCGATCTGAATCACACTAGCCAAGCAATGACTTGAGTGTCCCCTTTCATTCCGAAGCTCGCCTTATCTCATCGCGGCAAGCACTAAGCGAGCTTCGGAATGGGGGACACTTGTGCGACGCACAATAGCCCGCGTTGCGACGATCTCAAAGTGCGCCACGCACAGGTTCGCGCATTGCATTGCCTTGGCGACGGGCGGTGGCATCGGGCACAGTCGCGCGATGCCTCGCATCCTCGCCTTATCCTCACACGTCGCGTTTGGATCCGTCGGCCTCGCCGTCATCGTGCCGGCCCTGCAGTGGCTGGGGCACGAGGTGATCGCCGTGCCGACGGTCGTGCTGTCGAACCAGCCCGGCTATCCCCAAATCGCCGGCGAGGCCGTGCCTGCCCGGCAGATCGAGGCGATGCTCGAGTCAATGGATGCCAACGGCTGGCTCGCCGACACCGCCGCTGTCTTGACCGGCTACCTGCCGAGCCAAGGGCACGTCGCCGTCGCCCGCGCCGCCGTCGAGCGGGTGCGGCGCGCCAACCCGCCGGCGCTCTACCTTTGCGACCCGGTGTTCGGCGACGAACCGGATGGCATCTATCTGCCGGCCGGGACCGCCGCCGCCATCCGCGACGAGCTTCTGCCGCTCGCCAGCATCGCCACGCCCAACCGCTTCGAGCTCGCCTGGCTCACGGGCCTTCCCGTCGGCGACCTCGCCGAAGCCCGCCGCGCCGCCGGCGCACTCGGCGTACCGACGGTGCTCGCCACGTCGATCGACGCCAGCGACAACCGCCTCGCCACCATGCTCGCGAAAGGCGAGGACGCTATCGCCTGCTACGTGCGCCGCCGCTCCTCCGCCCCGCACGGCACCGGCGACCTGCTGTCGGCCATGTTCCTCGGCAACCACCTCAACGCGTTCTCGCTGAGCTACTCGCTCGGTGCGGCCGCCTCCGCCGTCGATGCCACGATTGCCGCCAGCATGGGGCGGAATGAATTGCCGCTCGCCGCGGCCGGTGCTTTATGGGCCAACGCGCGGGTGCTGCCGACAGCGCCGGTGTAAGGCAACACGGGGAGCCGACGGGTGGCGAGCAGGAAACCGATCAAAGCGCGCGTCAGCGGCATCAAGGCATTTTTCGACCACGAAGCCGCAGGCGGTATCGTGCTCGTCATCGCTGCCGTTCTCGGCCTCGTACTGATGAACTCGCCGGCCAGCAGTCTCTACGAGGCGCTGCTTGAAACGCACGTGCCCGTCGGCCTCGCCCCGTTCGCGCTCGACAAGTCGGTGCTCCACTGGATCAACGACGGCCTGATGGCGATCTTCTTCTTTCTCGTCGGGCTCGAAATCAAGCGCGAGCTGGTCGTCGGTGAGCTGTCGACGGTCAAGCAGGCGTCGCTGCCGGCGATTGCCGCGCTCGGCGGCATGCTGGTGCCGGCGCTGATCTATGCGGCGATCAACTGGGGCGATCCGGTCGCGCTGCGCGGCTGGGCGATCCCCGCCGCCACCGACATCGCCTTCGCCATCGGCGTGCTGGCGCTGCTGGGCGACCGCATTCCCACGCCGCTGAAAATCTTCCTTCTTGCGCTGGCGATCATCGACGACCTCGGCGCGATAGTCGTCATCGCGGTGTTCTATACCGCGAGCTTATCGTGGATCGCGCTCGCCCTCGCCGCGCTCGGCATTGCCGCGCTGGCGCTGATCAATCACCGGGGCGTCACGGCCATCTGGCCCTATCTGCTGATCGGCCTGTTCATCTGGGTGTGCGTCATGGAATCCGGCGTGCATGCCACACTGGCCGGCGTCGCGACGGCACTGGCCGTACCGCTCACTCCGGCGCCGGGCCATACGGAAAGCACGCTCGAGCGCTTGGAGCTGGCGATCGGGCCGTGGGTGCGCTTTGGCGTGCTGCCGGTGTTCGCACTCGCCAATGCCGGAGTGCCGCTCGCCGGAACGACGGCCGCGCATGTCGTCGGGGCGATACCGATGGGCATCATCCTTGGCCTGTTGATCGGCAAGCCGGTCGGCATCTTCGCGTTCTCATTCGCGGCGATCAGAGCCGGGCTGGCCACCAAGCCGGACGGCGCAACTTGGCCGCAGATCTTCGGCGTCGCCATCCTCGGCGGCATCGGCTTCACGATGAGCCTGTTCATCGGCATGCTGGCATTCACCGACGTCGAACGCGCCGCCGAAATCCGCATCGGCGTGCTGCTCGGATCGCTGGCGTCGGCGTTTGCCGGCTACGTTTTCCTCAGCTGCGTGACGCCGGCGTCGGCCCCACCCAAGCCCCGGCCCTAGCGGCCTCGCGCGCCGCCTTGATGTTGGCCGGCCGGCGCGCGTGGTACTTGCTCGACAGCTCGTCCCACTCGATCGTCACGCTGCCGCCGGTGGCCGCATACTGCTTGTCCCAGTTGCCGAGCAGGTCGAGGCAAGCATGATCGATGTACTCGAGGTCGCCGATGTGCACCGTCACGTCGGCGCCGGGCTTCAGCTTCTCCAGCTCGGCGGCGAGCTTCGGCAGGCGGATGAGCGTCGCCGCACCCTTGAGATAGATGTCGACCTTGTCGCCGCTCTCCTCTTTGCGCACGTCGAGATGCGAGAAGGCGTAGAGCAGCTTGATGAGCGACAGGCCGAGCCCGACCAGCACGCCCTCGAGCAGGTTCGTCGCCACGATCATGATGATGGTCGCGAAGTAGATGAACACCTCGCCCTTGCCATACTTGAGAAGCGTCGGGACGATCTTCGGGTAGGCGAGTTTGTAGCCGGTGAACACCAGGATCGCCGCCAGCGCCGACAGCGGGATGTACTTCAGCGTGAACGGCAGCGCGGAAACGAACAGCAACAGCCACACGCCGTGCATCACCGCCGACCAGCGCGTCACCGCGCCGGCTTCGACGTTAGCGCCCGAGCGCACGATGACGCCCGTCATCGGCAGCACGCCGAGGAAGCCGCAAATGGTGTTGCCGACGCCCTGCGCCGCGAGCTCGCGGTCGTACTTGGTGCGCGGTCCCTTGTGCATCTGATCGACGGCCGTCGCGCATAGCAGCGTCTCGGCACTGGCGATGAAGGCGATGGAGATGGCGCCGACCAGCACCGGCCACTCCATGATGCGCATCAGCTTTTCGGGCGTCGGGAAGATCGTCTCCGCCCAGATGTTGTCCGGCACGTTGACGTACTTGAGGTCGGTGAAGCCCAAGAGCTGCGCGGCTGCGATGCCGACGATGGCGCCCACCAGCGGCGCCGGGAACAGGCGCCAGCTTTTCGGGGCGAGCGCGCTCCAGCCGAAGATCGTCGCGATGGTCAGGACGCCGATCCCCAGCGCCTGGATGTGCGGGCCGCCCTCGTTGATCGCGTTCATCAGCGACGTCGGGATGCCCATGAGATTCTGGATGCCCGTGCCGATCGGCTTGTAGTCGAGCATCACGTGAAACTGCGAGGCGAGGATCAGCACGCCGATGCCGGCCAGCATGCCGTTGATCACCGCGGGCGAGACGGCGCGGAACCACTGCCCGAGCTTGCACAGGCCGGCGACGAGCTGGATGAGGCCGGCGAAGAGGATGATGACGCCGATCATCTCCAGCCCGAACTGGTCGACGAGCTGCCAAACCAGCACCGAGAGGCCGGCCGCCGGGCCGCTCACCTGCAGCGGCGCGCCGGCGATCATGCCGACGATGATGCCGCCGACGATGCCGGTGATGATGCCCGCCGTGGGGGGCATGCCGGACGCGAGCGAAATGCCCATGCACAGCGGCAGCGCGACCAGGAAGACAACGATCGACGCCAGAAAATCGCGACCGAAAGTCGCCTTCGAAAACGGTGTGTCCATAAGGCTTCCGTCCGCTCGCTGTTCCACCCCTGCCGGCAGATCACGGTTCCCATTGATTGCAAACCGATTTTAGCTATCCCCCAGCGGGGCGGGACGATAGACCTTGAGTTGCAACCCGGCAAGCTGCGCCGCGCGCCATTTCCGCCAACGGTAAGGCGGCACGGTTCGTGACACCGTCAGCTTGGACGATTTGACATCTCCGCACCTGCCGCGAACTCAGGCATTGATCGCCGCCATGAGCAGCTTCCCAGAAAAACTCGCCGACCGTTACCGCCGCTTCCACCACCGGCACTTCCTCCCCAAGGCGGAGGAGTACGAGGAGCTGGCCACCCACGGGCAAAGCCCGGACTCAATGGTCATCTCGTGCTCAGACAGCCGCGTTGACCCAGAGACGATCTTCAGCGCCATGCCGGGCGAGATGTTCGTCGTCCGCAACGTCGCCAACCTTGTTCCGCCCTACGAGACCGGCGGCAAGTTTCACGGCGTCAGCTCGGCGATCGAGTTCGCGGTTTTGAACCTGCGCATCAAGAACCTGATCATCATGGGCCACTCCGGCTGCGGCGGCGTCAAAGCCGCCCTCGACCAGAGCGCCGCGATCCAGACCGAAGCGCAGTTCATCTCCCGTTGGATGTCGATGCTCGATGACGCGCGGCTTAAGGTGCTCGCGGCCCACCAGACGAGCCCGCACCACGAAAAGCTGGCGGCACTCGAGCAGGAAGGCATCAAGAACTCGATCAAGAACCTGCGGACGTTCCCGTTCGTCGCCGATGCCGAGAACCGCGGCAAGCTCTCCCTGCACGGCGCCTACTTCGACATCTCCACGGGCACGCTATCGGTCTTGAACCACTCGCGCGGCGAGTTCTTCCCGCTCTAATTCCGGCCTCACTGTCATCCTCGGGCTTGTCCCGAGGACCCATGGGTCAACAAGATCCGTGCATTATTGTGGGTTGAGCGAGTGCGCAATTCCGCAAGCGAGGGAGCAATCTGTCGGCAGGATACTCGGCATGAAGCCGAGGATGACACTTGGGGGAGTCGCGGCGGCTAATTCGGCGTCGCCGCCGACTTGGCGCGCTCGATGGCCGGCATGAGCTTCGTCGCGATGCTCTCCGCCGACACCGGCCCCACGTGCTTGAACATGATCTCGCCGTTGCCGTTCACCACGAACGTCTCGGGCATTCCATAGACGCCCCATTCGATCGCCCCGCGGCCGCTGGGATCGGCGCCGACGCCTGCGAACGGATTGCCGTAGCGGCCGAGGAAGCGACGCGCCGCAACCGGATCGTCCTTGTAGTTCACGCCCCACAGCGTGACGCCGGTGCGCTTCTGCAGTTCGACCAGCAGCGGCTGCTCCTCGGCGCAGGGCACGCACCACGAGGCCCAGAAATTGACGATGCTCGGCTTGCCGGTGGCGAGCTCGGCGCCGGAGAAGCCCGGTACCGGCCTGCCGGCATCGACGAGGCCCTCGATGGGAACAAACGCGATCGTCGGCGCCCGCTTGCCGATGAGCGCCGACGGCAGCTTCGAAGGATCGCCGGTCTTCAGCGCGAAGGCGAATAGGGCGACCAGCGCGCCAAAGATCAGCACCGGCGCCACCACCCATCCTAAGCCGCGCTTGCGCGGAGGCGAGAGACGCTCGTCTGGGGCCGGCGGCATGGGGATGCTTTCGTTCAGGCGGAGCGGCGTTTGACGCCGCGGGCGGCGAGATCGGCGAGGCGGCGCTCAAGCTGGCGCCCGTCGACGACCAGCCACGCGATGATGGCGCCGATGACCACGGTCACCGCCGCATAGGCCGACCAGATGAAGCTCGCGTGCGGTCCGAGATCCATATGCCTGCTACTCCGCCGCTGCTAGTTGCGTCGACTGTGCGCGCGCCACCTCGGCGAGCTGCAGCGACTTGACCCGCCGCCGCAATATCTCGTTGCGCATGGCCTTCAGGTGCATGGCGACGAACATCAGCGTGAAGCCGATGGCCATCACGAGCAGCGGCACCAAAAGCGCGTTGTCGATGGTCGGACCGCCGGCGCGGATGACGCTCGCCGGCTGGTGCAGCGTGTTGCCGAACTCGACCGAGAACTTGATGATCGGCAGCATGACGATGCCGACGAGCGCGAGGATGGCCGTCAGCTTGGCGGCGAGCGATTCATCTTCGATCGACGAGCGCAGCGCCATAAGGCCCAGGTAGAGGAAGAAGAGGATCAGCACCGAGGTAAGGCGCGCGTCCCACACCCAGTAGGTCCCCCAGGTCGGCCGTCCCCACAGCGAGCCGGTCACCAGCGCCAGGAACGTGAAGGCGGCGCCGAGCGGCACGGCCGCCTTGGCGGAGACGTCGGCCAGCGGATGACGAAACACCAAGAGCCCGAACGACGAGACAGCGACCAACGCGTAGACCGACATCGACAGCCACGCCGAAGGCACGTGGATGTACATGATGCGCGCGGTCTCGCCCTGCAGGCTGTCGGGCGGCGCGGTGAAACCGAGGTAGAGTCCATACGCAATGACCACCGCCGCTGCCGCCGCGATCCACGGCAGGATGCGAGCCGAAAGCTCCATGAAGCGGGTGGGATTGGCGAGGCGTTGGGTCAGGGTCTGCATTGGAATTGATCTAATCTGTCGGACGCTGAAGCGCAAATGAACACGGTGCAGCAGGGAGATAGCCCGCCGGGGTGGTACCGCTCCGCTACTTCCGCCGCGACCATCCACTGCCGCCGTTCACTGCATTTGTACCCGAAGTGCCGCCGCCGCAGCCAACGGGCAAAGCACGATCGACGCAAGTGAAAGCGCGGTAAGGATAAGGAAAGCACTTCCCGATCCAGAGGCGCCCAGCAGGCCGTTGATCGCCGCCATGCCGAACACCAGCGTCGGCACGTAGAGTGGCAGCACCAATAGGGCGATCAGGAGGCCGCCCCGGTAGGCGCGCAGGGTGAGTGCCGCTCCCACTGCCCCGATGAAGCTGACCGCCGGCGTCCCCGCCAGCATGGTGGCGACCAGCAGCGGGTAGGCGCCGATATCGAGGTTGAGCAGGAGCCCAAGCACCGGCGCCATCAGCGCCAGGGGGATGCCGGTCGACAGCCAGTGCGCCAGGGCCTTGGCCGTGACCACGAGCTCCATCGGCAAGCTGCCGGTCGCCAGCACGTCGAGCGTGCCGTCCTCGTAGTCGGACGAGAACACGCGCCCGAGCGACAGGAGCGCCGCGAGCAGCAGGGCGATCCACAGGACTCCCGGCGCGATGCGCGACAAGAGGTTGAGATCGGCGCCGAGTCCGAGCGGCAGCAGCGTCACGACCAGCATGTAGAAGCCGAGCGCCGTGCCAAGCGCTCCGCCCTGGCGGACGCTGAGCAGGAGGTCACGCTTCAAGAGAGCGAGGAATGCGCTCACGCCGCCGCCTCCACCCGCCCCAGGCGGATCGACTGCGCGGCCGCCAGCGCCATCGGCACGTGCGTGGCGATCACCGCCAGGCCGCCGGACGTCAAGTGTGCGTTGATCGCCGCGACCAGCACCTCGACCGATGTCGCATCGAGCGACACCGTCGGCTCATCCAAGAGCCAGAGCGACCGCGGCGCGACGGCGAGCCGGGCGAGCCCGAGACGCCGCTTTTGCCCGGCCGAAAGATACCCCGCCGGGATGTCAGCCAGGGCATCGAGCGAGAATTGCGCCAGCGCCCGCTCGACTCGCGGAGCCACGTTGTCGCCGCCGCCGAGGTAGATCGCCCAAAAGGCGAGGTTCTCCGCCGCCGTCAGGTGCGTCTTGATCCCATCGAGGTGCCCGACAAAGTGGCAGACCTCGCCCGGCTCCACGTCCTCGCCTGCGCCCACCACGCGAACGCTGCCGGCGGTTGGCTTCAGATATCCCGCGAGAGCCCGCAAAAGTGTCGATTTCCCCGAGCCATTCGCGCCGGTGAGCACAATCGCGCTTCCGGCGTCGAGACGCAGCGAAAGCCCGCTGACCACGGGGCGGCCGCCTCGCTCCAAGACGAGATTTTCAGCAATGAGCTGCACGGCTCTTCATCATCCGTGTGGCAGAATGCGCTAGCGAAACGATGGGAAAATCCCGCAAGATGGTCCCCGCAAGAGCGCTGGGCTGGGGCCGGACGCACCTGCGTATACGGCAAGGCTTCCGAAGTCTCCAGCATACCAGCTTAAGCGAGCGACGTCCTCGGCTGCCAGGGTTCTGGCCGCAGGGTTGACGACCGGGGGGTTACGGCCGTCGCAGGCCGTCGACGGCGAATTGAAGGAGACGAATTTTGAAGGACGCGCTGCCGGTGTCGCTGGATAGCTTCAAATGCCGCAAGACCCTCACCGCCGGTGGCAAGACGTACACCTACTATTCGCTGCCCGAGGCGGAGAAGAACGGCCTTAAGGGCATCTCCAGGCTGCCGTTCTCGATGATGGTCATCCTCGAGAACCTGCTGCGCCACGAGGATGGGCGCACCGTCACCAAGACCGACATCGAGAACGTCGCCGCCTGGCTCGCCGACAAGGGCAGTGCCGGCAAGGAGATCGGCTTCCGCCCCGCCCGCGTGCTGATGCAGGATTTCACCGGCGTCCCCGCCGTGGTCGACCTCGCCGCCATGCGCGACGGCATGAAGCTGCTCGGCGGCGACCCGCAGAAGATCAATCCGCTCGTCCCCGTCGACCTCGTCATCGACCATTCCGTCATCGTCGACGACTTCGGCTCGCCGCAGTCCCTCGCCAACAACGTCGAGCTCGAGTACGCGCGCAACGCCGAGCGCTACAACTTCCTCAAATGGGGCCAGGGCGCCTTCGACAACTTCCGCGTCGTGCCGCCCGGCACCGGCATCTGCCACCAGGTGAACCTCGAGTTCCTGGCGCAGACGGTGTGGACGCGCACCTACGCCGACGGCACCGTCCTCGCCTACCCGGATACGCTCGTCGGCACGGACAGCCACACCACCATGGTCAACGGTCTCGCCGTGCTCGGCTGGGGCGTCGGCGGCATCGAGGCGGAAGCCGCCATGCTCGGCCAGGCGCAGTCGATGCTGCTGCCCGAGGTCATCGGCTTCAAGCTGATCGGCAAGGTCAACGAAGGCGTCACCGCCACCGACCTCGTGCTCACCGTCACGCAGATGCTCCGCAAGAAGGGCGTCGTCGGCAAGTTCGTCGAGTTCTATGGCCCCGGCCTCGACTCCATGCCGCTCGCCGATCGCGCCACCATCGCCAACATGGCACCCGAGTACGGCGCCACCTGCGGCTTCTTCCCGATCGATGACGAGACACTGACCTATCTCAAGATCTCCGGCCGCGAAGCCTCTCGCATCACGCTGGTCGAGGAGTACGCCAAGGCACAGGGCATGTTCCGCGCGTCGGGCTCGCCCGATCCCGTGTTCACCGACACGCTCGAGCTCGATCTCGCCTCAGTCGTGCCCTCGATGGCCGGACCGAAGCGCCCCGAGGGCCGCATTGCGCTGACCGACATTGCCGCCGGCTTCGCCAAGGCGCTCGATACCGAATACAAGAAGCCGGGCGAGATTGGCCTGCGCGTGCCTGTGAAGGGCCGCGACTTCGATATCGGCCACGGCGATGTCGTGATCGCCGCGATCACCTCGTGCACCAACACGTCGAACCCCAGCGTGCTCATCGCCGCCGGCCTGTTGGCGAAGAAGGCAGTCGAGAAGGGTCTCAAGTCGATGCCGTGGGTGAAGACCTCGCTGGCGCCAGGCTCGCAGGTCGTCTCCGCCTACCTCGACAAGGCCGGACTGCAGCCCTACCTCGACAAGCTCGGCTTCAACCTCGTCGGTTTCGGTTGCACCACCTGCATCGGCAATTCCGGACCGCTGGCGCCGGAGCTCTCCGCCGCCATCAACGAGAACGGCGTCGTCGCCGCCGCCGTTCTTTCCGGCAACCGCAACTTCGAGGGCCGCGTCAGCCCCGACGTGCAGGCGAACTACCTCGCCTCGCCGCCGCTGGTTGTTGCCTACGCGCTCGCCGGCACGGTGCAGAGGGACCTCTCCAAGGAGCCGCTCGGCGCCGGCAGCGACGGGCAACCGGTCTACTTGAAGGACATCTGGCCGACCTCCAAGGAGATCCAGACGTTCATCCTGGAGAACGTCACGCGCGAGCTGTTCCTCGATCGCTACGCCGACGTGTTCAACGGCGATGCCTCCTGGCGCGCGATCGACAGCGGCTCAGGCCTCACCTACACGTGGGACGACGAGAGCACCTACGTGCGCAACCCGCCCTACTTCGAGGGCATCAGCAAACGCCCGATCGATATCACCGATATCAAGGGCGCGCGCATTCTCGGCCTGTTCGGCGACAAGATCACCACCGACCACATCTCGCCCGCCGGCTCGATCAAGCCGGCCTCGCCCGCCGGCGCCTATCTCCTGGAGCACGACGTCGCCGTCGCCGACTTCAACCAGTACGGCACGCGGCGCGGCAATCATGAAGTCATGATGCGCGGCACGTTCGCCAACATCCGCATCAAGAACCACATGGTCCGCGACGCCGCCGGCAACGTGAAGGAAGGCGGCTGGACCGTGCACTATCCGTCCGCCGACCAGATGCCGATCTACGATGCCGCCATGCGCTACAAGGACGAGGGCGTGCCGCTGGTCGTCTTCGCAGGCGTCGAGTACGGCAACGGCTCCTCGCGCGACTGGGCGGCCAAGGGCACCAACCTCCTGGGCGTGCGCGCCGTCATCGCCCAGTCGTTCGAGCGCATCCACCGCTCCAACCTCGTCGGCATGGGTATCGTCCCCTTCGTGTTCGAGGACGGCACCAGCTGGCCGTCGCTCGGCCTCAAGGGCGACGAGGTGGTGAACATCCCGGGGCTCACAACCATCCAGCCGCGCCAGAAGATGGTGGCGGAAATCACCAGCGCCGACGGCTCGGTTAAGAAGGTGCCGATCATCTGCCGCATCGATACCCTGGACGAGCTCGAGTACTTCAGGAACGGCGGAATCCTGCACTATGTCCTGCGCAACCTGGCGGCAGCCTGAGGGCGGCGGGCGGGGCCGCGCACCGCTGCCTGCTAAACACTCTTTCGTGAGTTCTGTTGTAGCGTTACACCGTGCCCCCTAGTCTTAAAGGGCGGCTCTTTTCGGTGTACTTTGCGCTTATGCGGCTAGCTCCTCTCTTAGCTCTGACGATCGCTCTGCTGATCCCGGCGTCCAGCGTGCCTGCGCAGGATGCACCGGGCATCAATCCGTCGTTCGGGCCGCCGAAGGACGTGCTTGAGCTGTTCACCAGCCAGGGCTGCGACACCTGCCCGCCCGCCGACCAGGTGCTCGCCAAGTTTGCCGCGCGCCCCAACGTCATCGCCATCACCCTGCCCGTCGACATCTGGGACTATCTCGGGTGGAAGGACACGCTCGCCTCCGACAAGAACTCCGAGCGCCAGCGCGCCTACGCCAAGGCGCGCGGCGACGGCGCCATCTACACGCCGCAGGTCGTCGTCAACGGCATGATCGGCGTGAACGGCTCCAACCCCGGCGCCATCGAGGAGGCGATCCAGGTCACCAACGTGGCGCTCAAGGACGCGCGCGTCCCCATTCGCTTCTGGCACGAGCGCAACTCGATCAAGATCGAGGCAGGTGATGCGCCTGCCGGCTTGAAATACAAAGAGGCGACGATCTGGTTCGCGGTGGTGCAGAAGCGCGCCGAGGTGCCGATCGAGCGCGGCGACAACAAGGGCAAGACGCTCACCTACACCAACATCGTGCGCGAGATGCTCCCCGTGGGCTCGTGGAACGGCAAGGCGATGAGCCTGCAGCTCGCCCGCACCGCCGTCATGCGTCCCGAGACCGAGGCCGCCATCATCCTGCTGCAGGAGGGCAAAGCCGGCCCCATCATCGGCGCCGCCTGGACGGGGCTTTGGTAAGTCGCATTAGTGCACTCGGTGCACACGTCGAATTTATATGTTCAAAAACATCGATTTCTTGAACACGTATTGTGGACGTGTTCATTGTCTGCACATATCATCTCGATATGGTCAAAAACTCAAAGAATTTGAACACGTCTGGATTTGCCCCGACGGCACCCTACAATGCACTGCCTGCGCTGCCGGGCCGCCAAGCTCTGGAAACAGTGCCGGTCTTGCGCAAATGCGTCACTGCCAGCCGAGCCTTGGCAGGCCTCAAGGAAGCCGCACACCTCATCCCCAACCAAGATGTGCTTATTAACTCAATCCCATTGCGTGAGGCCCGCGACAGCTCCGCAATCGAGAATATCGTCACGACTAACGATACCTTGTTCAAGTACGCGAACATCGACCCGGAAAAGGCCGACGACGCCACTAAGGAAGCATTGCGTTACCGCACGGCCCTAATGCAGGGATTCAAGGACGTCCAGCAAAGGCCCCTCAGCACCAGCACGGCCGTCCTAGTCTGTCGCGCCATAAAAAATGTAGAGCTCGACGTTCGACAAGTTCCAGGCACTGCGCTCGCACACCAGCCAAGCGGCAAGGTCATCTACACGCCGCCCGAGGGGCAAGCGTTACTGCGTGAGAAGCTCACCGACTGGGAGCGCTTTCTACACACCGAAGATGATCTCGACCCAATAATCCGCATGGCTGCTGCTCACTACCAGTTTGAGGCCATCCATCCATTCACCGATGGAAACGGCCGAACCGGACGCGTACTCAACACGCTCTACCTGATAGATAAGAAGCTCCTCGACCTCCCGATCCTCTACTTGAGCCGCTACATCAACGAGCATCGCAGCGAATACTATGATCGCCTGCTAGCCGTGACCACCTCTGGCGCATGGGAGAGTTGGCTGCTTTATATGCTCACCGCCGTCGAGGAAACTTCCCTATGGACCACCGCAAAGATTCGCGCCGTACGCGACTTGATGGATGGAACCGTCGCGTACGTCAGCGCTGCCTCGCCTAAAGTCTATAGCCGCGAGCTAGTTGAGGTGATCTTCACGCAGCCCTATAGCCGCATTGCCGATGTCGTTGACGCAGGAATTGCAAACCGAGCGACGGCATCGAAATACTTGAAGGAGCTAGCCGCAAAGGGATTACTGGAGGAGCGGAAAGAGGGACGTGAGAACATCTACGTCAATGTGCGCTTCCTGGACCTTCTCACGTCCGACAGAAATAGCTTTAAGAAGTTCTCCTAACCCGCCAACCCGCGCTTCTTGAGAAGCCCGCTGATCTCCGGCGGCCGGCCGCGGAAGGCGACGTAGGCCTCCAGTGGATCGCGCTGATTGCCGCCCGAGTAGATGAACTTGTGCAGCTTCTTCGCCGTCGCGGAATCGAACGCGTTGCCCGTCTCCTCGAAGGCGGCGAAGGCGTCGGCGTCCATCACCTCCGACCACAGGTAGCTGTAGTAGCCTGCCGCATAGCCGCCCATGATGTGCAGGAAGTGCGGGATGCGATGGCGCATGACGATCTCGCGCGGCATGCCGAGCCGGTCGAGCGTCCCGCGCTCGAACGCGTCGACGTCGAGCGGGCCTGTATCCTCCAGAGCATGCAGCTCCATGTCGACGAACGCCGACGCCAGGTATTCGATGGTCGAGAATCCCTGATTGAAGTTGCGCGCCTTCTTGATGCGCTTCAGGAGCGCCGCCGGCATCGGCTTGCCCGTCTCGTGGTGCACGGCGAACTTCTCCAGCACCTCCGGCACCATCAGCCAGTGCTCGTAGAGCTGCGAGGGCAGCTCGACGAAGTCGCGCGTCACCGACGTGCCCGATATCGACGGGTAGGTCACGTCCGACAGCAGACCATGCAGGCCGTGCCCGAACTCGTGGAAGAGCGTGCGCGCGTCGTCGAGCGATAGCAGGCTCGGCTGGCCCTCCTCGCCCCTGGCGAAGTTCATCACGTTGACGATGATCGGCGACACTTCGCCTGCCACCTTCGACTGCGAGCGGAACGCCGACATCCACGCGCCCGAGCGCTTGGACGGCCGCGCGAAATAATCGCCAAGGAACAGGCCGACGTGCTCGCCGCGCTTGGTCGTCACCTCCCACACGCGCACATCGTCGTGGTAGCGCGGCGCGTCCGGCAGCTCCTTGAACTTCAGCCCGAACAACCGCGTCGCCGTTTCGAACGCGGCGGCGATGACGTTGTCGAGCGTCAGATACGGGCGCGTCGATGCCTCGTCGACATCGTACAGCGCCTTGCGCTCCTTCTCGGCGTAGTAGCGCCAGTCCCACGGCGCGATGGAGAAGTTGCCACCCTCCGCGCGCGCCCGCGCCTGCAGCGCATCGCGCTCGCCGGTGGCGCGGCGCACCGCCGGCTCCCACACCTTGGCGAGCAGGTCGCGCACGCTGCCCGGCGTCTTGGCCATCGTCTCTTCGAGGCTGTAGTCGGCGTAGCTCTTGAAACCGAGCAGCCCCGCATACTCCGCACGCAGCGCGATGATCTCGGAGGTGATGGCGCGATTGTCGGTCGCCTCGCCCATTTGCCCGCGCTTGGTCCAGGCGTTGAACGCTTCCTCGCGCAGGTCGCGGCGCGCCGAGAACTGCAGGAACGGCTCGATCGACGAGCGCGACAGGGTGATGACGTACTTGCCGTCGAGGCCCTGATCGGTAGCAACGCGCGCGGCTGAGTCGCGCAGCGCCTCGGGCAGGCCGTCGAGGTCGCGCTCAGTCAGCACCAGGCGCCAGGACTGCTCGTCCTTCAGAACGTTCTGGGAGAACTGAGTGGCGAGCGTCGCCAGCCGCTGGTTGATCGCGGCGACGCGCGTTTTCTGCTTGGCGCCGAGCTTAGCGCCGGCGCGCACCAACCACTTGTAGCGTAGCTCCAGAACGCGGCGCTGCTCGTCGGTAAGGTCGAGGTCGTCGCGGCGCTCGTAGAGATCCTCGACGCGCTTGAACATGCGGCCGTTGAGCATGATCGCCGTCTCGTGCGCGGCGAGCTTCGGCGCCATGTCGCGCTCGATCGCCTGCAGCGCGTCGCTCGTGTGAGCGCCGGTGAGATTGTAGAAGACGGACGCGACCTTCTCGAGCAGCCGGCCACTCTTCTCAAGCGCCACGACGGTGTTGTTGAAGGTCGGCTTCGCCGTTTCGGCGGCGATATGCGCGATCTCCGCCTTGTGCTCCTTCAGGGCCGCGGCGAATGCCGCCTTGTAGTGCTGCGGCTCGATCTTCTTGAACGGCGGCAGGCCGAAGGCGCTGCCCCATCGAGCCAGCAGCGGATTGGCAGGTTTGGCGCCCGCCGTCGCCTTGCGCGTTGCAGTCTTCGTCTTCGCCTTCGCGACCTTCTTCGCCACGTCGCTCGCTCCGTTCGCGGTTCGGTTTCGCTGCGCACGTTAGACATGGGCGCGCCCGCGTCCAAGAGCGCGCAAGCGTCGCAATAGCGGATGCGCAAAAAAAGAGGGCCGGTGGGGGACCGGCCCATGACGAATTTGGGGGGAGATAAATACTACTGGGAGTCTGCCTTAAAACCCGGTCCTCGGAACTGCCCAGGGGGCTGGGGGGCTGAGAGTCCGGGCGGTTCCGCCGGACCGGGTCTAGAGGCAACGATTGTCACTCTCGCATCGGTTTGGGGCGGATCATTGTCCGGCAAGCGGAGCGAATTTGTCCATGTCGGGGAATTTCCGTGCCGCGCTGCGCCGATTGCGCGCACGTGATGCATATGCGCGGCATGAGTGCACAAGCGTGAGGCTTGAAATCGGGCGCGAGCAGCGCGATCATGAAGGTATCGCGACAGGGAGGCGCCGTTGAGCGAATCCGAACCGATACTCTTCAGCCCGTCTCGCACGGGCGGCTATCGCGGCCATCCCGCCGCAGGTGGCCACTCACCTGACCCTCTGCGCTGCATCACTTTCACTCGCCATGAACTCATGGCCATTCTCGCCGTCTATGGCCGCAAGGTCGCGGCGGGCGAATGGCGCGACTACGCCATCGACCTCGGCCGCGACAAGGCGGTTTTCTCCGTCTTCCGCCGCGCGAGCGAGGTGCCGCTGTTCCGCATCGAGAAGAGCCCCAAGCTCGCGCGCAAGCAGGGTGCCTACTCGGTCCTGGCGCCGGCGGGCCTCATCTTGAAGCGCGGCCCCGACCTTGCCCGCGTCCTCAGCGTTCTGGAAAGCCGCCCGCGCCTCGTCACCGCGTAACTCAACACTGTCATCCCGGAAGCCGGAGCATAGCGAAGGCTATCCGGGACCCAGCGTAAGAATCGTCGACGACTCCGTAGTGCCTTCGGCGCTCTTTGTGCTGGGTCCCGGCTCAGCGCTCGCGTCCATGCGGAGCATGGCTACGCTCGCTTGGCCGGGATGACAGTATGAACCCCCAAAAGCAAAGGGCCGCGGAGTGATCCGCGGCCCTCGCCGTTTCGTCGCTGCCGGTCGGCTTACTCGCGGTTGCCGAACAGATTGAGCAGCATCATGAACATGTTGATGAAGTCGAGGTACAGGCTGAGGGCGCCCATGATGGCGCTCTTGCCCATCGCCACCGCATCACCGGCGACCATCGTGTAGCCGTCCTTGATGCGCTGCGTGTCGTAGGCGGTGAGGCCGGCGAACACGAGCACGCCGATCACCGAGACCGCGAACTGCAGGCCGCTCGACTGCAGGAAGATATTGACGATCGAAGCGAGGATGATGCCGATGAGGCCCATGAACAGGAACGAGCCCCAGCCGGAGATGTCGCGCTTCGTCGTATAGCCCCACAGGCTGAGCGCGCCGAACGTCGCCGCGGTGATGAAGAAGATCTGCGCGATCGACTGGCCGGTGAAGACCAGGAAGATCGACGACAGCGACACGCCCATCACGGCCGCGAACAGCCAGAACGTGAGCTGCGCCGCGCCGACGCTCATCTTCTCGATGCGGAACGAGAGGAAGAATACGAAGGCGAGCGGGGCGAGCATGACGACCCACTTCAGCGGCGAAGCGTAGAGCGCCGTGCCGAACGCCGTGAGCTGGCCGTCGGCGCCGACGGCCATCATGCTGGTGAGGTAAGCCGCGACGCCCGTAAGAGCCACGCCGGCGGCCATGTAGTTATAGACGCCGAGCATGTAGGAGCGCAGACCCTCGTCTACCGCGGCGCCGGTGCGGGTCGGGTAGGCAGAAGTTGCGGACCTAGGATCAAACTGAGCCATTTGTGTTCCCTGAGATTCCTTTGCTTGGCAGAATTTGCCAAATCACGTGGGAAATATGCTCCGCCCACCCGCACCTTTCAAGGCTTACGAAACTGTAAGATTCGCCAACTGCAATAATATACCTGGCGCCAAAAGGCGGCGTTTCATCAAACCTTTACTCGCTGCGCAGGTAGGGGACCGCCGGGGCGCGGAGCACCGCCCAGGTGCCGGCCGACCCGAACAGGAAGACGAGCCCCATCGAAAGCGCCAGGGCGAGCGCCACCGCCCCCGCCGAAAAGGCGAAGGGGATGTGCATCAGCTGGCCGACCACAATTGAGGCGGCAAGCGCACCGAGCAGCACGGCGAACAGCGCCGTTATCGAAGCCAGGATCAGGTATTCGAGGAAGTGCGAGACGAGGATGCGCCGGCGCGTGGCACCGAGCGTCTTCAGGATTACCGCCTCGAGGATGCGCCGCCGCTGCGCCGTCGCCAGCGCCCCGGCCAGGACTAGGGCGCCCGCCAGCAAGGTCACGCTGCCCGCAGCGCGCACCGCCGTCATAACCTGGGCGAACACCCCGTTGACCATCGCCAGCACGTCCTTGACCCGGATGGCGGTGACCGACGGGTAAACCTTGCTCAGCTCGCGCATCGCTTCGCCTTCGGCGGCGAGCGCCGTTCCCTCGGGCAGCGAGACGGTCACCAGCAGGTTGTGCGGGGCGCCGGCGAGGGTATTAGGCGAGAACAGCATGACGAAATTGATGGCCAGGCTCTCCCACTTCACCTCGCGGAGGTTGGAGATGGTCGCCGTCAGGTTGCGGCCGAGCACGTTGACCGTGACCTTGTCGCCGAGCTTGAGGCCAAGCTTGCTGGCGAGATCGGCTTCGAAGGAGACGAGCGGCTCGCCGCTGTAATCCTTCGGCCACCAGTCGCCGGCGACGACGCGGGAACCTGGCGGCACCTCGTCGGCATAGGACAGCCCGCGGTCGCCGTTGAGCACCCACTGCGCTTCCGGCGGCGCCTTGACCTCCTCGACCGGCACATCGTTGAGGCGCACCAGCCGCCCGCGCAGCATCGGCGCCTCCTCCATCGTCACACCCGGCACTCGGCCTTCGATGAGGCTGCGCATGGCGTCGTAGTCGTCCTTCGGCACGTCAAGCACGAAATAGTCGGGCGAGCTCGTCGGCAGCCGGTCCTTCAGCTCGCGCACCAGCGACGCGTCCGCCAGCGCGACGGCGACGAGCAGCGACAGTCCGGCGCCGAGCGACAGCACGACCGAGCGCGTCAGCCCGCCGGGCGCACCGAGGTTGCCGAGCGCCAGCGCCAATTCGGGATACCGCGGCCGCGGCAAGCGCCGCGCGACCCAGGTCACTGCCCAGCCGAGCGCCGCGAACACGGCGAAGACGACGACGAGGCCGACCGTGAAATAGATGGCGATGCGTTTTGAATCCGACGTCAGCAGCGCGAAGACGACGAGCAGTGCAGCCACGCCGAGCGTCGCGAGAACCACCCACATGCGCGGCATGGCCGGCTCGTGCGCGACCTCGTCGCGGAACAGCATCGAGGCGCTGACGCGCTCCACCCGCCCTAGCGGCCACAGCGTGAACAAGAGCGCGACGCCGAAGCCGTAGACCAGCGCCGTCACGATGCTGAGCGGCTTCACCGTCATCTCGGCCGCGATCGGCAGCATGTCGCCGAACAGCCAGTCGAGCACGAATGGTGCGAGGGTACCGAGCACGAGCCCGATCACCACGCCCATCGCGGCCACCGCCAGCACCTCGGCGAGGAAGATCGACAGCACCATGCGGCTCGTCGCGCCGATGCTCTTCATCGTGGCGATGACCTTGCGCCGCTTGTCGATGAACGTCGCCACCGCGTTGGCGATGCCGACGCCGCCGACGAGCAGCGCTGTCAAACCGATGAGCGTCAGGAACTGCCGCAGCCGCTCCAGCGTGCGGCTCACTTGCGGCGAGGGATCGCGCCGGTCGGCGATCGTGAAGCCGGCCTCGGGCAGGTCCGCCTCGATCCGCTGGCGCAGGGCCAGCAGGGCGTCCTCGTCCGCCGAGGCCTCGCCGGTCTTCACCGCGTAGCGCCAACGCACGAGCGTGCCCGGCTTGATCAGCTCCGACTTCTCCAGCGTCGCTTCCGAGATCAGCACGCGCGGGCCGTAGGTCAGGCGGTCGGTGATGCCGTCGGGCTCCGTTTTCAGCGCGCCCGCGACCTTCACCTGCGCCGAGCCGAGGGCAATCGCGTCGCCGACCTTCAGCTTCAGCCGCTCCAGCAACGCCGAATCGACGACGGCACCTTCGCGCAGCGCCTCCTGCAGCGGCTTGCCGCCCGCCACCTCGACCGCGCCGACCAGCGGATAGGCGGCGTCGACCGCCTTCAATTCCGCCAGCGCCTGATCGGAGTTGTCCGGGCGCCGCGCCATCGTGCGCATCGTCGCCGTTTCGCTCACGCGCCCGAAGGCGTCGATCGCATCGCGCTCCTCGCCCACCGCGCGCACATGCGTGCGCGCCAGCGTCAGATCGCCGCCGAGGATTGCCTCGCCCTGCTTCTCGAATCCGGCGCGCAATGCATCCGACACCGCGCCGACGGCGGTGATGACCAGCACACCGAGCGCTACGCAGGCGATGAAGATGCGGAAGCCGGAAATCCCCGACCGCAGCTCGCGCGCGGCAATGCCGAGAAGCAGCGGCAGCCGGCGTTCTCCCTGCGGTGCCGCGGTTTTGATGGCGTCGGTGGCGGTCACGAGACGAGCGCCCCCGTTTCGCTCTCGATGCGGCCGTCGGCCATGCGGATGATGCGATCGCAGGCGCCAGCGAGCTTTTCGTCGTGCGTCACCAGGATGAGCGTCGCCTCGCGCCGCCGCTGCAAGCCGAACAAGAGATCGACGATGTGCCCGCCGGTGCGGCGGTCGAGATTGCCGGTCGGCTCGTCGGCGAGAATGAGCTTCGGCCGCCGCGACAGCGCCCGCGCGATGGCGACACGCTGCTGCTCGCCGCCCGACAGCTGCGCGGGAAAATGATCCATGCGGTGGCTGAGGCCCACCTCCTGCAACAGCTCCCGCGCCGCTGCCTGCGCGTTTCCTTCGCCGGCAAATTCCAGGGGCAGCGCCACATTCTCCAGCGCCGTCATCGTCGGCACGAGATGGAAAGATTGGAAGATGATGCCGATTTCGGCGCCGCGCATCAGCGCCAGATCGTCTTCGCCCATCTTCGACAGGTCGTGGCCAGCAACCTCGACCTTGCCGCCCGTCGCCCGTTCGAGGCCGGCCGTGACCATCAACAGCGACGTCTTGCCGGAGCCCGAAGGCCCGACAATGGCCAGCGATTGACCCTCGCGGGCATCGAGGTCCACGTCGCGCAGAATGCCCACGGGACCGGCGCGGCTCGTCAGGGTGAGGCGCACGTTCTTCAAAACGACAATCGGCTTCGTCACGATCTGATCTGCTCGCAGCTTGTGGGAGGGAACACTTGTCTCAACTTGACGGCGCCTTTACGTCAGGGGGCACGTCGTGGGGCCGCTCTCAGTTGCCTTAGGAGAAGCATGAAGCCGATGTTTGCAGGACGCAACGTATTGGACTGGGCACAGGTGGTGTGCGCAGGGGCGCTCGTCAACACGCTGGCGGGCCTCGCGCTTCTTACCGCTGCCACATTTTCGATCATCCCCGACGCCGACGCCAAGGCGGACAAACCCATCCGTATCGCCGCCTTCGGCGACAGCCTGTCGTCCGGCTACGGCCTGCGACAGAGCCAGGCCTTTCCCGTCCAGTTGCAGAAGGAGCTGAAGGCGCGCGGCCACAATGTCGTCGTCAGCAACGCGGGCGTCGCCGGCGACACCACCGCCGCCGGGCTCGCCCGTCTCGACTGGTCGATCGGCGACGACGTCGACGCCGTCATCCTCGAGTTCGGCGCCAACGACGCGTTGCGTGGCATCGATCCGAAGGTCACGCGCGAGAACATGCAGAAGATCCTCGCCAAGCTCAAAGCCCGCAACATCCCGGTGCTGCTCACGGGCATGCGCTCGCCGACCAACTGGGGCGACACCTACGCGGAAGATTTCGACGTAATCTTCCCGGATCTTGCTAAGGAACACACACTGTTGTTCTACCCGTTCTTTCTCGAAGGCGTCATTCTCAACGCCAAGCTCAACCAGGACGACGGCATGCACCCGAACGCAAAGGGCGTCACCGAGATCGTCCGCCAGATCCTGCCCTCTGTCGAGGAATTGATCGCCAAAGTCGAGGCGCGCCGCGCCGCCAAGAGCTGAACGAACAGGAACAGTCATGCCACGCGTGTTCACCGGCATCGAAATTCCCGCCGAGCAACGCGACGAGATCGCGCGGCTGAAGGTTCCGCTGCCCGGCGGCAGCCGTTGGGCCGAGCCGGACGACCTGCATCTGACGCTGCGTTTCGTCGGCGACATCGAAAAGCCGCAGGCACGCGAGCTCGCCGACAACCTCGAGACCATCGACGTCGACGCTTTCGAGCTGCGCCTGGCGGGCCTCGGCGTGTTCGGCGGCAACGAGCCGCGATCGATCTGGGCCGGCGTTGAAACGTCGGCCCCGCTCGAAGCGCTCGCCCGCGCCAACGACCGCGCCGCGCGTGCCGCCGGCCTGCCGCCCGACGGCCGGCAATTCAAGCCGCACGTCACGCTCGCCCGCGTGAAATACGCTTCGGCCGACGAGGTTGCGCGCGTGCTGCAGCGGATCGGCGCCTTCCGCTCCCAGCCGTTCATCGTCTCGCGCTTCGTGCTGTTCTCCGCCAAGCCGAAGACGGGAGGCGGTCCCTACGCGATCGAGGAAGCCTTCAACCTGCGCGGCGGCGAATACGCGGGCGACCTCGACCTCGACTACGGCTGGTAGTTGCGTCTATTGCCGGCTCGATGCCCGTTGTACTCTAACCTCTCCCGCGGGGAGAGGTCGGCTGGACGCGCGTTGGCGCGCCGGCCGGGTGAGGGGATGAACCGCTTCAAATCGAGGGCAAGACGCCTGCGGACGGAGCAGCCGCGCTCTCGAAGTTGGCAATAACTGATCCATTCAGGCTCGAAAATTTGACCGGGACGGCACCCAACCACACTGTCATTCCCGCGTCATGGCGCAGCCATGCTCCACATGGACGGCGGGAACCCAGAACACACCGACACGAGATCAACGATGCACGCTGTCCGTGGCGTCAGCCTTCGCTGTTCGGCTATAGTGGATCAAGTTACGGGCACCCGCGGAAGCATGGCTGGGTTCCCGCCTGCGCGGGAATGACGAGACGCAAGTGGCGTGCTCGATGCCCATTGTAAGCTGACCTCTCTGCTACGCCACGCTCAATACCGGCGGTAGCCGCCTTGCCAGGGAGTCTGCCGCGGGCCGTCGCCCTCGCGCATCAGGTACGCGTCGATCTCGCCGTTCGGCGCCGCGCCGCCGGCATAGCGCTGCTCGCCACGGCGCATGTCGGCGATGGCCCGCTCGTCGTCCTTGTAGCCCTGGTGGCGCGCGGCCGTCTCAGCGGACCACGGCGCCGGCTTGCAGGTGCAGCCCTGCACAAGCGTCTTGCGATAGACGAACGCCGTCGGCGTCTGCGCATAGGGCCGACCGCGCATGTCGACCATCGTCTCGGGGCTGCCGCCGTTCAGCGGGTAGTAGTAGAGGGCCGCCTCGCCGTCGCAACGCGCCGCGCAGGTGCGTGCGTCCTGATAGAGCCGCTCGCGCCCGACGTTGTCACCGATGGGAAAATAGAAGCCGTCGCAGGTGCGCACGCACAGCGTCCGGTAGCGCGCGGTGTCCTGCGGCCAGCCGTAGTCGCCGTAGCCGCGCCCGTAGTCCAAGCGCTGCCCACCGCCGCCGAAGCCGAAGTTCCACGTCGGCGGCTCGATGCTGCGCTCGGTGCGCTTCGAGGAGCCCCAGCCGAACAGCTTGGAGAAGAAGCCTTCGGCGTGCGCCGATCGGTTCGCCCACGCCATCGCCATGACGATGCCGCCAACAAACAGGCAAAGACGAATGAGACGCATCGGCACTCGACGCTCCGCAACACCACCGGAGCGCAGCATCGCGCCAACATGGCAAAGAAAGTCTGAACGACAGTCCGATTTCGCGCTTAGAGCGCCAGCACGACCTTGCCGACGGCCTCGCGCCGGTCGATGACGCCCAGTGCCTCGCGGATGTCGGCGAGCGGGTACGTCCCATGGATGCGCGGCGCGAGCTTGCCCTGCGCAATCCAGTCAAGAACCTGACGCATGTTGGCGCGGTTGGCGCCCGGATCGCGCTTCACCGCCTCGCCCCAGAACACGCCGATCGCATCGCAGCCTTTGAGCAGCAGGAGATTGAGCGGGATCTTCGGAATGTCGCCCGAGGCAAAGCCGACGACCAGGAAGCGCCCCTGCCAGGCGATGGCGCGCAACGCCGCCTCGGAGCTGTCGCCGCCGACGCAGTCGTAGACGACGTCGACGCCGCGACCGCCGGTCAGCGCCCGCAATCCGTCCTTCAGGTCGGCGCTGGCGTAGTTCACCGCCTCGTCGGCGCCGTGCTCGCGGCAGACGGCGAGCTTCTCCGCCGACGAGGCAACGGCGATGACGCGTGCGCCCATCAGCTTGGCGATCTCGACAGCGGCGAGACCCGCCCCGCCCGCAGCGCCGAGCACGGCGACAGTCTCGCCTGCCTTGAGATGCCCGCGGTCCTTCAGCCCGTGAATGGCGGTGCCGTAGGTCACCGAGATGCCCGATGCGACCGCCTCGCTCACGCCGTCGGGGATCGGCACGACGGCGTCGACCTTGGCAACGACCTTCTCGCGCGCCCCGCCCCAGCCGACGTAGGCCGCAACCCGCTCGCCCATACGAACCCCGGTCACGCCCGGTCCCAGCGCTTCGATGACGCCCGCCACCTCGGCCGCGGGTGAGAACGGCAGGTCGGGTTTCGACTGGTATTTGCCGCGGGTGATGAGGGTATCGAAGAAGTTCAGCGCCGCCGCCTTTACGGCGATCAGCACCTCGCCCGGCCCCGGCTGCGGCGCCGCGATGTCCTCGATCACCAGGCCTGCCGGCCCGTCGAGGCTCTTGCAAAGCGCCGCTTTCATGTAAAACCTCCCGCCGGCAGGGCATTTCGTTGTCTCCTGCCCTTCCATCATGCCCCAACGCGCGCCGCAAGCCGGCGCGCCCGAGTTGCCCAACGATGTCCCACCGACCCACCGCCAACTGGCCGCCGAGCCCCCGAGGCTATTTCGCCATCGGCGCCGAGCGCATGTCCAAATCCCTGAACCTCGGCAACCTGATGCGCTCGGCGCATGGCTTCGGGGCGAGCTTCACGTTCACGGTCGGAGCCACTTACCGGGCGCTCGAGGCGTTCGCCGATACTTCCAAGACGCAGCTTCACCTGCCGCACTACAACTGGGCCACGCTGGAGGACATGGCGCTTCCGCATGGGTGCAAGCTCGTCGGCGTCGAACTCCTTGATACGGCAACAGATCTTCCGAGCTTCCGGCACCCGCTCAAAGCCGCCTACGTGCTCGGCCCCGAGCAGGGCTCGCTCTCGGACGAGTTGTTGGCGCGCTGCGACTATGTCGTGCGCATCCCGACGACATTCTGCGTGAACGTCGCCATGGCCGGCGCCATCGTCATGTACGACCGCACCCGCTCACTCGCCCGGTTTGCCGACCGTCCGGTGCGGGAAGGCGGCCCGGAATTGCCCGGCCGGCCGCGGGGGAGAACCGGGGGTAAGATTGGCCGCGATGGGTGACAGGCCCCCGAAAGGGTGCATATGCTGACTTAAAAGCGCTTCGTTTTTGGGGAGGGGACCTCATGCGCACAATCATTGCGTCAGCCATCTTGGCCTTCGCGCTCGCCGGCACGGCCGCGGCGCAATCCGTCGATCTCGTCGAGAAGCAGGGGGCGTGGAGCATCTACGCCGACACGGCGACGCCCAAGGGCGTCTGCTTCATCGCCGCGCAGCCGCAAGCGGTGGAGCCGCTCGGCGCCAACCGCGGGCCGATCTTCTTCTACATCACCGCCTGGCCGAAGGAGGGCGTGAAGGCCGAGCCGAGCATCAAGGTCGGCTATCCCGTGAAGCCGGACGCCGAGATGTCAGTCACCGTCGGCACCGATACGTTCAAGCTGTTCGTGAAGGGCGAGCGCGGCTTCGTCTCCGATCCGAACGAGGAGCTGAAGCTGATCGAGTCCCTCAAGAAGGGCTCGAACGCCTTCGTCAAGGCGACCTCGGCGCGCGGCACGGCGACGACCGACACGTACTCGCTGTCCGGCCTTTCCACCGCCCTCGACAAGCTCGCCGCCACCTGCTCCGGCTGATCCCTGGCCCTCTGTAGGGCGGTGTTCTAGCCTGGCGGCTGGACGCCCATAGCCTCGAGCTGCCGCGCATACCGATCTCGGTTTGCTTGCAAAGCTGTGCACTCCGGTGTCCGCTTTCTGACGCGAAAGACGAATACGTAATCCGTGCAGTTCTTCACGTGGGAATTGTAAGCAGATTTATACCGCCTCATGGTCGTGGTGACCCTCGTCGCGGCCGCCGTGGAGCACACCTGATCTGGTGCAGCTGAGAACATCGCACGAGCGTCCGAGACCTTCACGCTATCTCCAAATTCATCCTGCCGCCCGACAGCTTTTAGGAACTCCGACAAAGCCGCACTCGATTGGTCTCCCCATACGCCGTCAAGCGGTCCCCCATAACAACCTAATCGCTTCAACTCTGTCTGAAGCTCGCGATTGACCTCTATCTTCTCGGCTCGAGCTGCGTTCTCGCTATCGATCTCAGTCTGCCGTTGGTATTCGTTGAGTTGTTCCCACTTAACGGCCGCGAGACCGTACATCTCGAACCCCCAAGTCAGCGTCGCGGCGATGACGACGACGCCGGCGACGAGCTCGTAAATCGGGCGCTGGGCAAGAGCGTCGCGGAAGAAAAATCCCCCACTCATGAGCCCGATGGAAATCATAAAGAATTCGATGACCAATACATGCATTGCCGCGACCTAGCCCAATCGACTAGCTCCTCGAAATTCAAAAGCCCCTTCGGGCGGCGGCGCAGACTAGGGTGAGTCGCGGCCGTTCCAAAGTTTGCTCGAAAGCAACAGGATTTTTTTAGTCGTCCGAACGGCCGCCCGGCTTCTTGCGCAGGTGCACGTAAAGTGCGCCCTCGCCGCCGTGCTTGATGGCCGCCGTGGTGAAGCCGATGACAATCGGCGCGAGCTCCGGCTCGGCGAGCCAGCGCGGCACGTTGCGGCGCAGGACCCCGCGCTCGGCACCTTCGCGTTCCAGCTTCTCGTCGTGCGCCGTGCGCGTCGGAGCGCCCTTGCCGGTGATGACGAGCACCCAACGTCGGCCGTCGACGTAACCGCGCTGCAGGAAGCGGATGAGCGCGACATGCGCCTCGCTCTGACGCATGCCGTGCAAGTCGATGCGTCCTTCGATCTCGATGCGCCCCGAGCCGAGCTTGCGCGCCTTGCGCCGCTCGAGCGACAGCGGCGCCGGTGCCGGCGGAGGCGATGCCACCCGAGGCGAAGGGGGTGGCGGCGTTACCGGCTTGTGCTTCGTCGGCGCGGGCTTCGGCGGCTCGTGCTTGCCGGGGCGAGGCGGGGCTTCGTCTGCGTCCTCCAGCGCCGTATGCACGCGGCCCTTCTTGCCTTTGATGGGCTTGATCGAGCGCGCCGCGTGCTCCCACAGCTCGCGCTCCTCGCTCGATAGCCGCGCACCCGGCTTCTTGCCCGGCGGATGCTTTACTGGGCGCCTTTCACGATCGTTTGCCATGGCAGGCGCTCGCCGAACCTAATCCCTTGCCCGGCGGTCTGCGTGGCGGCGGGGAGCAGCACGAAGAAGTTTCCCGCGTGCTTGGTGGTGCCCGCCAGCTTGCCGGCCGTCTCGCCGGAGCCGAAGTAGATGTCGCCGCGCTCCGGCCCTTTGATCGCCGAGCCTACGTCCTGCGCCACCATTAAACGATTAAAGCCGCCCCGGCCTTGGCCGCGGGTGAGCTTGGGCACGTTCAGGTAGATCGGCGTGCCGAGCGTGTGAAAGCCGGTATCAACCGCCAGCGAGCGGCCGGAGGTGAGCGCCACCGACATGGCGCCCATCGGGCCTTCGCTGTCGTCCAGCTCGCGGAAGAAGATGAACGAGCGGTTCTGCCACATGACCTTCTGGCCGCGCTCCTTGTCCGCGCGCAGCCATTTGCCCAACGCTTGCATCGACATCTTGTTGGCGTCGAGCATGCCATTGTCGATCAGGTAGCGGCCGATGGACGAGTAGGGATGGCCGTTCTTGCCGTCGTAGTTGATGCGGATCGTCGTGCCGTCGGCAAGGTGGATGCGCCCCGACCCCTGGATGTGCATGAAGAACACTTCCACCGGGTCTTCGAGGTAGAGCAGCTCCAGCCCCTGATTGGCGAGCGCCCCCTTCTCGATGTCCTCGCGCGTCGGGAACGGCACGTCGCCGGCGTCGGTGTGGCGCAGGTGCGTGAAGCCGGTCTGCTTCGACGCGCGGTCGGCTTCGGCGACGACGTTCACGAGATCGGCCGGCCGCTTGTAGACCGGCGTCTGGAACTTGCCTTCCGGCGTGCGCGATCCTTGCAGCACCGGCTCGTAATAACCGGTCAGCATGCCTTCCGTTTTGCCGTGCGCGATCCGGTGCGGGATGAACTGCGTCTCGAAAAAGGCCTTCGCCGAAGCCTTGGTCGGCGCCATCAGATCCTGGGCGGCCCGGCAGGCGGCGGCGAGATCGCTGATCGGCACTTTGCATTGCGACGCGGCGTTGCCGCTGGCCTTGCTCGCGACCCGCGCGACGGCGTCGCACGATTTGAGGAACGTCTTGAACGCGGCGAGGTGGTCGTCCGCCTCCCAGCCGGGCAGCTCGCCGAACGTCACGCGCTCGAGCTTCGCCTCGGGCGGCGTCGGCGCGGCAGGCTTGGCCGCTGTGGGCGGTGGACTGGCGTCTTTGCTCATCGCGGGTGTCGGGGCGGCGGAGGTGGCGGACGGTGGCGATATGCTGCCAGTCTGGGCGAGAGCGGCGCTGGCGACAAGCAATCCCGCGACGGCCGATCCCGCCGCCCAGAGGACGCCAGCCGATGCGCGCGCGCCGGTCACGCCTGAGCTTCCCCCTCGCTTGATGAAACCGCGCCGCGGCGGCCTCTTCACTCCCGGAGAACGCGCCCCCGCGCGCGCTAGAGACTTAGGCCGGCGACTGCGTGGCGATGAGGCGCCAGTTCGGATTGGCAAGTGCCTTCCCCGTCGACACGTCGCGGCTGAACGTCCAGATGTCGGTGACTTCCTTGATGCGTTGCGGGTCGCCGTTGATGATCGCGCCCGCCTTGTCGCGCGTCGCCGAGATCAGCTGGCTGACGAAGCGGACGGTGATCGACGCGATGCCGCTCTTCACCTCCGACTCCATGATGTCGGCCTTGTCGATGCCGACGAAGCTCTGGTCGACCTGCTCGCCGCGGCTCTCGCGGTCGGTGATGGCGCGCGTGAAGCCGTCGTACACGTCGCGGCTCAACAGATCCTTCAGAAGCTTGCGGTTGCCCTCGGCAAACGCCGTGACGATCATCTCGTATGCCTGCTTGGCGCCGCGGATGAAGCTGTCCGGATCGAACGCCGGATCAAGGCGGGCGATCTCGATGAGACCGGGTCGCGCCGCCGTCTCGATGCTCGGATACGTGTTGATGCGCTCCTCGGCGTCCGCCTGCGTCACCTCGGCGGTCGGCGCCGCAGCGGCAGCCTCGCGCTCGCGGCGCGGCATGGCGACCACATTGTCGCTGGCCGAAGCCTGTGTGCCCTGGCGCGCGCGCTCGGCGCGGAAGCGCTCGACGCGCGCTTCCTCATCACCCGTGCGGCGTCCGAGGACGCTTCTCAGCTTCAACACCACGATAACCGCGACGATGAGCGAGATAAGGGTGAAGAGATCAATCTTCTCCATGAGCGGTTGCCTTCCTGGCAATCAACAGCGTGACTGGATACGACAGCAATATATATGATTGCGTCTTGAGCTGGGCCCACGTCCAGGGAGCAACAGGGGCCTTTGATCCGAATCCGCCATCAAGGGGTTAAGATGGTCGCTCCCCTCAAGGTAAGGCGAAAAAGCTGCAATGCCAACCCGATTACGCGGGGGTAGGCCTTTTGAACCTAGGATGGTTCCCGCGTGCTCAACAATCGTCCAGCGGGATGAATAGTCGCAAATGACGTCGCCTTTGCATCTTGCTGCCGCGCTGTTCGTCCTCGGGCTGCCGCTGCTCGAAATCGGCGTGCTGATCGAGGTCGGGCGCTGGCTTGGGTTGTGGGCAACCTTGGGGCTCCTCGTTCTTTCGGCGGCGGCCGGCATGCTCATCGTCCGCAACGCCGGCACGGCGATGGTCGGGCGCATGCTCGACGGCATGGGTCGCGGCGGCCTCGGCATCGCCGCGCTGATCGACAGCTACGCCACGATCGCCGCCGGCTTCCTATTGATCGTTCCGGGCTTCATCACCGACGCCATCGGCGTTGCCCTGTTGGTACCTCCTGTGCGCCGCGCCCTGCTGCGTGCGCTCTTTCCCGGTTTTGCTGAACGGCCGCGCAATACTTCCGGGCCGGTCGAGGCGCAGGCCCCCACCAAAGGCCCGATCATCATCGAGGGCACGTACCAGCGGCTCGACGACGACACCGACACCAAGCGTTAAGTCGCCTGCCGGGTTCGACATTGTCGCCGAGGAAGGCGCGTGTTAGCTAGCCGCCTCGTATTCGAGCTCGGATTGGAATTCCTTCGATGGCTAGCACCACCAACGGCAATGGCAGCTCTGAAGTGGCGGCGCAGACCACACCTCCGCCCGTGCAGGTGAAGATCGCCGCGCAGTACATCAAGGATCTGTCGTTCGAGAACCCGAACATCGAGAAGCTCATCAAGGAGCCGGGCGATCAGCCCAACCTGCAGCTGGCGATCAACGTCTCCGCCAAGTCGGTCGGCCCTTCGCTGTACGAGAGCTCGATCGACTTCAACGCACAGGCGACCAACAAGCACGGCGAGATCTACCAGCTCGAGCTCGTCTACGCCGGACTGTTCAATATCCAGAACATTCCCGAGCAGGCGCTCGAGCCGTTCCTGCTCGTCAACTGTCCGTCGATCCTGTTCCCCTTCGTGCGCCGCCTCGTCGCCGACCTGACGCGCGAAGGTGGCTTCCCGCCGCTGCTGCTCGATCCGTTCGATTTCGCGTCGCTCTACATGCGGCGTCAGCAGGAGCTGCGCGCGCAGGCCGAGGCCGCCCCGAAGAACTGACCGAACGGAATA
The DNA here is from genome assembly GCF_009708035.1 of Hyphomicrobium album. Taxonomy (NCBI): domain Bacteria; kingdom Pseudomonadati; phylum Pseudomonadota; class Alphaproteobacteria; order Hyphomicrobiales; family Hyphomicrobiaceae; genus Hyphomicrobium; species Hyphomicrobium album. Next base: position 2,402,144 of record NZ_WMBQ01000001.1, read on the forward strand.
GAAGGCACGTGGGGCCATCCGTCCCCCACGTCATCCCGGCGCAGGCCGGGATCTAGCCAGCGTCCACGGGCGATCCGGTAAGTGTCCGCACGATCTACCCGCTTCGCGGAGTCGCCCATTGCGACTTGCGTGGATGCCGGCCTCCGCCGGCATGACGAATGTAAGACGCAGATAGGTTGGCTTAGGCGTCAGAGCGTGCGGGCGTCAGGAACCGCCACCAGATCGCCTTCTTGCCCAGCTTCTCGACGAACACCGCGTGCGCCTGAGCATCTTCGGCGGTGAGACGCGGCTTGAGTGGCGCGGGACGTTGCGCCGCCTTGCCACGCTGCAACGGCGCCAGCTCTGCGCCCAGCGGACTTCCGTTCGCGGCGGCAAAGTCGATGAACGCCGCCTGGCGCACACCGAGCAGCTCGATATAGACCTCGGCGAGCAGGAGCGAGTCGACGAGCGCGCCGTGCTTGGTGCGTTTTGAATTGTCGATGCCGTAGCGCTTGCACAGCGCATCGAGGTTGTTCGGGCCGGCCGGATGGCGCCGGCGTGCCAGCTGCAGCGTGCACGTCACGCGGTCCATGGCGATGGCGCCGAGTGTCAAGCGCCCCAGCTCGAAGTTCAAAAATCCGATGTCGAACGCGGCGTTGTGAATGACGAGTCCGTCCTCGCCGATGAAGGCGAGAAAGTTGGCCGCCACCTGGGCGAACAGCGGCTTGTCCTTCAGAAAGTCTGTCGACAGTCCGTGCACCGCTTGGGCTTCGGCCGGCACGTCGCGCTCGGGATTGATGAAGCAGTGGAACTCGCGCCCCGAGGGAATGCGGTTGATGAGCTCGATGCAGCCGATCTCGATCAGCCGGTCGCCGCCCTGCGGGTTGAGGCCGGTGGTCTCGGTATCGAGGATGATCTCGCGCATAGTCCCTTGGACGCCGCGATTCGCCGCTTAGGGTCAAGCCCAGTGGCGGGCATACGCCTGGCTCGACCAACTCTGCAGCTGGGTGACGATCCCGTCGAGCTTGGCCCGGGTCTCCTCGATGCTCCCGCCGGTGTCCACAACGAAATCCGCCCGGGCGCGCTTCTCCGCATCCGGCAACTGCCGCGCGAGGAGCTGTTCGAGCTTCTGGGCCGACATGCCCGGCCGCTCCAGCAGCCGCGCGCGCTGGATCTCCGCCGGCGCGCTCAGCACGATGACGGCGTCCATCAGGCGGTTCAATTCGGTCTCGAACAGCAACGGGATTTCCAGCACCGCGACGGGCGCGCCGCGTTTGGCCTCGCCGCGCAGAAACGACCGCTCCGCCTCGCGCACCATCGGATGCACGATCGCCTCCAGCTCGCGCAGCCGCGCAGGATAGGCAATCAGCGCCGCGGAGAGCTTGCCGCGATCAACGCCCGTAGCCGACGTCGTTCCCGGAAACGCGCGCTCGATACGCTCCACTGCTTTTCCACCGGCATAGAGACGATGCACTTCCGCGTCGGCGTCGAACACCGGCAACCCGCGGGCACGCAAATGTGCAGCCGCTGTGGATTTTCCCATGCCGATCGAGCCGGTAAGCCCGACGACAATCATGTTCTGCCCTCGATATCGGCGACAAGCACGGCGCGCAACTTGTCGGTGACCTGTGGACGCACGCCGAACCACTTCTCGAAGCCGGGCACGGCTTGATGAAGCAGCATCCCCAGGCCGTCCACCGTGCGCAAGCCTTGCGCGCGCGCCTGCGCCAAGAACTCCGTTTCAAGCGGCACGTAGACGATGTCGGCGACGACGCAGTCCTGGTTGAAGCCGCCGAAATCCATGCCGAGCGTACCGGCCCCCTTCAAACCGGCGGCGGTCGTATTGACCAGCACGCAAGCATCGCGCGCGCCGTCGCTGCGGTTGGTCCAGTCGAAGGCTTTCACGCGCGGTCCGAACTGCTCGGCGATCGCTTCGGCGCGCGAGCGCGTACGGTTGAACACGCGCACCTCGTCCACGCCGGCGTCGAGGAAGCCATAGACGATCGCCCGCGCCGCGCCGCCGGCGCCGAGCACGCATACCGGCCCGTCGTGCGCGCGCCAGTCGGGCACCGAATGGCTGAGGTAGGTCATAAAACCGTAGGTGTCGGTATTCGCCGCAAACAGCCGGTCGCCTTCCAGCCACAGCGTGTTCGCCGCCTGTACGACGCGGGCGGATTCTTCCGCTTCCTCAGCGATGGCGAACGCCATCTCCTTGTGCGGCACCGTCACGTTGCAGCCGACAAAGCCGCGCTCTTTCAGTCCCCGCAGGAACTCCGCAACCTCTTCGGCCCGCACCGCTTCCTTCGTGTAGCTGCCGTCGATGCCGTACTCCTTCAGCCAATAGCCGTGGATCAGCGGCGAGCGCGAATGCTCGACCGGCCAGCCGATGACGCAAGCGCGGTTCATTGGGTGATCATCCCTCGCGCGCGCAGCTCACCGAGCACAGGCAGCAGCGGCATACCGAGAATGGTGAAGTAGTCGCCTTCGATCCGATCGAACAGCTGCACGCCGAGGCCTTCGAGCTCGTAGGCACCGACCGTCTGGCTGACGCGGTCGCCGGCGCGATTGAGGTAGTCGTCGAGGAACGCGTCGGAGAACTCGCGCATCGTTAGCCGCGCGGTTGCGACGTGCGCCCACGTCACCTTGCCGTTCTCGGTGAACGCAACCGCCGAATGCAGCTCGTGCGTCTTGCCGCGCAGTTTCCGCAACGCCGCGCGCGCCGCGCCGATGCTCGGCGTCTTGCTCAGCAACTCGTCGCCCAGCGCCAGCACCTGGTCGGCGCCGATGACCAACGCGCCCGGCTGCTTGGCGCCGACGTCCTCGGCTTTCGCAGCCGCCAGCACGGCCGCGACCTTCTTCGGATCGACGTGTGGATCCACCTCGTGCATGCGCGCGCGGATCGCCGGCTCGTCGACGTCGGCGGCCTGCACCGTGAAGGGCACACCGGCCGCCGCCAGCATCTCCCGTCGCGCTCGGCTGCCCGACGCCAGCACGATATCCTTCGCGCTAGCCCTCGCCGGCATCGTGCACCTCTTCCATTCCCGCCTGCCGGTCGTGCATCAGCTTCAAGATCTGCGCGGCCGATTCTTCCACCGAGCGCCGCGTCACGTCGATAACCGGCCAGCCGTTCTGGGCGCAGATCTTGCGCGAATAGGCAAGCTCCGCGGCGATGCGGTCGCGATCGACGTAATCGCCGAGATTGCGGTCGGCCAGCATCATTGCCCGGTGCCGGCGCACCTCCGCCAGCCGATCGGGGCTGGCGACGAGGCAAACGACGAACGCCCGGTGCGGCTTGGTCAATTTCTCCGGCAGCGGGATCGTCGGCACGAGCGGCAGGTTGGCCGTCTTGTAGCCGCGCTGGGCGAGATAGATGCTGGTCGGAGTTTTCGACGTGCGCGAGATGCCCAGCACGATGATATCGGCGTCGTTCAGATCCTCGGGCAAGTGCCCGTCGTCGTGCGCCATCGTGAAGTTCAGCGCGTCGATGCGCCTGAAATAGTCGGCGTCGAGAACGTGCTGGCCGGCGACGGTCGGCGTCCGCGGCGCGCCGAGATATCCTTCCAGCACCTGCATAATGGGCGCCAGCACGGCGAGGCACGGCATCTTCAACTCGGTGCAGCGCCGCTCAAGCTCCTCCGACAGCTCCTTGTTGGTGATGGTGTAGAGCACGATGCCGGGCGCCTGCTCGATCTCCTGCAGCACGCGTTTCAGTTGTCGGGGAGTTCTCACCAGGGGATGCACATGCTCGATCGGCCGCACGAGCGCGTATTGGACCGATGCCGCCTTGGCAATCGTCGTCAAAGTCTCGCCGGTGGAGTCCGAGACGAGATGCAGGTGGAAGAAGCTCGGCAGGCCGCTTGTCATGCGTTTCGTGATTCCAGCGGGATAGGGTGTTGACAACTGCCTGGGTTATTAAGAGCGCCGCTGCAACGCGGGGCCGTTCGACCCGAGCCACGTACGCTGTCCACGAAACTGCACACGCTGAGCCGCTTTTGCATAGCCGAACCTGGAGTTTGCCGCCGCCGGAGGGATCGGTGCGCTCCGCGATGCTATTCCATAGGCTCTCAACAGTCGAAGCCTTCGGGTTGCAGCCGCACAGCCCGTGCTAGTCCATTGATCGGCGACGCCTTCGCCGGGCCTAGTGGTCTGCCGCCCGCGCGTACCACTACATCGGCCGTCTCGCCGCGACCCCTGTGCGCGGCCGTGGGATTAGGGTAGGACAACCGGCAATCCCCACAACCCACGGCCCTAATAGTAAGAGCAATAAAAGTCTAAGAATCTTAGATTGGTTTAGTAGCACATGCGTTCCCCGGCCGAACCCGCACCCAAGCCTTCAGCGCAGTTGACGCTCGTCAGCGTGCTCGAGGGTCAGGCAGTCTGGCCGCCGCCGATGTGGCTGATGCGCCAGGCGGGCCGCTATCTGCCCGAGTACCGCGAGGTGCGCGCGTCGGTCGGCGGCTTCCTCGAGCTGTGCTACACGTCGAAGCTCGCTGCCGAGGTGACGCTGCAGCCGATCCGCCGTTACGGCTTTGACGCGGCGATCCTGTTCTCCGACATCCTCGTCGTCCCGGATGCGCTGGGCCAGGGCGTCCGCTTCGTCGAAGGCGAAGGCCCGCGCCTCGACCCGATCGGCTCGGCTACCGAACTCGCGTGCCTCAACCCCGGCGCAACGGACGGCAAGTTTGCCCGCGTGTACGAAACCGTGCAGCGGCTGCGCCAAGACCTGCCGCGCGAAACGGCGCTGATCGGGTTTTGCGGCGCACCGTGGACGGTTGCGACCTACATGGTCGGTGGCCAGGGCTCATCGGATCAGGCGGCGGCGCGCGAACTCGCCTACCGCGACCCCGTGACATTTGCCGCGCTGATCGACACGGTGACGGACGCCTCGATCGACTACCTCGACGGCCAGGTGCGCGCCGGCGCCGACGCCCTGCAGATCTTCGACAGTTGGGCAGGCAACCTCCCCGATGGGGAATTCGACACCTGGGTGGTGGCGCCGACCCGTAGAATCGCCGCAGAGCTGAAGCGTCGGCACCCGGACACGCCGATCATCGGGTTTCCGCGCGGGGCGGGGACCAACGCAGGGCGCTACGTCAAGGCAACGGGGGTCGAGGGACTGGGATGCGATACGGCGATGCCATTGCAGCATATGCGCGATCTCGCCGACCGCGAGGGTGTTGCCGCGCAAGGCAATCTCGACCCACTATTGCTCGCCGCCGGCGGCCCGAAACTCGACGCCCGGGTGCGTGAGACACTCGCCGCCATGCGCGGCGCGCCCTACATCTTCAACCTCGGTCACGGCATCGTGCCGCATACCCCACCGGAGAATGTTGCCCGCCTGGTCGAGCTCGTACGCGAGGGCATCTGACCGATGCTGTGGCTCAAGGCCTTCCACATCATGGCCGTCGTCGCCTGGTTCGCCGGACTGTTCTACCTGCCGCGACTTTTCGTCTATCACGCGGACGCCCCCGTCGGGTCGCAGCTCTCCGAGACCTTCAAGAAGATGGAGCACCGGCTCCTGACGGCGATCATGACGCCGGCGATGGCCCTGGTCTGGATCAGCGGCCTGACGCTCGCCTGGTGGACCGGCTACTACACGGACCATTGGTTGCAGGCGAAATTCGCGCTGGTCTTCCTGCTCTCGGGCTACCAGGGAGCGCTCAGCCGCTGGACGAAGGACTTCGCGGCCGACCGAAACACACGTTCCGCGAAATTCTATCGGGTGGCCAACGAGGTCCCGACCATTTTCCTCATCGCGATCGTTCTTCTCGTCGTTCTCAAGCCCTTCTAAGCAAATTATTGTCGGAGCCGCTTTTCTCTGGCTTTTCCATCTGCTATACGTAATTCGAATTCCGCATCGACTCGGGGCCGCTCAGGCCTGTGAGTTGGTCGCCGGCGCTCCACCTCAAGGGGCACGGCAGACCGCCCGTGGCATTGGCCACGAATACCCCATCCCCCACCTTTCTCGCCGCGGCACCCTCTCTTCCCGCCTCAAACGCCGTGGCCCCCCGGAGCGTTCTATGACTGAAATGAAGCTCGAAGACCTGAAGCTCAAGTCTCCCACGGAGATGCTGAGCTTTGCGGAAGAGAACGGCGTCGAGAACGCCAGCACCATGCGCAAGCAGGAGCTGATGTTCGCGACGCTGAAGCAGCTCGCCGCCAAGGAAATCGAAATCACCGGCACGGGCGTCGTCGAGGTGCTGCAGGACGGCTTCGGCTTCCTCCGCTCGCCTGACGCCAACTATTTGCCCGGCCCCGACGACATCTACGTTTCGCCCTCCCAGATCCGCCGCTTTGCCCTGCGCACCGGCGATACGGTCGAGGGCCAGATTCGCGGCCCCAAGGACGGCGAGCGCTACTTCGCCCTCCTCAAGGTCAGCAAGATCAACTTCGAAGACCCCGAGGCGACGAAGCACAAGATCAACTTCGACAACCTGACGCCGCTCTATCCTACCAAGTGGCTGAAGCTCGAGACCGAGGATCCGACGGTCAAGGACTTCTCCCCGCGGGTCATCGACATCGTGGCGCCGATCGGCAAGGGCCAGCGCGGCCTCATCGTCGCTCCGCCGCGCACCGGTAAGACGGTGCTCCTGCAGAACATCGCCCACTCCATCGCAGTCAATCATCCCGAGTGCTACCTGATCGTGCTGCTCATCGACGAGCGCCCGGAAGAGGTCACCGACATGCAGCGCTCGGTAAAGGGCGAGGTCATCTCCTCGACCTTCGACGAGCCGCCGTCGCGCCACGTGCAGGTCTCGGAAATGGTGATCGAGAAGGCGAAGCGCCTCGTCGAGCACAAGCGCGACGTGATCATCCTTTTGGACTCCATCACCCGCCTCGGCCGCGCCTACAACACCGTCGTGCCGTCCTCTGGCAAGGTGCTGACCGGCGGCGTCGACTCCAACGCCCTGCAGCGCCCCAAGCGCTTCTTCGGCGCCGCCCGCAACATCGAGGAAGGCGGCTCGCTGACCATCATCGCCACGGCGCTCGTCGACACCGGCTCGCGCATGGACGAGGTGATCTTCGAAGAGTTCAAGGGCACCGGTAACTCGGAAATCATTCTCGACCGCAAGGTCTCCGACAAGCGCGTGTTCCCGGCCATCGACGTCGCCCGCTCGGGTACCCGCAAGGAAGACCTGCTCGTGCCGAAGGACCAGCTCAAGAAGGTCTACGTGCTCCGCCGCATCCTCAACCCGATGGGGACGATGGACGGCATCGAGTTCCTCATCGACAAGCTGCGCTCGACCAAGACCAACGGCGAGTTCTTCTCCTCGATGAACACCTGATCGCCGCCCGCGCGGCATCTCTGAAACGCGAAAGGGCCGCTCACCAGCGGCCCTTCTTCTTGATTCTCAAGCGCACGTTTAAAGAAACGTCATGGCCGCGCAGGCGGGACCCAGACGCGCTCGCCGAGCGACATGGTGTACGCTAACCTCTCCCGTAGGGAGAGGTCGGCTGGACGCGCGTTGGCGCGCCAGCCGGGTGAGGGGATGAACCGCTTCAAATCGAGGGCCAGATGCCTGCGGACAGAGCAGCCGCGCGCCGAGGAGATTCTTTGGCGCGAGCTGCGCAACCGGCACCTTGATGGTTGCAAGTTCCGGCGCCAACATCCCATCGGAGTTTATATCGTGGACTTCGTTTCGCTGGAGCGAAAGCTCGTAATCGAAGTCGACGGGGCGACTCATTCGACAGATGAGGAAATCGCGCGTGACGCACGTCGGACCACCGAGATAGAGAGCTTCGGATTTCACGTTGTCCGCGTGACCCACACCGACATCTACAAGAATCTCGACGGCGTGCTCGACTGGATCTTGCTGGAACTCGGGCGCCTATAACCCCTCGCCCGCCGCTCAATTCTACGCATTTCGCGTCGACCTCTCCCCCTGGGAGAGGTTACGTAGCATCCGGAGTTCCGAGAACGAGCTACTCCGCGGCGTCGACGATGCGGCGGGCTTCCTGTGCCGGCGTCGGCGCGGGCTCGGCCGGCTTGCGATAGCGCTCCGGCTCGCCCTGCCCCGGCTTGTAGTGGAGCGGGAACAGGAACTGCTCGACATAGCCCTTGGGGAAGTTCGGCACCTCGTCGACGCCCAAATCCTTCGCCGTGATCTCGCGCGGCGGCTTCTCGTGGAAGGTGCCGAGCAGGCGATCCCAGATCGTCAGCAGCAGGCCGAAATTGCAGTCGCCTTCGGTGCCCCAATTGACGTGGTGCAGGTGATGGATGCGCCCGATCGACAGGTGCTTCTGCAGCGGCCCCAACCGCGCATCGACGTTCGAATGCTGCACGATGAGCGTGATCGAGATCATGAAGCCGAGCATCACCGCCACCGGCACCGGCATGCCGATGATGACCAGCGGCGCGTTGGCAATGATCATGTCGATGACCTGATGCAGCGGATGGCGCATCACGCCGTTCATGCCATAGAGCCGCCCGACACCGTGGTGCACCGCATGCAACCGCCACAGCGGCGCGTAGCGGTGGCTGATGTAGTGCATGATCATGAACATGAAGTCGGAGATGACGAAGGCGACGATGACCTGCGCCCACAGCGGCCACTGCGTCGGCCACAAGCCCTGGAACGGGAACAGCCAGCAGATCACCGGGATCAGCACCACGCCGACGATCGACTGATATTCGTAGACGAGGATGTGCAGCACGGTCGTCGGAGTGTCGCCATGCTCGTGGTGGTCGTTCCACTCATCGAAGAACGGAGCGATTTTCTCGGCGCCGAACGCGGTCGCGTAGGCGAGTACCAGCAGCGGCGCAAGCCATAGATAGGCCCACGGGTTGTCGCCAGCGACGGCCAATTCCGAAACCACCAAATACGCGGCGGCGGTCAGGCCGAGCATCATGAAAGGTGCGTAGCCGTAGCGCACGATCGCGCGTAGTGCTGGCATCAAATCGGTCTCCGAATCGAGTTGTCGCGGCTGTTGGGCAACTCAGACACCCCTCGACAGGCGGGCTTATGCGGCTTCAGCTGGTCGTAGCAACGCGCCGGAATGAAACCCGTTCGAGATTGGCACCGCACGCGTAGCGAGCTTGTTTACAAACTTCGTTGTTCTTTCAGCGCCTTCGCGAGGTCCGAGGGCTCGGTCAGCGACGGAGAGCATTGTGGACCTATGCACACATAGGCTGCCGCTCGCCGGTTAACAGCGTTCTTGTCGCGAAGGCCCGGTAATGTGGCACCATTCGCAGTGTCGTTCAAAGCGTACTGCAGCGCGCCGGGCAAAGAAATACTTCTGATGACCTTCATCAGCTCCGCTCCGCCCTCCAGATGCTGTCCGGCAAGGACGACTTGCTGCGGCTTAAGCAAATCAAATGTGCTCGCCAGGAGCCCTGTGTGTGCGACAATGTTACGCCCCACTTCGCCGGCGAAGGCGGCCAGCAACTGGGCCGCACGTTCGACGTACCGGGTCTCGCCGCTGAGCGTGGCGAGCGCCACGAGATTGGCCAGCATGATGGTGTTGGCGTTGGGAGTCGCGTCGTCGGTCCCCGGGCGCAGGCGCGCGATCACGTCGCGCGTATCGTCGGCTGAAGTTGCATAGCCGCCCTTGCCTTCGACCCAGTAGTGCTTGTCGAGCACCTCGACCCATGCGGCGGCTTGGTCGAAATAGCGCTGCTCGTTCGTCGCCTCGTTGAGGCGCAGCGCGCCCCAGATCATGTTGGCGTAGTCGGAGGCGGTCGCCGGCGCCTTCGCCCGACCGGCGCGATAGGCATGCTTGAGCCGCCCGTTCTCGGTCATGCGCGTGACGACGAAATCGAACGCGCGCTTGGCGAGCTCCAGCCATTCGGGCCGCTCGAACACGACCGAGGCGCGCGCCAGCGCGGCGATCATCAGCCCGTTCCAATCGGCGAGCACCTTGTCGTCCCAGCCGGGGCGCACGCGCTTGTCGCGCTCGGCCATCAGCGTCGCGCGTAGTTTCCGCAGCCGCGCTTCCTCCTCATCGGAGCGCAGCGCGAGGCGGTTCAGGCGATTGAGGATGTTGTGGCCTTCGAAATTGCCGTCGGCAGTGACGTCGTAGACCTGTGCGAAGTAGCGCCCGTCCTCCCCGCCGAGAATGCGCAGCACGTCATCCAGCGACCAGACGTAGAACTTGCCTTCCTCGCCTTCCGAGTCGGCATCGAGCGAGGCGGCGAAGCCGCCGCCCTCGGCGATCATCTCGCGCTCGAGCCATTCGACCGTCTCGGCGACGCGCGCCCTGTAGAGCGGGGACCCGGTCTCGCGATAGACCTCGGTCATCAGGTCGATGAGCAGCGCATTGTCGTAGAGCATCTTCTCGAAGTGGGGGACGAGCCAGAGCTCGTCGACCGAGTAGCGGGCGAAGCCGCCGCCGAGATGATCGTAGATGCCGCCCTGGCAGATGTTGTCGAGCGTGCGCACGACCGCCTCGCGCGCCGGCGCGTGGTCGTAGCGGATGCCGCCGCGCCAGAGCAGCCAGAAGATGCTCCATTGCGGAAACTTGGGCGCGCCTTGTAGGCCGCCATGCACGGCATCCACCGCCGGCACCATGCGCGTGGTCAGGTCCTTGAGGAGCCGATCGTCGATCATCGGGGCGGTCGTCGCCTGATCCGGGTTCTGCAAGGCGGCGGTCAGCGCGTTGGCATTCTCGGCGACCTTCTCCGGCTCCTCGCGGAACACGGCGGAGACGCGCTGCAGGACGTCGACGAACGCCGGGCGGCCGAAGCGATGCTGCTTGGGAAAATACGTGCCGCCCCACACCGGGCGGGCCTCTTGGTCGAGGAACATCGTCAGCGGCCAGCCGCCCTGCTCACCCAACGCATGCAGAGCGCCCATGTAGATGGCGTCGATGTCGGGCCGCTCTTCGCGGTCGACCTTGATGTTCACGAACAGCTCGTTCATCACCGCCGCCGTCGCTTCGTCCTCGAAGCTCTCGTGCGCCATGACGTGGCACCAGTGGCAGGCCGCGTAACCGACCGACAGCAGGATCGGCTTGTTGGTGCGCTTCGCCTCGGCCAGCGCCTCCGGTCCCCAAGCCCACCAGTGGACGGGGTTGTCCTTGTGCTGCAGGAGATAGGGGCTCGTCTCTTTGCTGAGACGGTTCTCGCTCATGACGATCCCTTGGCTGCACGCCGGTTTTGGCAGTTGCGCGCTAACATGGGGTCTTAACGCCGGAACGGCTAGGTCGATGCATGGCTGAGTCCCCCACAATCTTTGCCCTTTCAAGCGCGCCGGGGCGCGCCGGCATCGCCGTCGTGCGGGTCAGCGGTGAGCGCGCGGGATTTGTCGTGGACGCTCTGGCGCCCCCGCGGCCGAAGGATCGGGTCGCCGCCCTGCGGCGTATCCGCGACCCGCAATCGGCAGAGGTGCTGGACGAGGCGCTGGTCCTTTTCTTTGCCGCGCCGCGCACCGAAACCGGCGAGGACATGGCCGAGCTGCACCTCCACGGCGGCCCATCGATCGTCAAAGCCGTCCTCGGCGTGCTCGGCCGCCAGGCCGGCTGCCGGCTCGCCGAGCCGGGCGAGTTCGCGCGCCGCGCCTTCCAGAACGGCAAGCTCGACCTGGCGCAGGTCGAAGGCCTCGCCGACCTCATCGAGGCGGAGACGGAGGCGCAGCGTCACCAGGCTTTGGCGCAGATGCGTGGCGCACTATCCGAGCTCTACGAGGGCTGGCGTCGCGCTCTGCTCGAGGCGAGCGCACTCACCGAGGCGGCCATCGATTTCAGCGACGAGGGCGACGTGGCGGCCGACGCGATGGAGCGGGCGCGCACCATCGTCGGCAAGCTCGAAGGCGAAATCGCTGCCCATCTCGACGACGGCAACCGCGGCGAGATCCTTCGCGACGGCTTTCGCGTCGTGCTGGCGGGACCGCCCAACGCCGGCAAGTCGAGCCTGCTCAATGCCCTGGCCCGGCGCGATGCGGCTATCGTCTCCGAGGAAGCCGGCACCACCCGCGACGTGATCGAGGTGCGCCTCGATCTCGATGGCCTACCGGTCATCGTCTCCGACACCGCCGGCATCCGCGAGCCTCGGGGTGCCGTCGAGAAGGAAGGCATCCGCCGCACTCTGGCCCACGCGCGCGACGCCGACCTCGTCCTTTGGCTGAGCGAGGCGACGGCGCCGCTCGTGCCGCCCCCGCCCGAAGTCTCAGGTCGCGGGGACACGTTTTTTCTCCCCCTCGCCAGCAAGATTGATATCTCCGGTGCTGTCGCGGACGGCCGGCTCGGCGTGTCGGCCAAGACCGGCGCCGGTCTGCCCGAACTCGTTGCCGCCATCGCGCAGCGCGCCCGTGAGCGTGTCGGCGACCTGTCCGCGCCGGCCATCACCCGTGCGCGGTACAGGGAGCGGTTCATGGAGTGCATGAACTCGGTGCATGAGTACATGAACGGGCCGGCGGACCAGTACGAACTCCGCGCCGAGGACCTGCGGCGCGCTACCCAGGCCATCGGCCGCATCACCGGCCGCGTCGACGTGGAGGACGTGCTGGGCGAGATCTTCGGGCGCTTCTGCATCGGCAAGTGAGCCAATGTTTCACGTGAAACCCCTTGTTAACCACGCCGGGGCCTTTGATTCGCCGGCCCGCTACGGCTAGGTTCGGCGCCCGAAACCCCGGATTCCCTAGGATGTCAGACGCCAAGTTCGACGTGATCGTTGTGGGCGGCGGCCATGCCGGCTGCGAAGCCGCGGCCGCGGCTGCCCGCATGGGCGCCCGGACGGCGCTGGTCACGCATACGTTCGCGACCATCGGGGAGATGTCGTGCAATCCCGCCATCGGCGGCCTCGGCAAGGGCCACCTGGTGCGCGAGGTCGACGCCCTCGACGGCCTGATGGGCCGCGTCGCCGACGTCGCCGGCATCCAGTTCCGACTTCTCAATCGTTCCAAGGGCCCGGCCGTGCAGGGCCCGCGCACCCAGGCGGACCGCAAGCTCTACCGGCAGGCCATGCAGGCGGCGATCCGCGCCACGGCCAACCTCGAGGTCGTCGAAGGCGGCGTGGAGGATCTGGTCGTCGAGAACGGCCGAGTCACCGGCGTGGTCACCGGAGGGGGCCGAACGCTGGCCGCCGGGGCCGTGGTCCTGACCACCGGCACCTTCCTCAACGGCCTGATCCACCTGGGCGAGCAGCAGATCCCGGCGGGGCGCGCCGGCGAGGCCCCGGCCCGCAAGCTCTCCGAGCGGCTCTATGGCTTGGGTCTGCAACTCGGGCGCCTCAAGACCGGCACTCCCGCTCGTCTCTCCAAGGCCTCGATCGACTGGAACGCGCTGGAGCAGCAGGCGGCCGACGACCCGCCGGTGCCTTTCTCCTTCCTGACCGAACGGATCACCACGCCCCAGGTCACCTGCGCCATCACTCGAACTACCGAGGCGGCGCACGCCATCATCCGCGCCAATCTCGGCCGTTCGGCGATGTATTCCGGGCAGATTTCCTCGACAGGCCCGCGCTATTGCCCGTCGATCGAGGACAAGGTCGTGCGCTTCGCCGGCCGCGAGACCCACCAGGTCTTCCTCGAGCCGGAAGGCCTGGACGACGACACCGTCTACCCCAACGGCATCTCAACCTCGCTCCCCGCCGAGGTGCAGGAGGCCTTCATCCGCACGATGCCGGGGCTGGAAAAGGCCGTCATCAAGCGGCCGGGCTACGCCATCGAGTACGACTACGTGGACCCGCGGGAGCTCTCGCCGGCGCTTCACGTGAAACGTTTGCCCGGGCTTTTCCTCGCCGGGCAGATCAACGGCACGACGGGATACGAGGAAGCGGCGGCGCAGGGATTGGCGGCCGGAATCAACGCCGCGCTGCTCGCCGGAGGCCGCGAGCCTGACTTCGTCGTCTCCCGCGCCGACGGCTATCTCGGCGTCATGATCGACGACCTCGTGACCCGCGGCGTCTCCGAGCCCTACCGTATGTTCACGTCCCGCGCCGAGTACCGGCTGCGCCTGCGTGCCGACAATGCCGACCAGCGCCTGACTCCGTTGGGCCTCGACGTGGGCTGTGTTGGTGCTGCAAGGCAAGTTGCCTATGAGGCCAAGGCCCAGTCCCTTGCGGCGGCTGGCGTCATGCTGCGGGCGCTCTCGCTGACGCCGTCGGAAGCAGGACGCCATGGCCTTGACGTCAACCGCGACGGCCGTCGCCGCTCCGCCTTCGACCTTCTCGCGCTCCCGGGCGTCGACATCGCCCGTCTCGCGAGCATCTGGCCGGAGATCGGCGCGCTATCGCCTGCCATCGCCGAGCAGGTCGCCGTTGACGCGCGCTACGCCGCCTACGTAGAGCGCCAGGACCTCGATGTCGCCGCCCTGCGCCGGGACGAGGCGCTGAGCATCCCCGCCGGCTTCGACTTCGGCGCCCTGCCCGGTCTCTCGACCGAGGTGCGCCAGAAGCTCGGCCAGCATCGCCCGGCGACGCTGGCCCAGGCGGCGCGCATCGACGGCATCACCCCGGCGGCGCTCCTCATCCTGCTGGCGCAGCTCAAGGCGGCGCCGGTGCGGAAATCGGCATGAGCGCCCGCACCGCCGCGGCCGAAATCTCGGGGCCCGAGGACTTCGCCCGCACCTTCAACGTTTCACGTGAAACGATTGATAAACTTTCGACTTACGAGGGGCTGCTGCGCCAGTGGCAGAAGACGATCAATCTTGTCGCCCCCAGTACCCTCGATGCTGTCTGGTCGCGCCACTTCGCCGATTCCGCCCAGCTCCTCGCCCTCGCCCCGCCGGATGCCAAGCGCTGGCTCGACCTCGGCTCCGGCGCCGGATTTCCAGGCCTCGTTCTGGCGATCATGTTGGCCAACCGCGAAGGAGCCAAAGTCACGCTCATTGAAAGCGACACCCGCAAGGCCGCTTTCCTCGCCGAAGTGGGCCGCCGCACTGGAGCACCTGTGGACATCCGCCCTGAGCGAATCGAGAAAGCCGCGACTCAATCTAAGCTTGGCGCTGTCGACGTGATCACCGCACGCGCGTTGGCACCCTTGCCGCGCCTGCTCGAGCTGGCGGCTCCGGCCTTCTCAGCCCAGACCACCGGGCTGTTCCTGAAGGGCCGCGAGGCGGAGACCGAGGTAGACGCGGCCAGGGCGCGGTGGGCCTTTGAGGCCGAGCTGCATCCGAGCGTGTCCGACGCGGGTGGTCGAATCGTCGTAATCCGCGCGTTAGAGGCCAAAACGGAGGGTCAACCGCGATGAGCGCGACGCGAGCCGGAGCTACCCGGACGCTGGCAATCGCCAATCAAAAGGGCGGCGTCGGCAAGACGACGACGGCCATCAATCTCGGAACCGCGCTGGCCTCGGTCGGCGAGCGCGTGCTGGTCATCGATCTCGATCCGCAGGGCAACGCATCGACGGGGCTCGGCATCGACATCGAGAGCCGGCCGAAGACGTCGTATGACGTCCTCATCGGCGGTACCGGTCTCCTGGAGTGTGCGCAGCCGACGGCGGTGCCCGGCCTCTATGTGGTGCCGGCGAACTCTGATCTCGTCGGGATCGAGGCCGAGCTGACGGACGCCAACCGGCCGTTTCGTCTGCGGGATGCGGTGTCGGCGCTCGTCGCCAGGCAGCGCACGCTGCCGCCCGAGCAAACCTTCGCCTACGTGCTGATTGACTGCCCGCCGTCGCTCAATCTTTTGACGCTCAACGCGCTGTCGGCGGCGAACGCGGTGCTGGTGCCGGTGCAGTGCGAGTTCTTTGCGCTGGAGGGCATTTCGCAGCTCAAGGAATCGATCGACCAGATCCGCGCCACGCTGAACCCGACGCTGGAAATCCAGGGCGTCGTGCTGACGATGCACGATGCGCGCACGTCGTTGTCGAAGGAAGTCGCCGACAACGTCCGCGCCTTCTTCGGCCCCAAGGTCTACGAGACGATCATCCCGCGCAACACGCGCGTGGCCGAGGCGCCGTCGCACGGCAAGCCGATCCTGCTCTACGATTTCGACTGCGCCGGCAGCCAGGCCTACATCAAGCTCGCGACCGAGATCATCGAGCGCGAGCGCCGTAACCAAGCCGCCTGATAACGAGAGCCCGAGCCTTCAGAGGACCCATGAACGCACCCCTGCCCAGCCGTCTTGGACGCGGCCTTGCTGCTCTCATGAAGGAGCCCGTGCCCGGCGTGGCGTCGCTCCCGCCCGAGGGCCAGCAGCGCATGGTGGCGACGGCCGATGTGCGCCCCAGCCGGCTCAATCCGCGCAAGGACTTCCGCGAAGATGAGCTTGCGGAGCTGACGGAGTCGATTCGCTCGAAGGGCCTTGTGCAGCCGATCATCGTGCGCCCCGCCGAGGGCGGCTATGAGATCGTCGCCGGCGAACGCCGCTGGCGGGCGGCGCAGAAGGCCGGCCTGCACACCGTGCCGGTCATCGCCCGCGACCTCACCGACAAGGAAGTTCTCGAGCTCGCCATCATCGAGAACGTGCAGCGTGCCGACCTCAACGCCATCGAAGAGGCGTCGGGCTATCGCGAGCTGATCGAGCGTTTCGACTACAGCCAGGAGCAGCTGTCCGAGATCATCGGCAAGTCGCGCAGCCACGTCGCCAACACGCTGCGCCTGCTGAAGCTCCCCGACGGCGTACAGACGATGGTGCAGGACGGCCGGCTCACCGCCGGGCATGCGCGCGCCCTCATCGGCCGCAACGACGCCGACGGCCTGGCGCAGCGCATTGTCAGCGAGGGCCTCAACGTCCGCGAGGTCGAGGCGCTGGTGCAGGGTGGCGGCGAGGTACCGCCCGGCGGACCGGTTTCGCGCACCCCCCGCGACAAGGACCCCGATACCAAGGCCTTCGAGAAGGATCTTTCCAACGTCCTCGGCCTCAAGGTCGAGATCAAGCGCGGCTCCGGCGAGAGCGGCAACCTGGTCATCAAGTTCGGCAACTTCGACCAGCTCGACTATATCCGCCAGCGCCTGGGCGGCACTTGAGCTTGACGCCACGCTGCCGTTGCTGCATCTGCCGGACGCTATAACTCCTTGCGCCCGTTGAGGATCGCGCCATGAGCGACGTGTTGCTGCAACTCGCGGCCACCATCAGCGCCCGCCGGTCGGCGACCGCGGACAGCTCCTACACGCGCCAGCTGCTCGACGCCGGCCCGGCCAGGTGCGCCAAGAAGCTCGGCGAGGAGGCGATCGAGACGGTCATCGCCGGGACCTCCGAGGGCGACGAACAGCTAAAGGCGGAAGCCGCCGATCTCATCTACCATTTGCTGGTGCTGCTGGAGAGCCGCGGCGTAGCGCTCAATGACGTGCTCGCCGTGCTCGACAAGCGGCAGGGCGTCTCTGGCCTTAAAGAGAAGGCCGAGCGCAGCAAGGGCTGATATAACAACCAGAAATCCCGGCTCGGCGTGACCGCGATGTCCTATCCCGCCAACCTCCAGTTCTCGCCCTATCGCGTCTTCGAGCGCGAGGAATGGGCGCGGTTGCGCGCCGACACCCCGATGACCCTGAAGGAGAGCGAGCTCGAGCAGCTCTCCGGTCTCATCGAGGAGCTGTCGGTCGAGGAGGTCGAGCAGATCTACCTGCCGATGTCGCGCCTCCTGAATCTCTACGTGGCGGGGGCGCAGCAGCTCCATTCGATATCTTCGAAGTTCCTCGGCCGTACCGACGGCAAGGTGCCTTTCATCATCGGCGTCGGCGGCTCCGTGGCAGTCGGCAAGAGCACCACGGCGCGTGTTCTGAAGGCGCTGCTGGCGCGCTGGCCGGACCATCCGCGCGTCGACCAGATCACCACTGACGGCTTCCTAATGCCCAATGAGGAGCTGGAACGCCGCAAGATCATGGACCGCAAGGGCTTCCCGGAAAGCTTTGACACGGCGCGTCTGCTGAACTTCCTCGCCAGCGTGAAGTCGGGCGTGAAGCGCGTCGAGGCGCCGGTCTATTCGCACTTCCATTACGACATCATTCCCGACCAGAAGGTCGTCGTCGAAAGCCCCGACATTCTCATCGTCGAGGGACTCAACGTCCTGCAGCCGGCGCGCATGCCGCGCGGTGGCGAGGTGATCCCGTTCGTGTCGGATTTCTTCGATTTCTCGATCTATCTCGACGCCGACCCCGCGGTGATCGAGGACTGGTACGTCACCCGCTTCATGCGCCTGCGCACCACGGCGTTCCGCGACCCGGCCGCTTACTTCCACCAGTATGCGGGCCTGTCGCCGGAGGCGGCGCAAGCCCGCGCGCTCGAGATCTGGCGCTCGATCAACCTCAAGAACCTGGAAGAGAACATCCTGCCGACGCGGCAGCGGGCGCGCCTCATTCTGCGCAAGGAAGCCGACCATCACGTCGAATCGGTCGCTCTACGCAAACTTTGACCAGACAAAAAAAGGACCGCCTGGGGAGGCGGCCCGTCAAGTGACGCGCTCTAGCTCTAGATTAGGTGCAGGGAGTGCCGCTCAATGAGTGCGCGGCTTCGGCGGTTTTCGCGGCGCCATGACCGCGACAATGAAAGCGCCGACTGCGAGTTGACCTCGCATGGCGTTTTCGACCGCTGGTAATTGCAGCCAGTGCCGGGCCAGCACCGCTTGCTGCTCTATCGCCGTTGCGACCGCCCATAGCCCAAGGTCACACCAGATTGCGGGCAGCGGGGGCTGCGTCGCGGTGTGGGCGGTAGCGGCGGCGACAGTCTCTTCCGGCGCGGCGTCGTTGGCGGCCGGGATATGGGTGCGCACGCTGGCGGCGAGTGGCCGCCGCGCGGCGGGTTGAAACGGGCCGGGGCGGGCAAGCGCACGGCCATTGGTTTGGGAGATGCGCCGGGCGTCGGCCATCAGGCGGGCCTGATCGGCGTGAAACTTGTCGCGCAGGCGGCGAATGACGGAGGGATTTTCGACCCCAAGCGAGCGGATGGCGGTGGTCGGCTTGAGAGCCGGATTGGCGGCGAGCAGTGCCGCGAGGCTCCGCAAGTGCCGGCTATCGTCGAGGCCGCTACCCTTTGGACGCCCATAACGCGCGTGCATGGTCGGCATGCAATCGGTCCCCATGACCTTCGAGATCGGCTCGAATCGGTATTGGGATTATGTTTGTGCGTCAGAGCGTTGCCAGGGAGAATAAATGCATTGTAGCAGCCAGCCGGTGCAATCGGCGGGCGTTGTGGCGCAAATGCACCCGCGCCTTGTATGGGATACCGGCCGAGCTACAGCGCATCCGCGGCCTTAGCCGGCGATCAACCCTTCCTGCTTGGCGATAGCCGAGAGCGGAAGCTCGGGCCGCGCTCCGAGGTGGCTGATCACCTCGGCGGCAGCGAGACTGCCGAGCCGCCCGCAATCGACGAGCTTCAGATTGCGCGTGTAGCCATAGAGGAAACCCGCAGCGTAGAGATCGCCGGCGCCCGTGGCGTCGACCACCTTCTCGACGCGCGTCGGGCGCACCTGCACGGTCTCCTTCTGCGTGACGATCACCGACCCGGCTTCCGAGCGCGTCAGCACGGCGATCTCGCATTCGCCGCGCACGGCCGCCGCCGCCTCGTCGAAGCTGTTCACCTCGTAGAGCGCGGTGATCTCCTTCTCGTTGGCGAACAAGATGTCGATCTCGCTTTTGACGAGCTTGCGGAAGTCAGTGCGATGGCGATCGACGCAGAACGCGTCGGAGAGCGACAGGGCAGTCTTGCGACCGGCCTTGGCGGCGATGGCGGCAGCGGCGTGAAACGCGTCCTTGGCCTCGGGCTTATCGAAAAGGTAGCCCTCAAGGTACGTGACTTTGGCGGCGGCGATCATGGCCGCGTCGACCTCGGCGGGTCCCAGCTCGGTGCTGGCGCCGAGGAAGGTATTCATCGTGCGCTCGCCGTCCGGCGTCACGAGGATCAGGCATACCGCGGTCGGCAGGCCGCCCGTCGCCGGCGCCGTCCCGAAGGCAACGCCCGAGGCGCGGATATCGTGCCAGAACACCTTGCCGAACTGGTCGTCGGCGACGCGGCCGATGAAGGCGCCTTTGCCGCCGAACGATGCGAGCCCGGCGATGGTGTTGGCGGCCGAGCCGCCCGAGCGCTCCATCGCAGGGCCCATGAGGCCGTACAGACGGTCGGCCTCCTGCGCATCGATGAGGCGCATGAAGCCCTTGGCGAGGTCGTGCTTCGACAAGAAGGCGTCGTCGCAGTGTCCGAAGATGTCGACGATGGCATTGCCGATGCCGACAACGTCGTAGCGCGTCTCTTGCATAAACCCCCCAATGTCGTGATAGCCGCGCACTATAGGCACCGCGCCGCGCCCGACAAGTCGGCTGGACGAATATGCCAAAAACCAAGTGCTGGCTTGGCTAATGCGCCCCCCGGGCCGGGGCCGGCCGCGCCGCGGCGGCCACCGCGATGAGCAAATCCTCGGTGATGGCCTCCTCGAGTGCCGAGGTGAGGCGTGCCGCCTTGGCGGCCTCCGCCGTCCGCTTCAGTACCTGGGCGAGCCGGGGTGACGACCACAGCCGGCACTGAACGCCGAGCGCGTCTTTCTGCTTGAAATGCACGGGCGGCCGCTGCTGGCGGATCACGTCCTCGAAGGAGCTCCCGGCATCGAGGTCCGTCCTGATGCGGTGCAGGCGCTGCAAGTGCCGCTGCAGCATAAGGATGATCAGCTGCGGGCTCTCGCCGGCGGCGAGGGCGCGCGAATACTCGGCGACGGCCCGTCTGGCGTCGCCCCCTGCGGCGGCATTGAGCGTCCGGTCGATGGCGAGCTCGGAGGCATCGCCGACGATCGCCTCGATGTCGGACGCTTCGATCTCCTTCCGCCCGGCGGCGTAGAGGGCGAGCTTCTCGATCTCGCCGCGCGACAACGCCCGGTCGGCACCCATGCGGGCGACGAGAAGCTCGCGCGCGTCCGACGTGATGCCGAGCCCGTGCGGCTTCAGCGTCTCGGCGATGAGACCTTCGATGTCGCGCGCCTCGTCCGCGTAGCAGGCGACGGCGGCGGCCTGCGCCGACTTCTCGAACATGGCGCGCATCGCGTCGGTCGGCTTCAGGTTGCCGGCCTCGACGATGAGCGTCGCTGCAAGCGTGCCCCCGACCAGAAGCGGCTGCAGCGCCTGGGCGGTGATGCGGCGTCCGGCAGTGGCGCGCACGACTTTGGATCCGCCGAACATGGGGATCGTCTGCAGCTCGACAGCGAGGCGGTCCGGGTCGGTATCGAGGTCGGTGTCGTCGATCCGGATGATCTCTCCGTTGTCGCGCGCGGCGACCAGCGCGGCGAGCTTCGCGGCGCGCTCGGACACCAGTCCCGCGTCGGTGCCATAGAACAGCACCGCGGGATGCTTAGGTCCCGGCGGGTTGAGGAATGACTGAGCTTGATGCGCTTTGATGGCAACCATGATTGCGCGCCGTCATAGCATATGACGGCCGCACTGCGTCACGCGCTGCGTTATCAGGCGTTGCCGGAGAGGAAGGCGGCGACGCGCCCCTTGAGCTCTTCGCCGACGGTCTTGGCGGCGCGATCCTCGGCGTCCTGGCGGGCCCGCACGTTGGCGAACACGCTGTCGAAGCGCTGGAAGGCGACGCGGCCGTGGCTCTCGCCCGTCAGCGCCACCGAGCGGTCGGCGATGCGTACGAGGCGGAAGCTGGTGTCGAGATTGTAGACGCTGCCCGATGAGTTGCCGTCGATCTGCACCAGGGTAGGCGTCAGCGACTCGCGGATGACGATCTCGAGACGATAGACGGGCTGGGCCGCGAGGCCGCCGCCGGTCGACTGGTAGATCAGCTCGTTGCGCAGGCGCTGACCGACGCGGCCTGGAATGGGCGCAACTTCGAGTTCTTTGAGCTTTTCACTGAGCTCGGCGCCACCGACGATGGCGCTGGAGGCGTACATTGGCCGGAAACCGGAATCGCCGCAGCCGGCCACGAGCATGGATGCCGCAGCACACGCGAACACAACCCGGATCATCCCTCGGCGGCGAGCCTTCAAGCGCCGTCCCCCGTGCTCGTCCTCAAACGACGACGTTTACAATCTTCTGAGGCACAACGATGACCCGCTTTGCCGGCCGTCCCTCGAGGGCCCTCTGCACCGGCTCAAGCCTGAGTGCAGCGGCCTCGATTTCCCCGGAATTGGCTGTTCGGGCAATCGTTAACTCATCCCGTCGCTTACCATTCACCTGTACGGCAATGGTGATCGTATCGTCAACGAGCAACGCCGGATCGACCTCCGGCCAGGCCTGATTGGCGAGCAGTGTGTTGTATCCGAGCCGCGCCCAGCATTCCTCGGCCAAATGCGGCATCATTGGGCCGATCGTCTGCACCAGAAACTCGAGCGCCTCGCGCTGGGCCCAGGCGAAATCTTCCCCCGCTTTCCCCAAGGCCCCACCCAGAACATTTGTGAACTCGTAGACCTGGGCAACGGCCACATTGAAGCGCAGGCCCTCGATGGACCGGGCCACCTGGTCGAGCGCCTTGTGCGACGCGCGGCGGAGCGCCATTGCCTCGGGGCTGAACGCCGCCGGCATGGGCGTGCCCTTCGGGGCGGCGCTGTCGGCGCCCTGATCGACGAGGCGCCAGATGCGCTGGGCGAAGCGGCGGGCTCCGTCGACGCCGACGTCCGTATAGATGACGTCGCGCTCCGGCGGGCTGTCGGACAGCACGAACCAGCGCGCCACGTCGGCGCCGTAGCGGCTGACAAAATCGTCGAGATCGACGGTGTTCTTGCGCGACTTCGACATCTTCTCGACCGAGCCGATCGTCGCCGTGTCGCCGGTCGAGATCTCGATCGCGCGGCGCGTGGCCCCCTCGCCCTCGATGCGCACCTGGGCCGGCTGCAGCCAGCCGCCGCGGCGCGACTTGTAGGTCTCGTGGGTGACCATGCCCTGCGTGAACAAGGCGGCGAACGGCTCGCGCACGTTCTGATTCAGCTTCAGGTGACCGGTGTCGCACAGCGCGCGCGTGAAGAAGCGCGAATAGAGCAGGTGCAGGATCGCGTGCTCGATGCCGCCGATGTACTGGTCGACCGAAAGCCAGTAGGCGGCCTCCGTTTTGTCGACGGGCGTCTTGGCGTGCGGGGCGGTAAAGCGCACGAAGTACCACGACGAGTCGACGAACGTGTCCATGGTGTCCGTCTCGCGACGCGCCTCGCCCCCGCACGACGGGCACTTCACGTGCTTCCACGTCGGGTGACGGTCGAGCGGATTGCCGGGCTTGTCGAACGTCGCGTCCGTCGGCAGCTCCACCGGCAGGTCGGCATCCGGCACGGGGACAGTGCCGCACTTCTCGCAGTGGATGATCGGGATCGGGCAGCCCCAATAGCGCTGCCGCGAGATG
The DNA here is from genome assembly GCF_009708035.1 of Hyphomicrobium album. NCBI lineage: Bacteria > Pseudomonadati > Pseudomonadota > Alphaproteobacteria > Hyphomicrobiales > Hyphomicrobiaceae > Hyphomicrobium > Hyphomicrobium album. The sequence goes on from NZ_WMBQ01000001.1 coordinate 2,425,257, forward strand.
CCCCAGTCGCGCAGGCGGTAGTTCACCTTGCGGGTGCCGGCCGGCTTCTTGCCGAGCTTCGTCTTTTCCAGGCGCCCGGCGACTTCCTCGAACGCCGCCTTGGTGTCGAGGCCGTCGAGGAACGACGAGTTGATCATCGTGCCGTCGGCGTCGAACGCCTTGTCCTTGATGGCGAACGTCGCGGCGTCCTCGCCCGGCGGCAGGATCACCGGCTTGAACGGCAGATCGTACTTGCGCGCGAAGTCGAGGTCGCGCTGGTCGCCCGCCGGGCAGCCGAAGATGGCGCCCGTGCCGTAGTCCATGAGGATGAAGTTCGCGACGTAGACCGGCAGCGTCCAGTCCTTGTCGAACGGATGCACGGCGCGGATGCCGGTGTCGAAGCCCTGCTTCTCGGCCGTCTCCAATTCGGCGACGGACGTGCCCATGTGGCGGCACTCCTCGCAGAAACGGGCGAGGTCGGGGTTGTGTTTGGCGGCCGCGGTCGCCAGCGGGTGGTCGGGCGCTACGGCGACGAACGCCGCGCCGAACAGCGTGTCAGGCCGCGTCGTATAGACCTCGACCTCGGACTCGCCCTTGGGCGCCGTTTTCTTGTCGAGGGCGAAGCGCACCAGCATCCCGTCGGAGCGGCCGATCCAGTTCGCCTGCATCAGGCGCACCTTCTCCGGCCACTTGTCGAGGTTCTGCAGCGCTTCCAAGAGCTCGTCGGCATATTCGGTGATCTTGAAGAACCACTGGGTCAGCTCGCGCTGCTCGACGAGCGCGCCCGAGCGCCAGCCGCGGCCGTCGATCACCTGCTCGTTGGCGAGCACGGTGTGGTCGACCGGGTCCCAGTTCACCTTCGAGGCCTTGCGGTAAGCGAGGCCCCGCTTCAGCATGTCGAGGAACAGCTTCTGCTGATGCCGGTAGTAGTCCGGCGAGCAGGTGGCGATCTCGCGCGACCAGTCGAGCGACAGGCCCATCGACTTGAGCTGCCGCCGCATGGTGTCGATGTTCTGGTAGGTCCACTCCGCCGGGTGCACCTTGCGCTCCATGGCGGCGTTCTCCGCCGGCATGCCGAACGCGTCCCAGCCCATGGGGTGCAGCACATTGAAGCCCTTGGCGCGCTTGTAGCGTGCGAACACGTCGCCCATGGTGTAGTTGCGCGAGTGGCCGACGTGGATGCGCCCCGAAGGATATGGAAACATCTCGAGGACGTAGCACTTCGGGCGGCCGTCCTCGTGAGAGGCGCGGAAGATGTCCGCCTTCTCCCAGGCTTCCTGCCAGTGTTTCTCGCGTTCGGGCGCGTCGTAGCTTTGATTGGCCATACGGCGTTGGACTTTCGGAATTTAGCGGCTTTGAGCGGCGTAATGAGCCTTAAAGCACCATTGGGGTCAAGGCGGTCGGATGACACCGGAAGCTGAAACGGCGGCCCGTCTTGCCGAGACCCAGCTGCGGATTGCCCTGGCGGCGGAAGCGGCCGGGCGCGCGGCGGCCGACGTCCGCCTCATCGTCGTGTCGAAAACCTTCGGCGCGGCAGAGATCATTCCCGTGCTCGCTGCTGGTCAGCGCATCTTCGGCGAGAACCGGGTGCAGGAGGCGAAAGCCAAGTGGCCGGCGCTGAAGGCCGAGTATCCCAACCTCGAGCTGCACCTGATCGGCCCGTTGCAGTCGAACAAGGCGAAGGAGGCGGTCGAGCTGTTCGACGCCATCCACTCCATCGACCGGGAAAAGATCGCCCGCGCGCTCGCCGAGGAGATGAAAAAGCAGGGCAGGCGGCTGGAACTGTTTGTGCAGGTCAACACCGGCGAGGAGCCGCAGAAGGCGGGCGTGCCGCCGAGCGAGCTCCCGACTCTGCTGGCCCTGTGTCGCGACGAGCTGCAGTTGGAGATCACCGGGTTGATGTGCATCCCCCCCGTCGACGAGGAGGCGGCGCTGCACTTTGCCTTCCTCGCCAAGCTTGCGGCCGAGAACGGCCTGGCAGGACTCAGCATGGGCATGAGCGACGACTTCGAGACGGCCGTCGCTTTCGGCGCCACGCATGTCCGCGTCGGCTCGGCGATTTTCGGCTCGCGTCCCAATCCCTGAAGTTTTCCAACGCGATTTACGGGCGTGCGGATTGCGGGCGCGCTGCCGGTGCTAGGCTTCTGCAACTTGATTCGCATGGACCTGGAGGCAGACGATGACCGCAGCTGCAGCCCGCGTTAACGCCAGGGCCGATGCCGCCGCCGCCGACGCGGCAAACGATGCGCGCGGCGAGGTGACGAAGATCCCCGGCGTGTCGAAGGCGATCGCCGCCAAGGCCGTCAAAAACGGCTACTACCACTTCATCGTCGACATCTGGATTACCGACTTCAATTTCACGGAGTTTGGCCTCTACAAGCGCACGCGCAATCGCGCCAAGTCCCGCCAGTTCACCTCCGACATGGACATCTTCGCCGAGGTCATCGAAGGCGGCGAGCGCACCGGCCTCATCGGCTACCGCGAGGATCTGTGGGAGAAGGCGGAAAGCGTCGACAAGCGCCTCGTCTTCAAGCTGTTCAACGAGTCGTTGAACTGGCGCGCGACGATGGATCTGATGATCGGGCGGTCGCTACAGCAGACGATTGCCTCCCGCGGCATGCCGGTGATGACCTACTCGGTCAATACGGACGAGGACAACTTCATCGTCTACCTCGAGCGGTCGGCCAACAAGTGGCCGCTGCTGCCCGAGAATTTCGGCTTCTTCATTGTCGGCTCGGACGGCAAGCCCGCCTTCTACCGGATCAAGCGCGACCTCATCAATTTCGGCGGCGACTATACCTTGTACGACGAGCGGGGGAAGAACGTCGGCCACCTCGACGGCAAGGTCTTCTCCATCGGCGGCAAGTGGAAAGGCAAGGTCAAGGTCGAGCACGCCGACCGCCGGCTGATCACCGTTCTGCAGCTATTCAGCGCCCTGCAGATCTTCAATGCCGACTGCCGCCGCCACATGAAGCGGCTGTGGAAGGACGTTGGCAGGGGCAAGGTCCGGCCGGCGCTCGATGCGCAGGAATTCGACCTGTACAAGAACCCGCGCCGGGTGCGCTGACCACACTCAGGTTGCGACCTTGTTGATCCGCCCTCGGAGCCGTTGACGGCGGCTCCGGGTTGCGTCTCTCTATCCGTAATGCTGCTCGAACGGGCAAATGCCCAGCGAAGCGGCACATTCGACTGGATCAGAACCAGTCCGGGGATGGGGGATTGCGATGCAAGGAGCCGACGTATTTTTCCTATTGATGGGCGCCATACTCGTTTTCGCGATGCATGGGGGCTTCGCATTTCTTGAGACCGGCACGGTTCGCCACAAGAACCAGGTCAACGCGCTGGTCAAAATCCTGGTCGATTTCGCCGTTTCGACCGTCTTCTATTTCCTGATCGGCTACACGGTCGCCTATGGGGTCGGCTTCTTTGCAGCCGCACCGGCGATCTCCGGCGGCGCTCCCGGATACGAAGCGCAGGGCTACACGCTCGTCCGCTTCTTCTTCCTTTGCACCTTCGCGGCGGCGGTTCCCGCGATCATCTCGGGCGGCATCGCCGAGCGCGCCAAGTTCGCGCCGCAGGCGATCGCGACGGCCGCCCTTGTCGGGCTCTTCTATCCACTGCTGGAAGGCGTCTTCTGGAACGGCAACTTCGGCCTGCAAGAGAGCTTCTTCAACGCGCAGCTCGGCGCGCCCTTCAAGGATTTCGCCGGCTCGATCGTCGTGCATGCCTTTGGCGGTTGGGCGGCGCTAGGTGCCGTCCTCATGCTCGGACCTCGCCTCGGCCGCTACGAGGGACGCGGCATGGCGTCTGCGCCCTCGTCGATTCCGTGGCTCGCCATGGGCTCCTGGCTGCTGTGCATCGGCTGGTTCGGCTTCAACGTGATGAGCGCGCAGCGGCTGGAAGCCGTGTCCGGCCTCGTCGCTATCAACTCATTGATGGCGATGTGCGGCGGTATCATCGTTGCCTACATCATCGGCGATAACGATCCGGGCTTCGTGCACAACGGCGCGCTCGCCGGCCTTGTTGCCGTATGCGCCGGCTCCGACGTCATGCATCCGCTCGGGTCGCTGTTTGTCGGCGGCGTCGCGGGCGCGATCTTCGTGCAGATGTTCCAGGTGTCGACCATCAGATGGAAGATCGACGACGTGCTCGGTGTGTGGGCCCTGCACGGGCTGTGCGGCCTATGGGGCGGCATCGCCTGCGGAATTTTTGGGCTGACGGCGCTCGGCGGCTCCGGCGGTGTGACATTCGCCTCGCAGCTCGTTGGATCGCTGCTCGGCGCAGCCTACGGTTTGGCGGTAGGTGTCGCCGTTTACGGCCTCCTGAAGTTTACGGTCGGCATTCGCCTGACAGCCGACCAGGAACACCGCGGCGCCGACCTGACGATCCACAAGATCAGGGCCAATCCGGAGGAGGACGTGCGCACCTTCGGCACGTAAATCGGAGCCTGCCCGAACATTGGGCAGGCTTTGGATAACCCACGTATTCGGTGGATAACTTCCGCATACGGCATTGTTTGCCGGATGACGTCTGATGGCCGCGTGATACGACCGCCTGGTTGTATGACGTAGTCAGACAGTTATTCAGCGACAGTGAGGTAAGTCATGTCGGGTGATAAGACGTCTCAACGTGCAGCAGCCATCGCCTCCAAGGCGTTGCAGGACCCCAAGTCCCTTACATCGGAAGAAGTTCAGACCCTCGCGGCCTCGGTGCTGAGCCAGCCCGCAAATCAGGGTCAGCAAGGCCAGCAGAAGGGCCAGTCCCAGCAATTCCAGGGACAACCTCAGGGTCAGCAGAAGAAGTAGGCTCGGCTTCTTCGACTAGTCTTTCGATCGAAATTACGCAGCGAGTGGGTATCGTCATGATCCCACTCGCTTGTGCGTTGAGGGCATTGTCGAGATCGCCGACGCTCTGGCACAGCACCTTGATGTCGGCGTCGTCCTTCAGGAGCCAGCCGACCGTGGCGCACTCGATGGCCCGGGTTTGCGGGAGCTGCGAGATATGCCTCCATGCCGGGATCGGCTGCGCGCTGTCCTCCCAACGGATGATGACCAACGGGCAGTCTCTCTTCATCGGCGTCCCAGGCTGATTCGCGCTGGTCGAATCATAACAGGCGTCGCGCCGCGAGCTGTGATTCTGCGGATACGCTCGGCGAAATAGCCTCAGCTCGCGCGGGCGGCCTTGGCGCGTTTGCGTGGAGCGCCGCTGGCCGGTGCGGCGGGAGGAGCATCGTCGGCCGCCGTGTGATCATCGAGGCCCGAGAGAATCGCGCGGGCTCTCCCCTCGATCGCTTGCGTGACCTGCTGCATCAGCGGATGCGCGCCGGCCGGCATCGCGGCGACGTCGGCGGCGGCGTTCTTCGCTTCGGCGAGCGCGCCCTTTGCCAGGGCCTCGACGCGCGCGATGAGGCGCGGCGCGTTGAGGCCGACGTCGGCAGCGAAGCGCTGCCAGTGGCGCCGCTTCAGGTGCTCGCCGCGGGTCTTGCCGGCGATCTTCTGCGCCATGTTGCGCGTCACGTGCTCCCAGGCGAGCCCGCACATCACGTCGTAGATCGGCGCCAGCTTGAACCCCTTGCCGGAGATCATCATCGAGTAGTTCTTGGCGTGCGCGTCGGTGTTGCAGGCGAGCACGTTGAAGACGACGTAGTCGAGCAGGTTGACGACGTCGGGCGCCTGCATGGCGTTGCGCGTCACCGCGAAGATCTCGGCGAGGGTAGGCCCGGGGATGCCGGTCTGGTTCGACTCGTATTTGGCCGACGGCGGCTTGCCGAGCGCCTGGCAGAAATCCTCCTGGTGCAGGCGCCGCCAGCGGCCCTGCTGCTCGATGCGGTCGTAGCGCTTGACCATCAGGTAGGTGCGCTTGCCGGCTTTGCCGGTCGTCACCTCAGGCGTGTTGAGGCCGAGGCGCTTGGCGAGCACCAGGCACAGCGCCTCGTTCTGCACGCCGCCGAACAGTCGCTCCGCATCCGGTTTCAGGATCCACGTCGACGGCGCGCCGTTGATCGGCACGCAGATGCGGTCCTTGGCGTCGACGGCGACGCCGAGCTTCGTCTGCACGCCGGCGAGCGACATCGACACGCCGTCTTCGCCGACGAGAAATGGCTTCGACGGCAGCTCCTCGAGGATTTTCTCCAGCGCCTTGTCGTTCGGCACGGGGCGCCAGTCGGCGGTCGAGGTCGTGCCCGGCTTGCCGATCGACAGCGCGCCGGCCGTGTCGCGGCCGAGCTCGGCCAGGATGCCGATGACGTCCTCAGGCGCGGCGCCGAGCTGCAGGCCGATGGCGCGCAGCTGCGTCGACTCCGGCAGCAGGTTCGCCGCCCAGGGCAGGAACAGCTTGGGCGGCACGCGGCGCGGCGACAGCGGCATCAGCAGCGACAGCGGAAAAGCGCCGCGCGTCGACAGCCAGATGGGCGCGTAGGTGAAGCTCGGGCCGTCGGCATGCACCGCGATGGTGCCGACCCTGCGGTTCTCGTAGTAGACCGCGATCTCAGCCACGGCCGTCGTCCTCGAGATCGGGGAGGTCGTCGCTGAGGTCGGGCAGCAGGGCGTTGTCGTCGTCGTTGTTGGCGCTCATCAGGTCGAACGGACGCAGGCCCACCGCCGCCGCTACGACGAGCGCGCGGCCGAGCTGGCAGGATGCTTTGCCTGCCTCCAGCTCGAGGATGAAGCGGCGGCCGACCCCGGTGGCCAAGGCCAAGTCGTCCTGGCGCATCTTCAGGGCTTCGCGCCGCTCGCGCACCAGCGCACCGAAGTGCTTGGCCTGGGTGCCGGCGGCGGTTTCGACGTCGGATTTCGGGCGGTCGGAGATACGTTCGGATTGGCTGGCCATGAGCGCCTCGGCTGCGATGTTCCCGCTCGGGAAGTTATGGCGGGATTCGCGGCTTTAGGCGAGCCGTTGTTCCCGTTCGGGAACATATGGCGCCGAAACGACGGCTTCAAGGGTAAAAGTACCCGCTCGGGAACACCGAAGCCACGATAGTGCGGTCGCCCGCGTCATTCGGGGTGCGGAACGATAGGGACTACCGAGTCGTGGGCTTTGCGCGTGGCTGAAGACTGTCTGGAAGCTGCGTTGTCCGCCCAAATCGGGCATGGGCGCTAGCCGTCTTCCGCACCTCGCTTTCAAGCACGAGAATCCGATCACGAACCTTAGCTAGGTTTTCGATGGGCTCTGGCGTCGCCGTGAAATATCCAAAGCCGTGGTCATCACTCTTGGACAGGAACACTGCGCCGTCCCTTGAGCGCGTGAACCACAGTCCATGTGCATAGTCATTGCGCGCTGTCCGCAACGCGCTGTATTCGGAGAGTAGCCCGTCGTACTCGTCGCCAAGTTGGGCATTGTTCGGCGACATCTCCAAGAGTTCACGAAGAACGTCGTGGCGGATGTTTGGATTGCGGAGAGTGCGGTAGACGTAGCCAGCGGTGCGTTCGTCTTGTAGCCCCAGAAGTATGGAAAGCAGTTGGGGCATCGCCGTTTCGAGGTGCTCAAACGCCGAGATTATGTTGGCTAGCAGCGCTCCGTATTTTTCGTTGGTAAGTGCGCACGTGTAGGCCTCGCCTCCGGGTGGGCCGCCGTTAAGGTCTATCTGCCACTTATAGCGGCGCTTTTTGCGAGGCGTGTTCATGGCCAATCCAAAAGACAAAAAACAGACGAATGAGTCGATGGAGCGCATGAATGAAACGCTCAAGGCAGCATTGAACACGCTGCCGCGGAAGCACAATAACGAGCCGAAGCGGCGCGGCGATGTGGAAGAATCGCCACCGCCCAAGGGCGGTGAAGCGAAAGGCGAAGTGCGAGAGCGCAGGATAAGCTCTTGCACCACCCAGTGCCTTCACCACAGTCTGCTGCACTGACGGTGAAACACGGAAGGATATTTTATGTGGCTTGAGCTCACGCAGGTTTCTGGAAGTCGGATTTTCGTCAACACGGATCTTGTGATTAGCTTTGAGGGTTTTGGAGACAAGGGTTCAACCCTGCGATTTACAGTTGGAGGTGGGCCGCACGACGTTAACGTGCAGGAGACCCCCGACATGATCGCCAAGCGAACTGGGTCTAGGAGGGCGGGCGGCGCTAGGCGCGCCAAATCGAAATAGAGCAGCGCAAGTAGGCGCCGTCACAAAGACGACCTTGAGTTGCCGGTTAGGCCGCCAATGGATCCAAGGATTGCGGATCGGCGAGAGTCACCACAGGTTCCCGATCGGGAACATTTAGTCGGATGTCGACCGTCGCGGGCACCAAAGTTCCCGATCGGGAACCTCCGAGGGGATGCAAGCGCGTGCAATCGCACTGCAAAGCGCTGCAATTTGACGTGTTTGCACGCCGAGGCGAAGTGATCAGCGGATGCCGAACTCGTTGAAGCACTGGCGCATGTAATCGCACCGGTGCGAGCCGGAGAAGTGCATCGCATCGCCCTTGGCCGGGGAGATGAATTGGCAGATCTCCTCGACGCCGCCCGGCGACAGCCAGCCTTGGCGGCGACCGCGCTGCACGGCGAAGCAGTCGGCGGTTTCCTCGTCGGGACCGCGGAACTGGTGGCCGCACTCGTGCGAGTAGATCCACAGCTTCACCGGCGTCGTCACGCGCGACAACAGCCGCATGTTCATGATCAGAAAGCCGGGATAGGCGGCGCCGTAGTCGTCGAGGTTGTTGTCGATGACGGTGGGGCGCGTGCCGCAATAAAGCTTGATGCCGTCGAGCTTGAACTCGCCCGCCGGGATGATCGTCGCCTCGCCGTTGGTGTGGGAGATGTACTCCTCCGGCGACGGCGACTTGGGGTCTTGCGCCAAGGCCCAAGGCGGCGTTGCCAGCAGTACGATCAGGCCCCAGGCCAAGCGGCGCGCGCCGCGGCGGATGATCATCGCAATCTCTTGGAGTTCCCGGCCCCTAATGGACCCTACCATGGCGCCGTTTAGGGCCTGTTACAAGCGCCGCGCGGTAACGCCCGTGAATGGCTGTGCGTGGCGCGGTCAAGGCCCGGTCAGTCGCCGGCCGCGGCCTCGATCCGCTCCATGTCGGCATCGGAAAAGCCGAAATGGTGCCCGACCTCGTGGACGAGGACGTGGGTCACGACCTCGCCCAGCGTGACGTCGGAATTGGCCCACTCGTCGAGCAGCGGTCGGCGATAGAGAAACACCATGTCGGGCTGCTGCGGTACGTCGAGCAGGCTCTTCTTGTCCAGGCTGACGCCGTGATAGAGGCCGAGGAGGTCGAAGGCGTCGTCGATGCCAAGTGCGTCCAGTACCTCGTCGGTAGCGAAGTCATCGACGCGGATGAGGAGATCGCCGGCCGGTGCACGGAACGCTTCCGGCAGCCGCGCCCACGCCGCCTGCGCCAGCTCCTCGAATGCGGCGAGGTCGGGGGCGCTGACGCACTGCCAATCGATCTTTTTCTGCATGGCTAGCTCGGCTTGCGCGCGACGATGATGGCTTCCTGCAGGGTGAAGACGAGCTCGCCGTTCTCCTCGCGCGGGCGCAGAAACGTGCGCAGGAGATCGTCGTTGAACAGCATCGACTTCAGGACCTCGACCGTTTCAGGCGTGCAGCGCATGCGCTCCGTCCACGGCACGAAGGCGATGTGCTGGTCGAGCAATTCCGAAGTTATGGCAGTGAAACCGGTCTTGCTCATCAGCGCCAGCCACTCCTCCAGCGACAGGGCACGCGCGTGACTTGGATCGCGCGTCCTCTCGAACGTGTTGAACGTCCGCGCCGCATTGAGGGCTTCCGCGGGCGTCGCCAGCGGCAGCATCTTTTCGTCGGGGCTGACGTTGTCGACGAGCGCGAAGAAGCCGCCCGGCTTCATGACGCGGAAGCTATCGGCGACGAACGCGGAAACGTCGGGGAAGTGATGCGCGGCGAGGCGGCAGGTGACGAGGTCGAAGCTCGAATCTGCGAATGACAGCTTGCCAGCCTCGCCCTTCGCCGTTTCGACATTGGTGAGCCCGCGCGCGGCGGCAAGTTTCTCCGTTTCGCGCAGCATCGCGTCGGTGATGTCGGAGGCGACGACACTGGCGACGAGCGGCGCGAACGCCAGCGCCGTGTGGCCTGCTCCCGTGGCGACGTCGAGCGCGCTCCACTCGCGCTGAGTTGGCACCAGCGCAACGAGCCGCGCCAAGCTTGGCCCGCTCGCGTGCACGGCCGACGTCGCGTAGTCGGCTGCCGCCACGCCGAACTGCTTCTGCACCAGCGTTTCGTTCATGTACGCTCCAGTTGTTTTTGCTCGGACGCGGCCGACGCCGCCTGACGGCGCTCGCCGTAGCGGCTAGCGAATTCCTGGCGCACGAAGGTTGCGAACTCGTCCGTCACGGGCGAGCGTCCGGTACGGCGCAGGTGCATGTTGATGCAGAAGGGCGGTAGCGGCGGCAGACCATCGTCGGCCTCCAGCACCGTCAAATTGGACGGCACCGCCGACAGCAGCATCGGCGCGATCGCCGTGTCGGCGTAGAGCGTCGCTTTTACCGCGTCGAGCACGCTCGCCTCGCAGACCGGGCGCCAATCCCGCCGGACGCTTACCAGCGATGCGATGGCGGAAGCGCGGAAGGCGCAGTTGGGACTGCCGAACGAGACCGGCAACGGATGGCGCAAATGCGCCTGGCCGCCCGGCGCGCCGACCCAGACCAGCGGGTCGCGCAAGAGTAGCTCGGCGCCCTTGGGCGTGTCCTTCTGTGTGGTCAGTGCCACGTCGAGCTCACCCTGATCCAGGGCGGCGAGCAGGTCGACGGTGATTCCGGACGTGAGCGTTACTTGTACGCGCGGCCAGGCGCGATCGAAGCGCTTCAGCACCGGCGGAATGTTGGGCTCGACCACGTCGTGCGGCACGCCCACCCGGATCACGCCCTCGTAGTGGGGGCGGCTCATGAGGCCCCAGAGCGCATCGTTGACGGTGAGCATGGCGTGCGCGTGCGGGAGCAGGCGCTCACCGTCGGCGGAGGTGCGCAGCGCGCGGTTGGTGCGGTCGAAGAGCTCTACACCGAGCAGCTCCTCCAGACGCTTCAGCTGCTGGCTGACCGCCGCCTGCGTGAGGCTCAGCAAGTGCGCGGCGCGGGTGACGCTGCCGGTCTCGACGACCGCCACGAAGGCGCGCAGCAGGCCGACATCGATGTTGCGGGTCATGGCGAACCCTCCCGGGTCTCATAACGGGACGTAATGCCGAGCATAATAAACATTCGATTTGTTTATGGAAGCACCGACCCTAGATACCGCTGCGAGACCTCAGCGGGAGACGAAAATGAGCGCGGCAGCGGATTGCGGCAAGGCCCGGCAGAATGGGCGCGGGTGGGCAGGCGGATACCTGTTCGAGGTCGTCGCTTTCGTGCAGCGCGCCGGCGCGGTGGCCCGTCAGCGGCGTGAGCTTTTGCGCCTGGAAGATTCCGCGCTCAAGGATTTCGGCGCATCGCGCGCCGACGCCTGGAACGAAGCCGGCAGGCCCTGGTGGGACCTGCCGAAGGATTGCTAGGTGTTCGCGCCGCTCCAGGAGCGGATATCGACGAAGTGCCCCTCGATGGCCGCTGCTGCCGCCATGATCGGTGACAGCAAATGTGTCCGGCCGAGGCGACCCTGGCGGCCCTCGAAGTTGCGGTTCGACGTCGAGGCGCACCGCTGCTGCGGCTTCAGCTGGTCCGGGTTCATGCCGAGGCACATGGAACAGCCCGGCTCGCGCCATTCGAAGCCGGCATCCTTGAAGATCTTGTCCAGACCCTCCGCTTCCGCCTGCGCCTTTACCAGGCCGGAGCCCGGCACGATCATCGCGTAGGCGAGACGGTCGGAGATCTTCTTGCCCTCGACGATCTTGGCGACCGCGCGCAGATCCTCGATGCGGCCGTTGGTGCACGACCCGATCCACACCACGTCGAGCGGGACGTCGGTCATCTTCGTTCCGGGCTTGAGGCCCATGTAGTCGAGCGCGCGCTGCATCGAGGCGCGCTTGTTCTCGTTGTCGACCTTTGCCGGATCGGGCACGACGCCGGTGATCGAGACCACGTCTTCCGGGCTCGTGCCCCAGGTGACGATGGGCGGCAGCTTCGCCGCGTCGAGCTTCACAATGGCATCGAAGTGGGCGCCCTCGTCCGTGTGCAGCGTCTCCCAGTAACGCATGGCGATATCCCAGGCGCCGCCCTTCGGCGCCTTCGGACGGCCCTTGATGAACTCGTAGGTTTTCTCGTCCGGGGCAATCATGCCGGCGCGCGCCCCGCCTTCGATCGACATGTTGCAGACCGTCATGCGGCCTTCCATCGACAGCGAGCGGATGGCTTCGCCCGCGTATTCGATGACGTGGCCGGTGCCGCCGGCGGTGCCGATCTCGCCGATGATGGCGAGGATGATGTCCTTGGCGCCGACCCCGGCCGGCAGCTTGCCGTCGACGGCGACGAGCATGTTCTTCGCCTTGCGCTGGATCAGCGTCTGCGTGGCGAGCACGTGCTCGACCTCGGACGTGCCGATGCCATGCGCCAGCGCGCCGAAGGCGCCGTGCGTGGAGGTGTGGCTGTCGCCGCAGACGATGGTCGTACCCGGCAGCGTAAAGCCCTGCTCGGGGCCGACGACGTGGACGATGCCTTGGCGCTTGTCGAGCTCGTTGTAGTACTCGACGCCGAAGTCGCGCGCATTGGTGGCGAGCGTCTCGACCTGGATGCGGCTGTCGTCGTCGTCGATGCCCTTGGTACGGTCGGTGGTCGGCACGTTATGGTCGACGACGGCCAGCGTTTTCTCCGGCGCGCGTACTTTGCGACCCGTCATGCGCAGGCCCTCGAAGGCCTGCGGGCTCGTCACCTCGTGGACGAGATGGCGGTCGATGTAGAGAAGGCATGTGCCATCGTCCTGGCGCTCGACCACGTGATCTTCGAAGATCTTGTCGTAGAGTGTCTTAGCCATGCCGTGTCTCATCTCGATGGGCCATTGGAGCAGCCAGCCGCGCGGAATGCCACCCCTCGCGCCCCAGCCGGGGCCGGTCCGCGAAGGTGGAATTGGGTGCTTCTTAGCCGCCGATGCTCAAGAAACTGACCGTTAGATAGCGTCTTGCTCCGCCGCCTGCAAATCCTGCGTCAACTGGTTGGCGGCGGGTCGGCGAGCCGGGTCAGAACTTCCACTGGCGCGCTTGGGCGACGAGGAAATCGCGCAGTACCTGCACCTTTTTGGAGGATTTGAGCTCCTCGGGGTAGCAAAACAGGATCGGCAGGGTCGGCGGGTCGATCTCGGTCAGCACCGGCACCAGGTCCGCCTCGTTATCGGTCATGTAGTCCGGGATCATGCCGATCCCGATGCCGGCGCGGATCGCGTAGCGCAGCGCCACCACGCTATTGGCGCGGAAGGCGGGCTCACGCGGGCCTTTGCCGTCGCGCCCCGCGGTCTCGATCCAGGTGATCGCGGTCAAGTGCTGAGCCGGCTGGCCACTATAGGACACGATGCTGTGGCCTTCGAGCTCGTCCAGGGTCTTCGGCGCGCCGAAACGGCGCACGTACTGCGTCGATGCAAACGCGCGGACGCGGCTCGTGAAAAGCATGCGGCGGATCAGGTCCGAATGCGGCGGCTCGCGCGTCCAGATGGCGACATCTGCCGCGCGCATGCCGATGTCGACCTGGTCGTCGTTGAGGGAGAGCTCGATGCGGATCTCCGGATAGAGATCCTGGAACTGCCGCAGGCGCTGCGTCAGCCAGATCGTGCCGAAGCCGACCGGCGCCGTGATGCACAGCTCGCCCGAAGGTTTCGACGTCGTATCGGAGAGCAGCGTCTCGGCGGTGTGGAGCTTGTTGATCACGTCCGAGGTCGTGCGATGCAAGAGCTCGCCCTGCTCGGTGAGCACGAGGCCGCGCGCGTGCCGATGGAACAGCGACACCTTCAAATCGCGCTCTAAGGCCGATACTTGACGGCTCACGGCCGACTGGCTCATGTGCAGCGCGTCGCCGGCGTGCGTGAAGCTCCCCGCTTCGGCGGCCGCGTGAAAGATCCTGAGCTTGTCCCAGTCCATGAAGCGGGTTCCGCTAGAGATGCTCGGGCAGGGTGCCGAGGCCTGCAAAATTGGCCGGAAACGTCGACGGCGCGGCCTTTGCTGCGCTGCAACTTAGACCACCACCCCAAGCATGAATAGGGCGACCGGGGGGCGCAGCCCATATATGCGGGTGCAACCCAAATCTGGAATCAAAGGAAGGCTTGAGATGAAGTCTGTCGGTATCGCAGCGGCACTTGTCGTCGCAGGGTCATTGTTCGGCACCGCCGCCGCCCAGCCGACCGTGCTGTGGGAGACGAGCGGACTGAAGACGCCGGAGTCGGCGCTGCCCGTGCCGGCTGAAGGGTTCGCCTACGTGAGCAACGTGGCCGGCAAACCGACCGACAAAGACGGCAATGGCTTCATCTCGAAGGTGTCGCTCGCCGACGGCAAGATCATCGCGCTCGAATGGGCGAAGGGAATGGACGCGCCAAAGGGCATGGCCCTCGCCGGCGGCAAACTCTACACGTCCGACATCGACAAGCTCGTCGAGATCGAACCGGCAACCGGCAAGGTTGTTGCCAAGTACGAGGCACCCGGCTCGCAGTTCCTCAACGACGTTGCCGCCGATGCGCAGGGGAACGTGTATGTTTCCGACTCAAGCGCCAGCACGATCTGGAAGCTGACCGCCGGTAAGCTCGAGAAGTGGATCGACGACAAGGCGCTGAAGTTCCCCAACGGCTTGCACGTGGCGGGCGACAAGCTGATCGTCGCGGCCTGGGGCCCACCTGGAACTTCCGATAAGGCGGCGGCCTCACCGTCGAACCTCGTCGAGGTGAACATCGCCGACAAGTCGATCAAGGATCTGGGTGACGGTACGCCCGTCGGCAACCTCGACGGCATCGAGCCCGACGGCAACGACTACATCGTCTCGGACTGGGTGGCCGGAAAGGTGTTCCGCATCGCCAAATCGGGCAAGGCCGAGCTGATTCTCGATCTCGACCAGGGCACCGCCGATATCGGCTACGTGCCGGATCAGAAGCTGCTGCTCATCCCGATGATGATGAGCGACAAGCTCATCGCCTACCGCGTGCAGTAGGTGGCAGCGGCGCGCGGCAACCCCGCGCGCCTCTTATTCTGCCGTTATTGGCCCGGCGCCGGGGCGACGTCCTCTCTAAGCTCCTTCTGTGCTTCCTCGCCAAGCACCTTCATCATCGGGCCGACGACGAGATCACCCGATGGCGAGTCCTGGCTTGGCTCTGCGCACTGACCCGTGCTCGCGTCATAGAGACCGTTCTTCGCGGCGCAATCCGCTGCACCATCGTGGCTGGACGCAGGTCCGTCCCCCGCGTGCACGGCCGGCATTGAAAGCGCAAGGCAAGCGGCCACGCAGACGCACTTCCAGAATTTCATTGAAGTCCCCCATATCGGTTAGTGCGATTGGCTTCGGTAAGCCGTATTAGCGACGGCGGAGGTTTCCTACCGCCTCACGGCATTCTGATGGCCGATCCGTCTAGGCCGTTATTCTGCCGCTTCCGTCTCAGCCTCGATCTCGAGCGTGGCGAAATAGCGCTCGGCCTCGAGTGCCGCCATGCAGCCCATGGCCGCCGCGGTCACCGCCTGGCGATAGACCTCGTCCTTCACGTCGCCCGCCGCATAGACGCCAGGGATGGCAGTCGCGGTCGAATCCGGCCGCGTGACGATGTAGCCCGAGTGATTGAGTTCGACCTGGCCTTTGAACAGGCTCGTTGCCGGCGAATGGCCGATGGCGATGAACACGCCGTCTGCTGGCAACTTTGTTATGGCGCCGGTCTTGGTGCTCTTCACGCGCACGCCCGTGACGGACTTTGGATCCTCGGTGCCGACGATCTCCTCGACGGCGTGATCCCAAACCACTTCGATCTTGGGATTCTTGAACAGCCGGTCCTGCAGGATCTTCTCGGCGCGGAAGTGGTCGCGCCGGTGCACGACGGTGACCTTCTTGGCGAAGTTGGTGAGGAAAATGGCCTCCTCAACGGCGGTATTGCCGCCGCCGACGACGACGACATCCTTGCCCTTGTAGAAGAAGCCGTCGCAGGTCGCGCACGCCGAAACGCCATGCCCCTTGAACAGCTCCTCCGACTCGATGCCGAGCCAGCGTGCCTGTGCGCCGGTGCAGATGATGAGCGCGTCGCAGGTGTAGGTATCGCCGGACTCGCCCTTGAGCTTGAACGGCCGCTTCTTCAGATCGACCTTGGCGATCTGGTCCATGACGATCTCGGTGCCGACGTGCTCGGCCTGGGCGCGCATCTGCTCCATGAGCCAGGGGCCCTGGATCACGTCGGCGAAGCCCGGGTAGTTTTCGACGTCGGTGGTGATGGTGAGCTGCCCGCCCGGCTGCGAGCCCTCGATCAGCAGCGGCTTCAGCATGGCGCGAGCGGCATAGATGGCGGCCGTGTAGCCGGCCGGTCCCGAACCGAGGATCAGCACCTTCGCGTGCCTGGCGTTGGCCATATTACCCTCCTGCCCGGCCCGCAAATGCGCGTCCGAGGGCCCCTAAGATTGGGCTGCACTTAGACCTGTACAAGTGCCAAGGTCAATGCACGCCAGCCGCCAAGCTGGGGGCAGACGACGGCCCTGCAATCTCCGCCGTTAAGCTGATGCCGCGCCACACGTTGTCCGCTCGAGCCGTGCTACGCTAGCCTGGGGCTGGGGAGCCAAGGGACAGGGTTCGCGTCATGTCGAAAGTGACAACGAGTGTGTTCGGCGCGTTGGACGACGCCTGGACGAGCGTCTGCTGGCCGCTCATCGGTCTCCTCAACTTCTTCTTCCGCCCCGACCCCCAGACGGGCGCCGTCGCGCTATGGAAGGTGGCCCTGTGGCTCGCCGCCAACACGGCCATCCTCTATTTGGCGGTCACGGGCCTCAACACCCAACCGCTGTTCTGGACTCTGGCCGTATTCCTCATCGTGCACATCCTCATCATCTCCGGCAGTCTGCGGATCATGTACGAGGAGAAGCGGGTGATGGAAGGCGCCATGGCCGCCGACAAGATGACGTTCTCGGCGCTTGACGCCGTCAACAACGTGCCGATCCTCGCTTCGTCCACCGTGTTCTACGTGCTCGGATTGGCGGCACTGATCCAGACGGTGGAGCACACCGGTTTGGCGCAGATCCTCCGCAACCGGCCGACGCTAAATCATGAGTACGGCGAATACCTCGCCTGCGTCCTGAATGAGGTGCCGATCGTCACCTCGGTTCTCAACGCGTGGGCCAACCTCGTCGACCTATCCGACAACATGAGCGCGCAGATCGTCTACAACGGCTGGACCGGCAACGCTGTGCGCCTGATCATCGTCGTGACGCTCTCGATTATCGTCGTGCGCGCCCTGCTGCTGCGGTTGACGCAATGGAGCCATCAGCTGTCGATGGCGCATGCCCTGGAGAACGGCACCGTCAGCCCGGAAAGCGTGAAGAAGCGCCTTGTGCGCGTGCCAACCACGCTGAACAACCACTTGATGCGCACGGCGCTGACGCATCCCGACACCGCCGTGCGCCGGCGGGCGCTCGCCGCCATGGCGCGGCTCGAGGTTCCGAACTTTGCGCGTGAGTTCCTCGAGAAGCTCGGCCAACACATCGAGCGCGATCTGGGTCTGGCACACATCCGCGAGACGCTCGCCGCCATGAATGCCACCGCGCGCGAGAGCATGGCGGGCGAACTCACTTCGGTAATCGAGAAACAGATGCTGTCGATCAAAGATGCGATCGACATGCAGACCAAGCAGCGGTTGCAAGAGCTGCGCTCGATCCTGACGCGCGCCTAGAAGATTTGTCGGAGTAACGGGCGACATGCACGATCGGGTAGCGGGCGTTTCGACCAGCGAGCCGCCCGAGACCGGGCTTGCCGACACTGCACGGCGCCTGAAGGCCATCTTCGTAGGCTCGGCCGGTAATCTCGTCGAGTGGTTCGACTTCTACGCCTACTCGGCATTCGCGCTCTACTTCGCCAAGTCGTTCTTCCCTTCGGAAAGCCAGACGGCGCAGCTGTTGAACGCCGCGGCAATCTTCGCTGTCGGCTTCCTGATGCGCCCCTTCGGCGGCTGGCTGTTCGGCCACGTCGCCGACCGGCACGGACGGCGTCTGTCGCTCACCATTTCGGTTTTGATGATGTGCGCGGGCTCGCTCATCATCGCGGTGACGCCGACCTACGCGACCATCGGCATCGCAGCGCCCCTGGTCCTTCTGTTCGCACGGCTGGTGCAGGGCCTGAGCCTCGGCGGCGAGTACGGCACCAGCGCAACATACCTGAGCGAGGTCGCACACCCCGAGCACCGCGGCTTCTACTCGAGCTTCCAGTACGTGACGCTCATTGGTGGCCAGCTGCTCGCCATGCTCGTCCTGCTGTTCCTGCAAAAGCTTCTGCTGACGCCCGAGCAGCTCGATGCGTGGGGCTGGCGCATACCGTTCTTCATTGGCGCCTGCCTCGCCGTCGTCGTCTACTTCATGCGGCGCGACATGCACGAGAGCGAAGCCTTCGTTGAGGCCCAGGCACGGGGCGTGAGCGAAAGCCCTCTGAAAGGATTGCTGCGTCACCCGCGCGAGGTGGCGATCGTCGTCGGGCTGACACTCGGCGGCACGGTCGCCTTCTACACGTACACGACGTACATGCAGAAGTTCCTGGTCAACTCCGTCGGGCTGTCGAAGGATACGTCGACCGTCATCGCGGCGAGCACCCTGTTCTTTTACATGTGCCTGCAGCCAGTTGTCGGCGCGATCTCGGACATCGTCGGCCGGCGCCCCGTGTTGTTGACCTTCGGCGTGTTGGGCACACTTTTGACCGTTCCGATTCTCACCGCCTTGCAGAACACCGACAGCGCCTGGACGGCCTTCTTCCTCATCATGGGCGCGCTGGTGATCGTCAGCGGCTACACCGCAATCAACGCGGTGGTGAAGGCTGAGCTGTTTCCGACCGGCGTGCGCGCCATGGGCGTGGGATTTCCCTACGCGATCACCGTGGCGCTATTCGGGGGTACCGCCGAATACGTGGCGCTGTATCTCAAGGAAATCGGACACGAGTCCGCCTTCTTTTGGTATGTGACCGGCTGCATTGCAGTGTCGCTGGCCGTGTATGCCTTTATGCGCGACACCCGTCTTCATAGCGCCATGGAACAGTCGCGGTAAAAGGTAGAGGGCGCGGGCGGTCTGGCGTCATCAAGCGCAACGCGCGCCGGCAGTGGGCGCTGGGGACTTCGAGGCTGACACGTATGGCGACGTTGAGCGACATACCAGCGCTGCGACTCGGCAGGCTTTTCGGCATACCCATCTTTGTTGACGTCACCTTCCTACTCGCTGTCCTCACCATCTTTTTCGGCGTGGTGCGGCGCCAGTTCCCGAGCCTTGCGGACTACGGCATCGTCGTCTTGCTGGTGACGGCGGGCGTGTTCCTGTCGATCCTCACTCATGAGCTTGGGCATGCGCTTGTGGCGCGCCGGTTCGGGCTCTATGCCGACGAGATCCGCATCGGCGGGTTTTACGGCCTCGCGATCTTGGCGGGCTCGCCGGCGCGCCGCATCGACAGCATTCTCATCCTGCTGGCGGGGCCGCTCGCCAACGCCATCAACTCCATTCTGCTGCTCCTAGCCCTTGGGATGCCGACGCTTACGGATTCGCTTTACCTCGGCACTCCCATGTTTGCCTCGCCGGCCACCGACGTTCCGGTGTTGCGCGTTTCGCTTCAGTGGCTCGCCTACGTCAACGTGGGCATCGTGATTTTCAATCTGATGCCGGCGTTTCCCCTGGACGGCGGGCGCATCGCCCGCCTGCTCCTCGGCAACGTCCTCGCCGACGCCGCAGCGGTGCGCCTCGTTGCGGGTGCCGGCCTCCTCATGGGGGTATGGAGCGTGTTCGGAATTGCCAGCTATCCGGCTCTCCTCCTGGCCGGACCTATGCTCGCGCTGGCCAACTACGCCATCTGGAGGGGCGAACTGGCGGCGCCGGCGGATTAGGCAGCTGCTAGCCGAGGAGCAGGCCGGCTAATTTGCCCGCTTAAGGATCAGGGGCGGAGTGGCCCCTATCGGTTTTCAAGCTTCTGTGCTAGGTCCGCGCATCTTTTGCAGCGCACAAAGTGACTGATGAAGCTCAGAAACATCGCGATTATCGCCCACGTCGACCATGGCAAGACCACGCTTGTCGATGAATTGCTCAAGCAATCCGGCGCGTTCCGCGAGGGCCAGCGCGTGGCTGAGCGCGCGATGGATTCGAACGACCTCGAGCGCGAGCGCGGCATCACCATCCTCGCCAAGTGCACGTCGGTCGTCTGGAAAGACACGCGTATCAACATCGTCGATACGCCGGGCCACGCCGACTTCGGCGGCGAGGTCGAGCGCATCCTCAACATGGTCGACGGCGTGGTCGTGCTGGTGGATGCCTCCGAAGGTCCGCTGCCGCAGACGAAATTCGTCGTCTCCAAGGCGCTGAAGCGCGGCATGCGTCCGATCGTCGTGGTCAACAAGATCGATCGTCCCGACGAGCGCCATCAAGACGTTCTGAACGAGATCTTCGATCTGTTCGCCAACCTCGACGCGACCGACGAGCAGCTCGACTTCCCGGTGCTGTACGGCTCGGGCCGCAACGGCTGGATGGCGCTGGACCCCGCGGGTCCGCAGGACAGCCTGGCGCCCATGTTCGACCTGGTGCTGGCGCACGTGCCGCCGCCGACCGTCGAGCCCGGCCCCGTCCGCATTCTGGCGACGACGTTGGAAGCCGACCCGTTCCTCGGGCGCATTCTCACCGGCCGCATCAGCTCCGGCGTGCTGAAACCGGGAATGCCGCTCAAGGCGCTCAATCGCGACGGCGACGTCGTCGAGAATTTCCGCGTGCAAAAGGTGCTGGCGTTCCGCGGTCTCGAGCGCACGCCGGTCGACCAGGCCGAAGCGGGCGAGATCGTTGCCATTGCCGGCATGAGCGATGCGACGGTCGCCGACACCCTGTGCGATCCGTCGGTCGAGGCGCCGCTGCCGGCACAGCCTGTCGATCCGCCGACCCTTTCGATGACCTTCCGCATCAACGATGGGCCGTTCGCCGGCCAGGAGGGCGACAAGGTGCAGAGCCGCGTCATCCTCGAGCGGCTGATGAAGGAGGCCGAGCGCAACATCGCGATCAAGGTCACGGTGTCCGACGACAAGGACGCCTTCGACGTCGCCGGCCGCGGTGAGCTGCAGCTCGGCATCTTGATCGAGAACATGCGCCGCGAAGGCTTTGAGCTCACGGTCTCGCGGCCGAAGGTCGTCTACAAGACGGACGCGGACGGCAACAAAATCGAGCCGATCGAGGAAGTCATCATCGACGTCGATGAGGGCTTCAGCGGCGTCGTGGTGCAGAAGCTGTCCGAGCGCAAGGGCGAGCTGCTCGAAATGCGGCCCTCGGGCGGGGGGCGCCAGCGCATGGTGTTCCACGTGCCGACGCGCGGCCTGCTCGGCTACCAAAGCGAACTCCTGTCCGACACGCGCGGCACGGCAGTTATGAACAAGTTGTTCCACGACTACGCGCCATTCAAAGGCGAGATCGCAGGGCGCCGTACCGGGGTGCTCATCTCGAACTCGGCCGGCGAAGCGGCGGCATATGCAATCTTCAATCTGCAAGATCGCGGACCATTCATGATCGGCGCGCAAACGCGCGTCTACGAGGGCATGATCGTCGGCGAGCACACGCGCGACAACGACCTCGAAGTCAATGTCGTCAAAGGCAAAAAGCTGACCAACGTACGTGCGTCGGGCAAGGACGAGAATGTGTTGCTGACGACACCGATGAAGCTCACGCTCGAAAAGGCGATGAGCTACATCACCGACGAGGAGCTCGTCGAAGTCACTCCGAAATCGATTCGTCTGCGCAAGCGCTGGCTCGATCCGAACGAGCGCAAGAGAATGGAACGCGCGCGCGATCGGGAAGTCGCGTAGCCAATTTCGCTTTGTGCGGCGCAAAACCGGCGTGTTATAGCGGTATGCGTGGCACTCAACGGAGGAGGAACTTCCATGAAAAAGTTCGCATGCATTGCACTCGCCTTGACGCTTTGTGGTGGCGCAGCACTTGCCGACTCCAAGCCCGCAGAGGACGAGGCCGGCAAGATCAAGCAGACGCTTTCGGACTGGGGCTGCGAGGGCGGCACCTTCGAGAAGGAGACTGAAGCGTCCGGCATGTTCGAGGCTGACGACGTAAAGTGCAAGGACGGCAATCAGTACGACGTCAAGCTCGACGGCAGCTTCAAGATCATCTCCATCACTCGCGACTAAATCGCGAAGCGCGCGGCATTCATCAAATGGCGCCGGCCGATACCATCGGCCGGCGTAATCGTTTCCGGACCGGCGTCGCGCCTGCTATTCAGGCCATCAGCGTGCAATGAGGCGATGCGGTGAGCGGCAAGCTTCCCCAATTCAAGGACACGACGAAGGTTGCGCCCATCACCTGGCCGGAAGGCGTGACGCCGCCGGCGGAATTCATTCGAGCCGTCGACTTCGCTCGCAATGACGAAGGCCATCTGTTCGTCACCGGCCGCGCGGGAACAGGTAAATCGACGCTGTTGCGCGCCTTGCGTGACCACATTGAGGACGAGTCGGTCGTGCTGGCGCCGACCGGGTTGGCGGCGGTCAACGTCGGCGGCCAGACGATCCATTCGTTCTTCGGATTCCCCCCGCGCCTCATTGGTCCCGACGATATCCGGCGCAGCCGCAACGGCCGAGTGATGCGCAAACTGAAGGTGATCATCATCGACGAGGTGTCGATGGTGCGTTCCGACCTGATGTGGGCGATCGACCAGTCGCTGCGCGTCAATCGCGGGCGCCCGCGCGAAGCGTTCGGCGGGGTGCGGCTGATCCTGTTCGGCGATCTCCACCAGCTACCGCCTGTCGTTCAGGGCGACGTCGCCGAGCACCTCGAAAGTGAGCACGGCGGGCCGTTCTTCTTTCAGGTGTCGTCGCTGAACGAGGGTGCGGGGGTTTCGCTGCTCGAGCTCGAGCAGGTGTTCCGCCAAAGCGACGAGACGTTCGTGCACGTGCTCAATCGCGTTCGCGACGGCGACGTGACGGAGGAAGACCTCGAGGCACTCAACGAGCGCACGCATCCGATCCGCACGTTGAGCGAAGGCGATCCCTACGTCATCCTGACGCCCACGAATGCAGCGGCGCAGCGCATCAACATGGCCTTCCTCGATGCGCTGCACACGGCCGAACATACCTATGAGGCCGGGATCACGGGCGAGTACTCGGACTCAGCGCATCCGACCGATGCCAGCCTCCTCCTCAAGGAGGGCGCCAAGGTGATCCTGCTGCGTAACGATCCCGACAAGCGCTGGGTGAACGGTACCATCGCCCGCATCGCGCGGCTGGAGGACAAGCGTGTCTGGATCGAGCTCGACGGCAAGACGCATGAGATCGAGCAGGTGTCGTGGGAGGCGCGGCGCTATGCCTACGATCAAACCGCTGAGAAGATCGTCGAGAACGTCACCGGCACGTTCCGTCAATTTCCCCTGCGATTGGCCTGGGCGCTCACAATTCACAAGTCGCAAGGGCTGACACTCGAAAAGGTCTATATCGATCTCGGGCGCGGGACGTTCGCCCACGGCCAGGCTTACGTTGCACTCTCCCGCTGCCGGTCGCTGGGAGGCTTGGCGCTCGCGCGGCCGCTGCGGCCGGCCGATATCCTGTTCGACCGCACCGCCATGGGCTACCGGGAAAAATTTCCCCGGCTACCGACTTAAATTTCGCTGACGCGAAACCGTTTGGCCGCGACCGCGTTGCTAACCATCAGAGCCCTCAACACAATATGCTCCGCTAGGCGGTTTGGTGCACCGCAGCATTATTTTGTTGCGCCGCACAAAAAATCGGATATGGTAGGGCCTCGGTAATGCTCTTCGGAGCCTATGCAACTGCCACCGGTTTTGCGCCGACTGTGCCCCAGCGGCCTTATGCGATTATGGAGAGAAGAATGAACGATCAATTCGCCCGCCAGGCGCAAGACATGTTCGCCGCTGCCAAAGAGGCGCGCATCCCCGAGAACGTGAAGGCTTTTGCCGAGGAGAGCGTCGCCAAGACGCGTGACGCCTACACCAAGATCAACGCCGCTACGCAGGACAGCGTGAAGGCCGTCGAGGAGATCGTTCTGGCCGCCCAGGCCGGCGCCAAGTCGTTCGGCGAGAAGTTCCTGCATGCCGCGACGCTGAACGCCGAGGCTGCTTTTGACGCCGCCGAGGCGATGGCCAAGGCCAAGACGCTCCCCGAGGTTGCCCGCGTGCAGGCCGACTACTTCAAGCAGCAGCTTGCCACCGCCTCCTCGCAAACCAAGGAATTCTTCGAGCTGTCGAGCAAAATCAGCCGTCAGACGCTCGAGAGCATGAATTCGGCCGCCAGCAAGAGCTTCGAGCAGTTCAAGAAGGTTGGCTAGGCCACTAGTCGACTAGGATAAGCGGCGGGTTGCGGCACCAAGGGGTCGCGGAGGATGCTCCGCGGCCCCTTTGCCGTAGCCTCCAGCCCTACTTTCAGCAAATCTGGTTCGCAGGATGCGGCGTCTGGCTTAGTCTAGGCCATAGTGGCGTTGCGAGTGGCGTTGAGAGCGTAAGTACAGTCATGCTGGGTGAGAGTTCACACTGCGAGATTCGGCCCGGCGTCCCTGCCGATGCCCGAGCCCTGAGCGAGATCTTCCGCGCCAGCTGGAGCGGCGCCTATCGCGGCATCATCCCGCATTTCCACCTCGACGGCATGATCGAGCGACGGACGCCGGATTGGTGGAGCACGACCATCAAGTCGGGTGGGCTGCTCGTGCTGCAAGTCGCGGGCGTAGTCGCGGGCTATGCCACGCTCGGCGCGGCTCGCGCCCAGGGTCCCTACGAGGGCGAGATCTACGAACTGTACCTGTTGCCGACGCACCAGGGCGTCGGCCTCGGCGAGCGGCTGTTCGAGGCATGCCGCTACCATCTCGACGGCCGTCAATTGCGCGGTCTCATCGTCTGGGCGCTGGCCGACAACGAGATGGCCGGCGATTTCTATCGCCGCCGCGGTGGGCGCCCGGTCGGTGCGACCTCCGAGCGCTTCGGACGCGCCAAGCTGAAAAAGATCGCCTTTGCATGGGACTGACCGCATAGCCCCCGACAGCCGGTGCGGCGGTGCAGCAGGGGGCCGGATGCCGGCTTAGCCTTCCTCATCGCCCCGGGTGTTGCTATATCGCGGCGCACTTCCTTCGATCGACTCGAGGTTCTCGAATGAAAGTCGCCGTCATGGGCGTTGCGGGGCGCATGGGCCAGGAGCTCGTGCGCGCGGCGCACGCGGCCGGCTGCGGCATCGTCGGCGGGGTGGAGCGAGAAGGGTCGCCGGTCATCGGCTCCGACATCGGCTTGGTCTCCGGCTTGCCGCCACTCGGGGTGCCGGTCACCTCTGACGCGATCGATGTCATCTCCCGCTGTGATGGCATTCTGGATTTCACCACCCCCAAGGCCACGGTCGAGTTCGCCGGTCTCGCTGCCAACGCCCGCGCCGTGCACGTCATCGGCACCACCGGATTGAGCGCGGAGGACGAGGCGCAGATCGCCGCCGCCGCCCGGCACGCGCCGATCATCAAGGCTGGCAACATGAGCCTCGGCGTGAACCTGCTGGTGGCGCTCGCCCGGCGCGTGGCCGAGGCGCTGGATGAGGATTTCGACATCGAGATCGTCGAGATGCATCACCGCGACAAGGTTGACGCCCCCTCGGGCACGGCGCTCATGCTGGGTGCGGCGGCCGCCGAGGGACGCGGCATCGATCTGGGCAAGCGCGCGGTGAGGGCTCGCGACGGGCACACCGGTCCCCGCCAACGCGGCGATATCGGCTTTGCCACCTTGCGCGGCGGCAGCGTGGTCGGCGACCACCGGGTGATCTTCGCGGGCGCCGGGGAGCGCGTGGAATTGGTCCACGTCGCCGGCGACCGCTCGATATTCGCGCGCGGGGCGGTGAAGGCTTTGCAGTGGGGCTACGGCAAGGCGCCGGGTCTCTATTCGATGTCCGACGTGCTGGGGCTGTGAACGTGGAAGTGCGTCCCGTAGTCGCGAACGATCAGCGCTCCCACACCCTGGTGCTCGTCCGCCATGGCGAGAGCGAGTGGAACCGGCGCAATCTATTCACCGGCTGGTGCAATCCCGACCTCACGGAGAAAGGCCTCATCGAGGCTCTCGTCGCCGCGCGCATGCTGCGCAGCCGCGGCATCGTGTTCGACGTCGCCTATTCCAGCCAGCTGAAGCGCGCGCAGCGCACGCTCGACATCATTCTGTCGGAGCTCGGCCAGGACAAGATCCCCATCCACTTCGACGAGGCGCTCAACGAGCGGCACTACGGCGATCTGTGCGGGCTCAACAAGGACGAGGCGCGCGAGCGTTGGGGCGAGGAGCAGGTCGAGATCTGGCGGCGCAGCTACGATATTCCACCGCCCGGCGGCGAAAGCCTCAAGGACACGGAAGAGCGCGTCATGCCCTACTACGACACCCACATTTGGCCCGACCTGCAGGCCGGCAAGAAGGTGCTGCTGGTGGCGCACGGCAACTCGCTGCGCGCGCTGATCATGAACCTCGAGGGATTGACCGGCGAGGAGATCCTGAGCCGCGAGCTCGCAACCGGTGCGCCGATCGTCTACCAGCTCGGATCGGACGGCCTGCCGACCGAGCGCAGCGACCTCTTGCCGGCGCGCAGCATCGACGCTCCGCCCGAAGACAAGATCGTTTGAGGTAGCTCGCGATGGCATTCAAGGATTTGGTCGAGGCGATCGACAGCGACAAGACGGGCCGCGACCGCTTGATAGCCGTCTATATCGGCGTTCTCGCCGTGTTGCTCGCGGTCTGCGGTGTCGGTGGCGGCAACGCCATGAAGGACGCCACCGCCCGCAACATCGAGGCGGCGAACATCTGGGCATTCTTCCAGGCCAAGAACATTCGCCGCCACGAGCTGCGGCTGCAAATCGCCGAGTTCGAGGTAATGCTCGCCAGCCGGCCGGACATGCCGCCGGCAGCGCGAACGCTCGTCGACGAGAAGCTGAAGAAGTATCGAGCCGACGAGGCGCGGCTGACTTCGGAGCCGGACACGGGCGAGGGTGTTGAAGAGCTGAAAGTCAGGGCGAAGTCGCTCGAGACGCAGCGCGACAGGGCAATGGTCAAGGATCCCTTTTTCGACTACGGCCAGGCACTGCTGCAGATCGCCATCGTCCTAGCTTCCGTCGCCATCATCACGGGCGGCACGGTGCTTCTCCTACTGAGTGGCCTGCTCGCCGGCTTGGGCACCCTGTCGACGCTCAACGGCTTCCTCCTGTTCTTTGCCGGATCGTTCTAGCGCCGGCACCCTTGCCGCAGCCGGACCGAGCGGCTAGCACTACCGCGCATTTCGTCCACCTCTCGCCAGGCCCTTCCGCGCATGACCACGTACAATCTGCTTCTGCTCCCCGGTGACGGCATCGGCGTCGAGACCATCGCCGAGGTCGAGCGCATCGTCGACTTCTTCAACAAAGCCGGGAAGGTCAAGTTCGCAACCGAGACGGACCTGGTCGGCGGAGCGGCTTATGACAAGCACGGCGTCGCCATCACCGACGCGGCGATGGACAAAGCGCAGAAGGCTGACGCGGTGATTTTCGGCGCCGTTGGCGGCCCCAAGTGGGATGGCGTACCCTACGCGGTGCGTCCCGAGGCGGGCCTGCTGCGCCTGCGCAAGGACTTGGGCCTTTTCGCCAACCTGCGGCCGGCGATCTGCTATCCGGCGCTCGCCGACGCCTCGTCACTGAAGCGCGAGCTGGTCGAGGGCCTCGACATCATGATCGTGCGTGAGCTGACCGGCGGCGTCTACTTCGGCGAGCCGAAGGAAATCGTCACGCTCGAGAGTGGCGAGAAGCGCGCCGTCGATACCCAGGTCTATACGACGTCGGAGATCGAGCGCATCGCCAAGGTCGCCTTCGACCTTGCGCGCAGGCGCGGCAACAAGGTGCACTCGGCCGAGAAGCGCAACGTGATGCGCACGGGCGTCCTGTGGAACGAGGTCGTCACGGCGACGCACAAGTCGTACGCGCCGGACGTCAAGCTCGAGCATATCCTCGCCGACAACTGCGCCATGCAGCTCGTCCGCAATCCGAAGCAGTTCGACGTGATCGTCACCGACAACTTGTTCGGCGACGTGTTGTCCGACGAGGCGGCGATGGCGACCGGCTCGCTCGGCATGCTGCCGTCTGCTTCGCTCGGCGCGCCGGACGCAAAGACCGGCAAGCGTAAGGCGCTCTACGAGCCCGTGCATGGCTCGGCGCCCGACATCGCCGGCAAGGGGCTCGCCAACCCGATCGCCACCATCGCCTCGTTCGGCATGGCGTTGCGCTACTCCTTCGACATGGGCGAGGAAGCCGATTTGCTCGACAAGGCGATTGCCAGCGTGCTCGCGGCCGGCCTCCGCACCGGCGACATCATGCAGCCGGGCATGAACAAGGTCGGCACCGCGGAGATGGGCTCCGCCATCCTCGAACAGCTGCGCAAACTGGCTGCCTGACGTCCGCCGCCCCTTCGAAAGCGGCGAACTCGAGTTCTGGGTCAATTTGGCTGGCGCAAATCCCTGACACTTTGAATGCCACAGGCGACTTCAGAGCCGGTCAGGATGTCATCCTCATTCTCAGCGCAGAGGGCCATCGCGGCGATGGCAAAGTCCGTGATGAAAGTGCGGTATTCTGTGGGCGAGAGCTTGCCGTCGTGATCGGAATCGTAAGCCGTCAATGTTTCATTGTTCGTTAGTTCTGGCAGTTCGACCGGGTCGAGATAGCCGTCGTGGCTGCGGTCACGCGCGGCAAAGGGCACTTGCTCCAATTTGTAGTCAGTTAGCTCATCCAGTGTGACCTTGCCGTCGCCATTTGCGTCAACTGCCGCAACGGCACCAGTAGATGCGAGCAGTGCAAAAATCATAAAGGGCAGAATCTTCCTCATCACCCCCTCCTGCCCGGGTCGGCGATCCTACCGGGCGCATCAATTGCTTGATCGGTCATTCCTACGGCACCGAGTGGCGTTTGCAAACTGACCCACTAGCTCGGACCCCTTGCAAGGTGGCACTACGGCGGTTAAGTGACAGCCGGGCGAGATGCGGCAAGCGCCGCAGCCTCTTGGGAAATCGGGTCTGACGATGGGTTATAAGGTCGCCGTAGTCGGCGCCACGGGCAACGTGGGCCGCGAAATGCTGAACGTGCTCGCCGAGCGCGAGTTTCCGGCCGACGAGGTCTACGCCATCGCCTCGCGCCGCTCGGTCGGGACCGAGGTGTCGTTCGGCGACCGCGAACTCAAATGCCATGACCTCGAGCAGTTCGACTTCTCCAAGGTGGACTTCTGCCTGATGTCGGCCGGCTCCGCCGTGTCCAAGGAGTGGTCGCCCAAGATCGGCGCCAAGGGCTGCATCGTCATCGACAACTCGTCGTACTGGCGCTACGACCAGGACGTGCCGCTGATCGTGCCGGAAGTGAACGCGGCGGCGGTCGCCGGCTATACCAAGAAGAACATCGTCGCCAACCCGAACTGCTCCACCGCGCAGCTCGTCGTGGTGCTGAAGCCGCTGCACGACGCAGCGAAAATCAAGCGCGTCGTCGTCTCGACCTACCAGTCCGTCTCCGGCGCCGGCAAGGAGGCCATGGACGAGCTGTGGCGCCAGACCAAGGGCATCTACGTGCCCGGCCAGGGCGTCGAGCCGAGCAAGTTCCCCAAGCAGATCGCTTTCAACTGCATTCCTCAAATCGACGTCTTCATGGAGGACGGCTACACGAAGGAGGAATGGAAGATGATGGTCGAGACGAAGAAGATCCTCGATCCAGCCATCAAGCTGACGGCGACCTGCGTGCGCGTGCCGGTGTTCGTCGGCCACTCGGAGGCGGTGACGATCGAGTTCGAGAAGGCCATTAGCCCCGAGGAGGCACGCGCCATCCTGCGCGAGTCTCCTGGCATCATGGTCGTCGACAAGCGCGAGCCAGGCGGCTACGTGACGCCGGTCGAGGCAGCGGGCGAGTACGCCACCTACGTGTCGCGCATCCGCGAGGATGCGACCGTGGAGAACGGATTGTCGCTGTGGGTGGTGTCCGACAACCTCTTGAAGGGCGCGGCGCTCAACACGGTGCAGATCGCCGAGACGCTCATCAATCGCAAGCTGATGCCGAACGCCGCCTGACGCGCGGCGACGGCTGGTCTAATCAGCCTTGCCGGCGCCGTTTGCCTGCAACTTGCCGAGCGCTTTCACGATCTGATTGAGATCCTGCAGGAAGCGCTCGCGCTGCGCTCCGGGCAGCACGCCAAGGATCCGGTCGTCGACGCGCCGCGCGAGAGGATCGGCCGCTTTGAGCACCTTCCAGCCCTCGTCGGTGAGCTTCACCGAATAGGCGCGCGCGTCCTCTTTGGTGCGCCGGCGCTGCAGGAGTCCCTTTTTCAGCATGCGCCGCACGATGTCGGCGAGAGTCGAGCGGTCGACGCCGGTCTTCTCTACGAGAAGCGTCTGGCTGACGCCCTCGTTCAGTGAAACCGCGACGAGCACCGCGTACTGTCGCGGCGTCAGATCGCCGGCGACCATTTCACCCTGGAAGATATCGCTGGCGCACTGGCCGGCCCGATGCAGCAAATGAATCGGGGATCGCTCCAGTTTTCCGCCGGCCATATCGCGTCCCCTGTGACGTGTCATGATTGCAGTCAAAGGAGGGGCATGTGCGAAGCATCGACCTGTGCGACGCTCCGGTTCCCCCGCCCACCTTCGCCTATGTGGAATAGGTTGCGCTTCGATTTGGAGAAAATACCAGTTTTCAGCGTTCGTCCAGAACAAAAGGACGGCGCTCAGCGGCGGTGCGCAAGAATATTGGGGGATATACTTCGACGGCAGACAGTCTGCACAAAGACGATAGTTCTGCCTCGCAGGACTTAGTCTGCGGGTATCTCGTGTGCTTTCAGCAAACCTATTTGCGACAACGCGAAAACCATCGTTAGCGGCATGATGGCAAAGACCTTGAAGCTGACCCAAGTATCTGTCGACACCGTGCGCCAGACCACCTCGTTGAGCACAGCCAGGAATGTAAAGAAGCACGCCCAGCGGAGCGTCAATTTGCGCCAGCCGTCCTCGTTCAGGCGAAAGACTTCGCCAAACACGACCTTCAACAGCGAGTGACCGGCGAACAGTCCGCCAAAAAGCGCGGCGGCGAACAAGGCATTCACGATCGTCGGCTTGATCTTGATGAAGTGGTCATCCTGCAGCCAAAGGGTCAGGCCACCGAATACGACGACACAGGCTCCGGAGATGAGCGGCATCACCGGGATACGGCCGAACATGAAGCGCGAGGCGATCAGCGACACGATCGTTGCGACCATGAAGACGCCGGTACCCCAGAAGATCCCGGCGCGCGCGTTGACGATGAAGAAGACGACCAGCGGGCCGATTTCGACAGCGAGCTTTAGGAGTTGCGCTTGCGTTGCCGACGCAGTTTCAGGCTTGTTGGTTGCTTCGTCGGCCATAGTTCCCATCCCAATTTGTCGGCGTCGCGATGTGCTTATCCGTGATTGATTTCACGGATGTCCGATTTTGCGGGCCCGCTGCGCTCACCGGCGCTTACTGGCACCCTTCCCGATCCATTGGCGGCGCCGATCTGTGGACGCTGACCGTTCGAGGCCGTGCTCGTGCCAGCAGGCGTGCTGGGCTCGGGGATTCGGTACCGCTGCATCAGGCGCGTCAGGTAATACGCGTAAAGGCCCGACAGCGGCATGATCAGCGCGACCTTGAAGGCGATCCAGATCCCCACCCCGTCCATCTGGAGCCCGAGGATGTCATAGACTCGCTCGTCCTTGAAGCCTAGGCGCACCGCCTCGTTGGCGAACGCCGTAAAGACGAAGAACCAAGCGAAGTTCCAAGTGAACTTGTCCCAACCCTCCTCGGTGTAGTGGAAGGTCTTCTCGAACACGTACTTGAAGAAGTTGCGCTTGAAATAGAGGCCGCCGAACAGGAATGCGGCGAACATCGCGTTGAAGATGGTGACCTTGATCTGAACCCACATCGGATCGTGGGTGATGATTGTGAGGCCGCCGAACACGACGGTGACGGTCGACGCAATCAACGGGAAGATCGGCAGGCGTCGCAGCACCAACAGCATGGCGACAATGGCGACAACCGTGGAAATGATAAGCGCCCACGTGCCGGCCGCGATACCGTACATGGCGTTGACGATGAACATCAGCACCAGCGGACCGAACTCGCTGAGGATGTTCACGGCCTGCTCGGCGTTGAAGGGCATCAATCGCTTCAGGGCGCTCATGTGCCGGGGGTCGTCCTTCTCGCTTCGGTTGCGTCTAGCAGCGTGTTTAAGTGTCCCGCGTCACCGCGGCTAGCTCCCTGCGATCGCCTGGGCGAATTCGCCGGCGTCGAAAGGCTGTAGATCGTCGATGCTTTCCCCCACACCGATGGCGTGGACGGGTATGGCGTGCTTGGCGGATATGGCAACGAGGATGCCACCGCGGGCGGTGCCGTCGAGCTTGGTCATCACCAAGCCGGTGACACCCGCCCGCTGGCGAAATACCTCGACTTGCGAAAGCGCGTTCTGCCCGGTGGTCGCGTCGAGGACGAGCAGGACGTCGTGTGGGGCGCTTGGATCGACTTTACGAAGGACGCGGACGATTTTCGCCAGTTCCTCCATTAGCCCTTCCTTGTTCTGCAGGCGCCCGGCGGTGTCGACGAGCAGCACGTCGGCGCCGTCATCGCGGGCCCGGGTGAGCGCGTCGTAGACGAGACCCGCCGCATCGGCGCCGACGGCGCCGGAGACGACGCTCGCGCCCGTGCGCTTGCCCCAGATGCCGAGCTGATCGATCGCGGCGGCGCGGAACGTGTCGGCGGCCGCGAGCATCACTTTCTTGCCTTGGCCGCGGAACTGAGCAGCGAGTTTGCCGACGGTCGTCGTCTTGCCGGTGCCGTTCACGCCGACCATGAGTATGACGTGCGGCTTGTGCGTGCCGTCGACGACGAGAGGCCTGGCAACGGGTGCGAGAGCGCGCTCGACCTCGGCCTTCAAGACCGCGCGCACGTCGTCGGCGCTGATGTCCTTCTCGAAGCGGCCCTTGCGAAGGGCAGTGATGATGTTCTCCGCGGTGTCGACGCCGAGGTCGGCTTCGATCAGCACGTCCTCGAGATCATCGAGGGTGGCCGCTTCGAGCTTTTTCTTCGTGAAGATGCCGGTGATGCCGTCGGACAGTTTCGTCGACGTCTTGCCGAGGCCCTGTTTGAGGCGGCTGAACCATCCGGCCTTCGCGGACGCTTGCGGTTCCGCCCCGGCGGACGGCGCCGAGTCCGGCCCGGGTTCATCGGCGCGCTTGCCGCCCCAAAGCCGTCCCAATGCGCCCTGCGTCTTGCTGCTCACGCCAGGACCTCACCGGAGAGACGCTGACCATCGTGACCGGTGACGCGCGCGCGCAGCATCGAACCGGCGGCGATCGCGGGCGGCAGTCGCATTTCGGCGAACTGGCGCGTGCGGCCGACGCCGCCCCGCTCGGCGAGAAGCTCAACCTCCGCGCCGCTGTGCGCGTCCAGAAAGCGCGCGAGTGCGCCGGTGCCTTTGGTGCGCAAGCGCCCTGCGCGCTCCTTGGCGACCTTGCGCGGGACCTGCGGCATGCGGGCCGCGGGCGTGCCAGGGCGCGCCGAGAAGGGAAATACGTGCAGATATGTGAGATCGCATTCGTCGACGATGCTGAGCGAATTCTCGAACATCCTGTCGGTCTCGGTCGGGAAACCGGCGATAAAGTCGGCGCCGAAGACGGTATCGGGCCGCATGCGGCGAACGTCGCGGCAGAATTGAACCGCGTCGGCGCGGCTGTGCCGCCGCTTCATGCGCTTGAGGATCATGTCGTCGCCTGCCTGCATCGACAGATGCATATGAGGCATCAGGCGTTCCTCTTCGGCGATGGCACGCAGCAGGTGCGTATCGGCCTCGACCTGATCGATCGAGGAAAGGCGCAGGCGCTCGAGCTCCGGCACGAGCTTGAGGATCTGGCGCACGAGATATCCAAGCGAGGCATCACCAGGCAGGTCGCCGCCGTACGAGGTGATGTCGACGCCGGTCAGCACCACCTCGCGGCAACCGCGCTCGACGAGGCGGCGGATGTGCGCCACGACCTCGCCGGCCGGCACGGAGCGCGAAGGTCCGCGGCCGTAGGGGATGATGCAGAAGGTGCAGCGGTGATCGCAACCGTTCTGGATCTGCACGTAGGCACGCGTGCGCGTCCCATAGCCGTCAATCAGATGCCCGGCTGTCTCGCGCACGCTCGTGATGTCGTCGACCTGCACGCGCTCCGAGCCGACGGTCGAAAGTCTGGCGAACGTTTCGGGCTTCAGCTTCTCGGCATTGCCGACGACGTGATCGACCTCGTGCATCGCCGCGAAGCGCTCAGGCTCGATCTGCGCGGCGCAGCCGGTGACGATGATGCGCGAAGAGGGATGCGCGCGGCGGAGCTTGCGGATCGTCTGGGTTGCCTGCCGCACCGCCTCGCTCGTCACGGCGCAGGTGTTGACGATGACGGCGTCATCGAGCCAGGCCTCGAGCGCGTTCCGGCGTATCACGTCGGACTCATAGCCGTTGAGCCGGCAGCCGAGCGTTATGATGATGGGGTCGGCCATTATCGCTCAGCAAGCCTCGGGAGCCTCGGATACGCGCGACGATAGCCGATCCGCGCGAGGAGAGCGTGGTGCCAACGGGCTGTCCGGCCGGTTAATTCTCGTGCGGTCATAAAGGACAACT
Organism: Hyphomicrobium album; assembly: GCF_009708035.1. Lineage (NCBI taxonomy): Bacteria > Pseudomonadati > Pseudomonadota > Alphaproteobacteria > Hyphomicrobiales > Hyphomicrobiaceae > Hyphomicrobium > Hyphomicrobium album. The sequence continues at coordinate 2,459,895 of NZ_WMBQ01000001.1, forward strand.
TTGTCGTTCGCTAGACGGGGGCGCGCGACAGAGTATCCGGCGCCAGCGTGCCTTCAAACTCGAGCTCGGCCGGACCGGACATCAGGATGTGATCATTTTCGGCCCATTCGATGAATAACGGCCCGCCGGGGAGCTCTACGGTTACTTTTCGGTCGGTCAGCCCCTTGCGCGCTGCAGCCACGGCGGCGGCGCAGGCGGCCGTGCCGCAGGCCTTTGTGAGCCCGGCGCCACGCTCCCACGTGCGGAGCTTCAGGCTGTTGCGTGATGTGACTTGCGCGAGCGAGATATTCGCCCGTTCGGGAAAAATCGGGTGGTTCTCCAGCAGCGGGCCGAAGCGTCCGAGGTCATGCGCGTTAACGTCGTTGACCCAGAAAATGGCGTGCGGATTGCCGACGTTGACCGCCGATGGGGTGTGCAGAACGGGCGCGTCGATGGGACCGATCTGCAGCTCGATGCCGGTCGTGTCCTCGAACGGCTCGGCAAGTGGGATCGCTTCCCAGTTGAAGCGCGGTCGGCCCATGTCGATCGTGATGCGGTTGGCTCCGTCGACCTTGGCCTTCAGCAGGCCGGCGTTCGTTTCGACGCTGACCTCCGAGCGCCCGGTCTCTTCCGCGGCGAGGAGCGCGATACAGCGCGTGGCATTGCCGCAGGCGCTCACCTCCGAGCCATCCGCATTGAATATGCGCATGAACACGTCGGCCTTCTGTGACGACTCCATGACAATGACTTGATCGCATCCGATTCCGCGATTGCGATCGCCGAGTCGCTGCGCATCCTCTGGCGCGATCGACAGCGGTCGGGTGCGCGCGTCGAGCACGACGAAATCGTTGCCGAGGCCGTTCATCTTTCGAAAGGGGATGCTGGCGGCGTCCGTCATGCGACCATATATGGCCCGGGGCCTCAAAAAGACAATCGAACGGAGAAACAGCGGATGACGAGCAACGCCCTAAGGAGCTTCGTGTTTTTGATCATCGTCGGCTTCTGTACCGCGGCGCAGCCGGCATTGGCCGTCATCACCGACGCGCCTGCTCCAGCGAAGCCCAGCAAAATCAAGGTCGAAACCTTCGCCTCTGGGCTCGAGCACCCCTGGGGCATGCAGTTTCTCCCCGACGGCCGTCTGTTGGTAACCGAGCGGCCCGGCCGCATGCGCATCGTCACCAAGGATGGCAGGCTGTCTCCGCCGCTTGCGGGCGTTCCCGAGGTTGCGGCGGAAGGTCAGGGTGGCCTGCTCGACGTTCTGTTGGCTCCCGACTTCGCCAAGAGCCATATCATCTATTTCTCGTACGGCGAGCCGCGCGACGAGGGCAAGAACGGCACGACCGTGGCGCGCGCCAAACTCGTGTTCGACGGCGACGGCGGCAAGCTCGAGGACGTCAAGGTGATCTTTCGGCAAGAGCCTGCCGCGAAGAGCGCCCATCACTTCGGCTCGCGCCTCGTCTGGGCGAAGGACGGCACGCTGTTCGTGACGACAGGCGAGCGCAACGTCCTGCGCGATCAATCGCAAAATCCGGCAAACGACATCGGCAAGGTTATCCGCATCAACGCCGATGGGACGATTCCTTCGGACAATCCGAAGCTCGAAGGCTGGGCGCCCGAGGTTTGGTCGATCGGCCACCGCAATATGCAGGGCGCGGCGTTACGGCCTGAGACCGGAACGCTCTACGTCGTGGAGCACGGCGCGCAGGGCGGCGACGAGCTGAACCATCCCGAGGCCGGAAAGAACTACGGTTGGCCGGTCATCACCTACGGCATCGACTATTCGGGCGAGAAGATCGGCGAAGGCAGCGAAAAGGCAGGCATGGAGCCGGCGGTCTACTATTGGGTGCCGTCGATCGCCACGTCCGGCCTCGCATTCTATGACGGCGATCTGTTTCCTGACTGGAAGGGTAACGCCTTCGTTGGCGGGCTCGCCGGCACGCAAGTGCAGCGACTCGTGCTCGAAGGCGACGAGGTCGTTGCTGCCGAGACGCTGCTCGATGATCAGGGTAAGCGCATCCGCGATGTCAGGCAGGGCCCCGATGGCGCGCTATGGCTGCTAACCGACGACTCGGGCGAGGTGTTGCGCGTCACGCCGGAACAGTGAACTAGGCCGGCGCGTCAGTTATTCGACGGCGTGGTCGAGTTGTCGCCGCTGAAGCCCTGCTGCAGACCGCGTGCGCGGTCGAGGCCGCGAGCATTCGTGAAATTGGCCCCCTCGAGCACGGCGCCGGTGAAGTCGGCGCCTGCCAGATCCGCACCGGTGAAATCCGCGCCTTTGACGTTGGCGTGGGCAAGATTTGCTCCGCGCAGATCGGCGCGCGTGAACTTGGCATACTTGGCGACGCTGCGGCTCAGGTTCGCATCGCGCAGGATCGCAGCGGAAAAATCACTGCCGGTGAGCTCCGCGCGGCCTGTAATCAGTTCTTCGCTGCGCGGGTCCTTCGGCCCGAAGCGTGCGCCGGTGAGATCGGCGCCCCGGAAGTTCACGAGGTCGAACCGTCCGCTCAGGTGCGAACCCGCAAGACGCGCGCCAGCGAACGTCGGCACCTCGCTGCTCGCGGCCTCGAGCGACGAGAAGATGTTTGGCCGCAGAATCGTCGCCTGAGCCAGGTTGGCATCGGCGAAGTTGGTCTTCGTGATGGTGACGCGGTCGAGCACGGCGCCGGCCAAGTTGGCTTTGGCTAGATTGGCGCCGGCGAGATCCGAGCCGAACAGCGTCGCTCGCGCGAGATTGGCACCCTTGAAATCGACGCCCGCGAGGTCGAGCCGGCGCAAGTCCTTGCCCGATAGGTCCGGCGCCGAGCCGGGCGCGGCCTTGAACAGCGCGCTCACCACCTCGCGCGTCGTCAGATCGGCGGCCCACCCGGGAGAGTCGGCAGCGAGCAGCGGCAGCGCCACGAGAACCGCGAGCCCCGTCTGCCGGCAGCCTAATCCGTTGCGCCTGCGCATTGTCTGGCCTCCATCAATGCCGAACCATCGCCTGCACTCGAGCCTTTGACAATGTCGCTGCCACTGCACCGGTAAGCAGTCCGTGACAAACGGCTGCCCGATTTTTCGGAACCCTGGCGGAATGCTGCGACTTGAGGATAATCGCCGGGGCTAGCCCCGGCCCATCCAATGAGCGCTGCCATGACCGACACAGCCTACGCCCCGCTTTCCCGCCCGAGCCGCCGGCTCCTGCTGCTGTCCTTCGTCGCGCCGCGACCCTGCCACTGCGGGGGCTGCATTTGCCTCACCCCGCCGGAGCGCCGCGCCCTGCGCCGGGTTTACCGGATCGCCCGCAAATGGCGTCGCCAGCAGCGCCGCCGGGTCAGGGCCATAGCCCGGGCGCGCGCCGCAGCCCGTGCCTAAGCCGGTTCAGGGCCCCCGGATTGCCCAAGGTTGACACGTCCTAGCCCCTACGGGCATTGTCCGCCCCAATCACGACGGCCCTGACTTCAGAGCCGCCGCCCTGCCCGCGCCTTAGGCGTCGAGGCCGGGAGGTCAACACCCGCCAGCGCGTTGCGCCCGCGGGTGCGATTTTCGTTTGCGCCTGTGGATCTCCCGCAGCGCCGGTGAAGGAAGAGCATGTTCCAATCGCTGTCAGATCGCCTGTCCGGCATTCTCGACAAGCTGACGCGTCGCGGCGCGCTCACCGAGAGCGATGTCGGCGAGGCGATGCGCGAAGTGCGCCGCGCCCTGCTCGAGGCCGACGTGGCGCTCGATGTCGTGCGCGACTTCATCGACAAGGTGAAGGCCAAGGCGATCGGCCAGGAAGTGCTGCGCTCGATCACTCCCGGCCAGATGGTCATCAAGATCGTCAACGACGAGCTTGTCGCCATGCTCGGCTCCGAGGGGTCGACGATCGACCTCCACGCCACGCCGCCGGTGGCCATCATGATGGTCGGCCTGCAGGGCTCTGGCAAGACGACGACGACGGCTAAGATCGCCAAGCGGCTCACCGACCGCGACAAGAAGAAAGTGCTGATGGCATCGCTCGACGTGCGCCGTCCGGCGGCGCAGGAGCAGCTCCGCGTGCTCGGCGAGCAGACGAGTGTCGACACGCTGCCGATCGTCGCCGGGCAGACGCCGCAGCAGATCGCCAAGCGCGCCGTCGATGCCGCCAGGCTCGGCGGCTACGACGTGGTGCTGCTCGACACCGCCGGCCGCATCCATATCGACGAAGAGCTGATGCGCGAATCCGTCGAGGTGCGCGACATCGCGCGCCCGCACGAGACGTTGCTCGTCGCCGACAGCTTGACCGGCCAGGACGCGGTCAACGTCGCCAAGGCGTTCGACGAACGCATCGGAATCACCGGTATCGTGCTGACGCGCGCCGACGGCGATGCACGCGGCGGCGCCGCGCTGTCGATGCGCGCCGTCACCGGCAAGCCAATCAAGCTGCTCGGCGTCGGCGAGAAGTGGGACGCCCTGGAGGACTTCCATCCGGCCCGGGTCGCCTCGCGCATCCTCGGCATGGGCGACGTCGTCACGCTCGTCGAGAAGGCGGCGCAGACCATCGACGCCGAGAAGGCGACGAAGATCGCCGAGAAGATGAAGAAGGGCATCTTCGATCTCGACGACATGGCCGAGCAGCTCAAACAGATGCAGCGCATCGGCGGCATGTCGGGCGTGCTCGGCATGATGCCCGGTATGGGCAAGATCAAAGCGCAGATCGCCGACGCGAACCTCGACGACGGCATCCTCAAGCGTCAGCACGCGATCATCACGTCGATGACGCCGCAGGAGCGCCGCAACCCGAAGGTGCTCGACGCGCGCCGCAAGCGGCGCATCGCGGCAGGTTCCGGCACCAAGGTCGAGGACGTCAACAAGCTCGTCAAAATGCACCGGCAGATGGCGGACATGATGAAGAGCCTCGGCCGCAACAAAGGCATGCTCAATCGCCTCGTCGGCGGTCCCGGCCGCGGTGCCGCGCCGAGCGAAGCCGAGATGGCAGCGATGCAGGACGAGCTCGCCAGGCTCGATCCGAAAGCGCTCGAGCAACTGCCGCAAGATTTGAAAGACGCGCTGCCCAAGGGGCCGCCGGGCAAAGGCATGCCCGGTTTTCCCGGAGGCATGCTGACGAGGCTCCCCGGCCTCGGCTCCGGCCTTCCTGGCCTGGGCGGCGCCGGCCTACCGAAATTCCCCGGCTTGCCGGGAAAGAAGAAGTGAATCTTGATAACAACTGACTGAAGGAATGAAGCAATGTCCGTGAAGATCCGCCTGTCGCGCGGCGGCGCCAAGAAGCGCCCCTACTACTACGTCGTCGTCGCCAACACGGCCTCGCCCCGCGACGGCCGCTACATCGAGCAGATCGGTACCTTCAACCCGATGCTCAAGAAGGACGACGAGACGCGCGTGAAGCTCGAGCTCGAGCGCTGCAAGTACTGGCTCTCGGTCGGCGCCCAGCCGACGGACCGCGTCGCCCGCCTGCTCGACGCCGCCGGGCTGATGAAGCGCACGGCCTCGAACAACCCCGAGAAGTCGAAGCCGAAGAAGAAGCGCCTGGAGCGCGAGGCGGCGCAGGCCGAGAAGGCGAAGAAGGCTGCCGAGGCCGCCGCTGCTGCCGCCGCCGAGCCCGCCGCCGAGTAAGGCCGCAATCGGCGCGTGCCGCTAACCCGGCGTTCAATCCTGCCGTGTCAAATTCTCCTCGCGCGGGGCATCGGCCTCGCCGAGGGGGACCGACATGCTCGAGGACGGTATCTACGGGTTGCGTTTTGCGGCATCGCACGACGGCGAGCCGGCTGACGGCAGCGGGCTCGCGGTTCTGCGCGATGGCAAGGTGCTGGGCTCCGACCCGCTGGGGGCGGTGTTCACCGGCACCTACGAGTTCGACGCGGCGCGCCAGCTCAATAGGGTGCGCCTGCGCCTCGACGTGCCACCCGACGGCGTGCTCGTCACCGGTTTTTCCGCCGGGGCAACGGGCGCCACGTTGGACATCGCCGGCGCGTTCTCCGGATCGGCGGCCGACACGACGGCCTTCATCCAGATTGCCGGCGCGCCGGTCGGGGTGCAGATCAGGTATCTTGGACCGCTGCCAAACTGACTTGGCGATCAACGGCTGGTGATGAGCGGAAACCCTCAGCGCATACTCCTTGGCCGCATCGTCTCGGCGCACGGCATCCGCGGAGAGGTCGTCATCGACAGCTTCACGGGCGCGGCCGAGGACATCGCCGCCTACGGGCCTCTCGCTACCGAGGATGGTCGGAACCTCGATATCAAGCTGGTGCGCACGACGCCGAAAGGCGGCGTCATCGCGCGCGTCGCGGGCGTTGCCGACCGCAACGGGGCGGAAGCGCTGCGCGGCACGGCGCTGTACGCTCAACGCGGACAACTGCCCGAGCCGGAGGAAGGCGAGTTCTACTACGAGGATCTTGCCGGCCTGCGCGCCGACAACGAAGCCGGCGAGCGCATCGGCCAGGTCGTGGCGGTGCAGAACTACGGCGCCGGAGATCTTCTAGAGGTGCGGCTCGAGGGCCAACGCGCGACCGAGCTGATTCCGTTCACCGACGCGTTCGTTCCGGTCGTCGACGTGGCGGGCGGGCGCGTCGTCGTGGTGGTGCCGGTATATGACGCCGATGCTGACGACGCCGCTGCCGAGGATGAACCCGACTAGGCCGGCTCGCCCTTGAGGAGGCGTGGGACCTCGCCTGTCAGGCCCGCCGCCTCGCTGACGAAGAACCGCTTCAGCGCCGGGATGCGGTCGACGACGCCGAGCCCCACCTCGCGTACCGAGCGCAGCAGCGGGACATCGCTGGCAAACAACCGGTTGATGCCGTCGAACGTCGCGGCGGAGACGGCCGAGTCGAAGCGCCGCCAGCGTTCGTAGCGCGCGAGGGCCTGCGCGTCGCCCGCCTCGAACCCCAGACGCACCGCGTCGGCGACCACCTCCACCAGCGCGGCGACATCGCGGAATGCCAGATTGAGCCCCTGCCCCGCCAGCGGATGCACGCCGTGCGCCGCGTCGCCGACGAGCGCGAAACGCGGCGCGACGTAGCGGCGGGCGAGATGCAATTGCAGCGGCCACGATTGCCGCGGTCCGTCGAGCGCGATCGCGCCGAGCTTACCGCCGAACCGCTTGTCGATCTCCGCCAGAAAGCCAGCGTCGTCGAGCGCCATGATCCGTTTCGCCTCGCCCGCGTCCTCCGTCCAGGTGATGCAGGCGCGGTTGCCCGTGAGCGGCAGGATGGCGAACGGGCCGTTCGGCAGGAAGTGCTGCACGGCGCGGGCGCCGTGCGGACGCTCGTGGCGGACGGTGGTGACGATGCCCGTCTGCGGGTAGGCCCAGCCGATGACCTTGACGCCGGCGGCGTCGCGCAGCGGCGACTTGCGCCCGTCGGCGGCGACGACCAGTGAGCTGGTGATCGTGCGCCCGTCAGCGAGCGTAATGCGCGCGCCGGTGTCGTCCGCGGTGAAGCCGGTCGCTTCGGCGGGCGCCAGCAGGGCGATCGAAGGATGGTTCTTCGCCTTTGCCTGCAGCGCGGCGGTGAGCGGCCCGACCGGCACGATGTGCGTGGCGGGCTCGCCGGCGGTGGTGGCGTTGTCATAGCTGAGGAGCACCGGACGCACCCCGGAGTCGAGGCTCGTGTCGGTGATGTCGATGCCCTCGACCGGCTGGGCTTCAGGTGCGATCGCCGGCCAGACCCCCATCGCTTCCAGCAGGTGCCGCGACGCCGCCGACAGCGCGAAGGCGCGGGCATCGGCGGGCATGGAAGCCGGCGCGGCGCGATCGATGACGGCGACCCTGAGCTCGGGCCCGAGCGCATCGCTCAGCGCGCCGGCAAGCGCCAGCCCGGCGAAGCTCGCGCCGGAGATTGCGACATCATAGCGGGCGGCTTCTTGCGTCATCTCTCGTCAGGGGATCTAGGCTAATTTGCGAGGCTGAAGAGCGCCTTACGGCGCGCTAACCTACGCCACCCGTGCCCAGCCTGCCACCTCTGAACCGCGAGGCCCGATGCCAGACGACAATCCCGCGCCGCAGAGCGCGCTCGACGCGCTCCTCGCCACGCTCGACCTCGAGCGGTTGGAGGACAACCTGTTCCTGGGCGCGCGGGGCAACGAGGGTTGGCAGCGGGTGTTCGGCGGGCAAGTTCTCGGCCAGGCGCTGATGGCCGCCGCCCGCACCGTCGACGCGGAGCGCTCGGTCCATTCGCTGCACGGCTATTTCCTGCTCGCCGGCGACCCCTCGCGGCCTATCGTCTACGACGTCGAGCGCATCCGCGACGGCGGCAGCTTCACCACGCGCCGCGTGAAGGCGATCCAGCACGGGCGGCCGATCTTCTCGATGAGCAGCTCGTTTCACAAGGCGGAGCCGGGCTTTGACCACCAGTCGGAAATGCCCAAGGTTCCCCAGCCGGAGGAGCTCCCCAACCCCAAGGATCTCATCGCCGGGCTCATCGATGCCCTACCACAGTCGATGCGCAGCTACTGGAGCCGCGAGCGCCCCATCGACATGCGCGTCGTCGACGTGTCGCGCTACCTCACCCGCGACAAGAAGGCCCCCCTGCAACACATTTGGATCAGGGCCAACGGCAAGCTGCCCGACGACCCGGCCATCCACCAGGCGGTGCTTGCCTACGCCTCGGACTTCACGCTGCTCGACACGGCGCTGATTGCCCACGGCAAGCTGTTGTTCGATGCGGACGTACAACTCGCCAGCCTCGACCACGCACTTTGGTACCACCGGCCGTTCCGCGCCGATGAGTGGCTCCTGTATGTGCAGGACAGCCCCAATGCCTACGGAGCGCGGGGCTTTTGTCGGGGCAGCATCTTTACGCAGGAGGGCACGCTGATCGCCTCCGTGGTGCAAGAGGGCCTGATGCGGCAGCGCCGCTCGGCATTCGTGCCCAATTGATGGGCACTCGCCAACAAATGCCCATCAGATAGGCAGATATACGGCGCCCAGCAGGCGGTCGCCTGAATTGTTGGCAGACTTTCTCCAACGAATCCAATTGGTTGTTTAGGCATCGTCAAACTGGCACGGGTCTTGACTCCGTCTTACACGGCAATCGCGCCCGGACCACCGGGGCGGAGCCAAAACGAAGACGAAATGTCGGCCGTCGCAGCGGCGGACGCGTCAGGGGAGAGGGACTGCATGAAGTTGATCACGGCAATCATCAAACCCTTCAAGCTCGAGGAGGTCCGCACCGCGCTGACCGACATCGGCTTGCAGGGAATGACGGTCACGGAAGTGAAGGGCTACGGACGCCAGAAGGGACACACCGAGATCTATCGCGGCGCCGAGTACGCCGTGAGCTTTCTGCCCAAGATCAAGGTGGAGGTGGTCGTTCCGTCGGCCCAAGTCGACAAAGCGTTGGAGGCAATCCAGCGCGCAGCCAAGACCGGCCAGATCGGCGACGGAAAGATTTTCGTCTCTCCAATCGAGCACACCGTTCGCATCCGCACCGGTGAAGCAGACGACAACGCGCTTTAAGCGGGCTTAGTCCGTCAGGACACGGTCCAAGTACTACTGGAAGGGAAGGGGAGTTTCAGGATGAACTTCAACGGACTAAGAAAGCTGGCAGCAACCGCGTCCGCGGCGGCTGCACTCTACGCCGGATCTGCACTTCCGTCGCTGGCACAGGACGCACCGCCGCCGACGCTCAACTCTGGCGACACGGCGTGGATGCTCGCCTCCACCTGTCTCGTGCTCATGATGGCCATCCCCGGCCTGGCACTGTTCTACGGCGGCATGGTCCGCAAGAAGAACGTGCTGTCGGTGCTCATGGCGACGTTCGCCACCATCTGCCTTCTGTCGGTCATCTACATGGTCGTAGGCTACTCGCTGGCCTTCACCACCAACGCCAATGAAGGCTACCAGCCTTACATCGGCGGTCTCGACAAACTCCTCCTCGCCGGCGTCGGCAAGGATAGCCTGACGGGCACGATCCCCGAATTGGTGTTCGTCTGCTTCCAGATGACCTTCGCCATCATCACTCCGGCGCTGATCATCGGCTCGATCGTCGATCGCATGAAGTTCTCGGCCCTCCTGATCTTCATGGCCGCCTGGATGCTTCTCGTTTACATCCCGGTCTGCCACTGGGTGTGGGGCGGCGGCTTCCTCTCGGCCGACGGCGTTCTCGACTTCGCCGGCGGCACGGTCGTTCACATCAACGCCGGTATCGCCGGTCTTGTGGCCGCCCTGGTTCTTGGCCGCCGCACTGGCTACGGCACCGAGAGCATGGCTCCGTTCAACCTCGTTCTGACGCTCATCGGCGCCTCGCTGCTGTGGGTCGGCTGGTTCGGCTTCAACGCCGGCTCGGCTGTCGCTGCCAACTCGACTGCCGGTGTCGCCATGATGACGACGCAGGTTGCCACCGCCATGGCGGCGCTCGCTTGGATGTTCTCCGAGTGGCTCGTCCACGGTAAGCCGAGCCTGCTCGGCATCGCTTCCGGCGCCATCGCCGGTCTCGTTGCCATCACGCCGGCTTGCGGCTTCGTCGATCCGAAGGGCGCGCTGGTCATCGGCGCGGCTGCCGGCGTCGGCTGCTACATCTGCTCCACGGGCGTGAAGAAGATGCTGGGCTACGACGACAGCCTCGACGTCTTCGGCGTCCACGGCGTGGGCGGCATCATCGGCGCCATCCTGACGGGTGTGTTTGCCGCTGAGGCCTACGGCGGCAAGGCCGGTCTGCTCGAGGGCAACTTCGCGCAGGTTCCGATCCAGGTGTACGGCGTCCTCGCCACCGTTGCCTGGTGCGCCATCGCCACCTTCGTCATCCTGATGGTCCTGAAGTTCACGATCGGCATTCGCGTCAGCGAGGCCGCCGAGGTCGAAGGCCTCGACGTCGCGCTGCACGGCGAGTCCGTTCAGTAAGGCTCCTGCAGGCCGCGCGCTCTCACGGCGCGCGGCCTGCGTCTTCTCCCGAGCGTGCGCCTTCCCCTAGGCGCGCTCTAAACTCGGCCCGGTGCTTCGGCATTCCGGGCCGTTTTTTATTTTCTCAGATGATCGCTGCTAAGGGCGCACGCTGACGACGGCGTTGCGCTTCACCGCCTGCAGCAGGCGCTCGAGGTGCGGGCGAGCGAGCGCGACGCATCCTTCCGTCGGCAACATGCCCGGCCGCGCAACGTGCATGAACACGGCGCTGCCGCGACCCTTCACACGCGGACGGTCGTTGTAGCCCATCACGACGACGAGGTCGTAGAGCCCGTCAGCACGCCACATCTCCTCGGCGCTCACCGGATAGGGATGGCGAACGGGGCGGTTGTAGTTGCGATCTTGGGTGGTATCGCACCAGCCGTCGCCCGGGCGCAGCGGCGTGAGGCTCAGCCGCGTCTGCGGCCGGCGCAAGCGGTCCGGCCGATAATAGGCTGACCGCAGTGGAAAATCGCCGGTCGGGGTGGCGCCGTCCCCCTCTCGCTTGCCGGAGCGCCGACCGGTCCGGCCCAGAGCGCACGGGAAGCGCAGGTTGCCGTAGCTGACCACGCCGCGGGTGGCCCCCGCCGATAGGCTTCTCACGACGATTTTAGGGGCCTGCTGGGGGCTGCCACCCTGGGTCTTCATTGGAGGTTCCCGGCGCGCGTGCTATTCGCTTCCCGTCAGATAAAGCCGGCATGGGCCGCGGCCAAGGACTTTGCAGCCTCTCCGGCAGTATCCGAGCGGGAGCAAGATACGAATATGAGCACTGCCCGACGCGTCCTCATCGTCGACGATGATGAGGAGCTGCGCGAAACCCTCAAGGACCAGCTCATCCTTCATGACGAGTTCGAGGTGCAGACCATCGGCACCGCGTCGAAGGGCATGGAGCTCGCCAAATCCGACCACTACGACCTCGTCGTCTTCGACGTGTCGTTGCCCGACATGGACGGACGTGAGGCGGTTCGCCTGTTGCGCAAGTCCGGCTTCAAGACGCCGATCGTCATGCTGACGGGCAACGTGTCCGACGCCGACCAGATCCTCGGCCTCGACGCCGGCGCCAACGATTACGTCACCAAGCCGTTCAAGTTCGCCGTGCTGTTGGCGCGCATCCGCGCGCAGCTGCGTCAGCACGAGCAGAGCGAGGACGCCGTATTCGCGATCGGGCCGTATACGTTCAAGCCGGCCTCCAAGCTGCTCATCAACGACAAGGGCACGAAGATCCGGTTGACTGAAAAGGAAACATCGATCCTCAAGTACCTCTATCGCTCCGGCGACAAGGTCGTGTCGCGCGACACGCTCCTGCACGAGGTGTGGGGCTACAACGCCGGCGTGACGACGCACACGCTCGAGACGCACATCTATCGCTTGCGGCAGAAGATCGAGAAGGACCCCTCGAGCGCCGAGCTGCTGGTGACCGAGACCGGCGGCTATCGGCTGGTGCCCTGAGACTTCTCCACAGCCCAAGTGGACATCATGTGGATGCAGCGCGCCGCTGTTGTGCGCCGGTCCTAGTAGCCTGCTCCGAATCAATTGAAGTTGCCCCAGATTCTGCGCATCCGCCGCGCCGGTCGCGATGTGGATGGCGTGGTGACAAGTCATGCGTTCGGATCAGCCGCTCAACGCAACGGTCGCCATTGGAACTCTTTGCAGGATACCTCGCGGTGCTGCCCCTGTTTCGCGGGCTCACCCCGCTGCAGTTAGCCGGCATCGCCCGCCGCGCAGATCGGGTCTCCTACAGCCCCGGCGCCACCATCATCGAAGAGAACGGGATTGCCGAGGCGGCCATACTCGTCATCAAAGGGACGGCAGCACGGGTGAGCGGACCCGAGCTTGAGGGCCGGTCCGAGCCGGTGATCGCCGGCTCGCTGCTGGGCGAGGCCGGTATGCTGGTGGAGACCACCTACGGCTCCACCGTGGTCGCACGGACGGCGGTGCGGGCGGTACACATCACCCGCGACGCCTTGCACGCCCAAATGCTGGAAGATCCCGATCTGGCCGGCCGGCTGGCTGAGAACCTTGGCCGGCGCTTGGCCGCCTTCGCCGAGGAGCTCCGCAGCGTGGACGCACGCCTCGCGGGTCCCGCGCCGAAACCTATCGCGGCCGAGCCGGAAGCAACTGCAGCCTGAGGCCGGCCTTCCGAACGAAAAAACGCCCAACCCCGGGGGGAGGGGTTGGGCGTCGAGAGCGCTTTCGCGCGTGGTGCCGGGAGGGAAGCCGGCACCCCAGGTGATGTCTTTCGGCTAGACGGGGGGCACTACCGATACAGGGTGACACCACCTGACTGACTTGAGTTAAGCGCAAAGGCCCGAAGTTCAATAGAGCCGGGGGCCGGACTTCACAAAAATGTTACCAGAGCGGCCGGGGTTTTCCCCAGCCTGCTGTTGCCAAGAGTCCGAACAGCCACAGTGGCTGGCGTTCAGGGCATCGTCATCGGGCGCCCGATGGTTTGAATCTTGAACAGCGCCGCATCGAGTTCGCCGCTCTTGGTCAGGTCCGAGACCTGCACCCGGGTGTCCAATCCCTGGGCGTCTTTGGTCACCCATTCCTTGAGTTCAAGGTTGGGCTTCGTCGACAGGAACAGTTTGATTTGACCAGGGGTGTCGGGGTTCTTGTCGACCAGCCCGACGACCAGAAGGTCTTCCGATTCCTGCACTTCCATGATCTTCGCGTCGCGCACGAGGTCGACGTCGGAGCGCAGCAGCAGCCGGAACGGGGTGTCGTCGAGCGCCACCCGGTCCTCGTTGTTGAGGTCCAGATCCTGGATGGAAAGGTAGTGGCCGTCCGACACGACGATCTGCCGCGAGGGCCGCGCATAGTCGAAGCGGAAACGGCCAGGGCGCTTGACGTAGAACTTGCCCTTCATTTTCTTGTTGTCCGCACCCGTCTGCACGAAGTTGCCTTGCAACGTATTGATCTCGCTGAAGTAGCTGGAGACCTTGTGCACGAGCTCGGTCTGGTGGGGATTGAGCGTCATGGCTTCGCCGGGCTTGGCCGGCGCGACTTCTGCGTTCCACGCAGAGCTCGAGCCCGGAGACGGCGGATCACCGGCTTTGGGTGGAGATGCCGGCATCGGTGCCGGCACATTCAGGGGCTTGGCGGCGTCCTCGGCGGCGGCGCCCGCAGGCCCCGTCAGCAGACCAAGGGTTGCCATTGCCGCAACCGCGACTGCTCTCAGCTCCTGCATGGGCCCCCGAGATCTCCCGAATCGTCAGAAATCTTGCCTTTGATAGAATATCCGCGCGCGCGCGTGAACTCCCAGCCAGCGCTCATCGCCGAACAATGCGTCTACATGTTGGCGGGGGTGCCCGTCTAGCCGGCAGCGGCGCGTGCGGCCGCGCCATCGCGGCCGGTGATGAGGATGTCGCGGCGGCCGGTGCTGTTCGCCGGGCCGATCAGGCCCTCGCTCTCCATCCGCTCGATCAGGTCGGCGGCGCGGTTGTAGCCGATCGATAAGCGGCGCTGGATGTAGCTGGTCGACGCCTTGCGGTCGCGCAGCACGATGGCGACGGCCATGTCGTAGAGGTCGTCGTCGCTCGTCGGGCGGCCTTCCGCGGCCGCGCCTTCGGTCGTGGCCGGCGTATCGGTAATGCCGTCGACATAGTGCGGCGTGCCCTGCTGGCGCAGCGCCTCGGTGATGCGCTCGACCTCCTCGTCGGAGACGAACGGTCCGTGGGCGCGGACGATCTGCCCCATGCCGAGCGAGTAGAGCATGTCGCCGTGGCCGAGGAGCTGTTCGGCTCCCTGCTCGTTGAGGATGGTTCGACTGTCGATCTTCGACGCGACCTTGAAACTGATGCGTGCCGGAAAGTTCGCCTTGATCGTGCCGGTGACGATATCGACCGAGGGACGCTGCGTGGCCATGATCAGGTGGATGCCGGCGGCGCGCGCCATCTGCGCCAGGCGCTGCACGGCGCCCTCGATCTCCTTGCCGGCAACGATCATCAGGTCGGCGAACTCGTCGACGACGACGACGATGTACGGCATCGTATCGGCCGGTAGGTCTTGCTGCTCGTAGACGGCTTCGCCGGTGCTCTCGTCGAAGCCGGTCTGCACCGTGCGCGTGAGAAGCTCACCGCGGCTCTGCGCCTTGCGGACGCGCGTGTTAAAGGCCTCGATGTTGCGCACCGACAGGGCGGCCATGCGCTTGTAGCGCTCCTCCATCTCGGCGACGGCCCAGTTGAGCGCCGCGACCGCTTTGTGCGGATCGGTGACGACCGGCGTCAGCAGATGCGGAATGCCGTTATAGACAGACAGCTCCAGCATCTTCGGGTCGATCATCAGCAGGCGGCACTCTTCCGGCGAACGGCGGAAGAGCAATGACAGCACCATCGCGTTGATGCCGACGGACTTGCCCGAGCCGGTGGTGCCGGCAACGAGCAGATGCGGCATGCGCGCGAGGTCGGCCACGATCGGTTCACCGCCGATCGACTTGCCGAGCGCCATCGGCAGCACCGCGTCGGACGTGCGGAATGCATCGGCTTCGAAGATGTCGCGCAGGTAAACGGTCTCGCGCCGCACGTTGGGCAGCTCGATGCCGATCACGTTGCGGCCGGGAACCACGGCGGCGCGCGCCGAGGTGACGCTCAGCGACCGGGCGATGTCTTCGGCGAGCGCCACGACGCGCGATGACTTCGTGCCGCGCGCTGGCTCGAGCTCGAACAGGGTGATGACGGGACCGGGCTTGATCTCGCGCACCTCGCCCTTGATGGAGAAGTCGGCGAGCACTTCCTCGAGAAGGCGCGCCGTGCCGCGCAGAACCGACTGGGTGAAGGTCGGTCCGGCCTTCGAGACCGGCGGCCGGCGCAAAAGGTTGAGAGACGGAGGGCGATAGCTACCGCTGGCACGCACCTGCGCCAGCCCGGCGAACAGGCTGCCGCGCTTCGCCTTGGACTTCGCGGGAGCCGGCTTGTCCTCGTGCTCGAGGGGCAGCTCGACGACTTGCGGTGTTGGCGGGCGCTCCGCGTTGGCGGGTGCGAAGCGGCGAGCGATGGCGCGGCTTTCCGCGTCGGTATCGTTGTCGAAATCGATGTCGCGGCCGCTGGGCAGATCGTCGCGGGCTTCGGCGGCCGCTGGCGTTCCGGCCTTGCGCGCGATCGCTTGCGCGAAGGCGGCCTGGATGACCGGGTTCGGACGCTCGAAGGCGGCGGGGCCAGGAAGGAAGGGTTCGCGGCGCGTCGGCGCGAACGCCGGCTCGCCGTCGGTGGCGTAGCGCGGACGCTGAGCGGCAGCGGCTGCTGCCGCGGCGGGCTCGAAGGCCACGGTCACTTTGGCGAAGTGTTGCGCCAGCCACTCGGGCATCAGCCCACCGCGGCGACGTGAAATGCGCTGGCTGCGCTCGATCAACCGGTTGAGGTCGTCACGCTCCAGGCCGACGCTGTATCCCAGCATCGCGAAGCCGGTGAGGAAGTAGGCAAGGCCGGCGAGCGGCATCGCGTTGCCGGCGCCGACGACATCGAAGACCGTGGCGGTGAGCTTGTAGACCCAGTCGCCGACGATGCCGCCGAAGCTGTGCCCGAACGGCCAGCCGGGCGACAGCGGCAGCGCGGCAAAGCCGGCGGCGAGCAGCAGCACGGCGAGCGGGAATAGGCTGGTCTTCTTCCGATTGGCGGAGACGCGCTCGGTGAGCATCAGCTCGAGCCCCCAGAACATCGGGGCGAGCAGCAGGAACACGCCGGCAAATCCGAGGGTGTTGAGGAGTACGTCGGCGAAGATGGCGCCCAGCGAACCCAGTGCGTTCGTCGCGGCGCCGTCGGCGGCGTGCGTCAGGCTGGGGTCGGATTGGGACCAGGTGAGGAGGCTAGCCCAGGCTGCAGCGACGCAAGCCAGGACAAGCAGCCCTCCGGCGCGGATCAGCCATCCGATCAGCCTTTCTTCCAACGCAGGCGGAAGCAGGCGTCTCGGGTCTTGCGACTCGAGCGGCATTTCGAACGTACTCTGTTACGCAAATACTACTACTAATCGTTCGAGCGCCTCTCCGACGGTCGCCGCGTCGCGGACCAAAGCCAGGCGCAGGTAGTTCGCTCCCGGATTGGTCCCATCGCGTCCGACTTGCGCCAGGAAGGCACCGGGTAGAACCTTGACACCTGCGCGTTGCCATAAGGTTACTGTTGCCTGAGCGGCGCCCCCAAAGTTGCTTACATCGAGCCACAGGAAGAACCCGCCGGCCGGTCGGCGGTAACCGTATTTGTTGCCGAGGACGAAGTCGCAGACCTCGTATTTTTGCCGGTAGGCGGCGCGGTTCGCCTCGACGTGCGTCTCGTCCGCCCACACTGCCGCCGACGCATGCTGGGTGGGACCCGGCATCTGCGGGGCGACCATGTTGCGCAGTTCGGCGAACGTCTCGATGAAGCCTGGGTCGCCGGCACAGAATCCCGAGCGCAAGCCGGGCAGGTTCGAGCGCTTCGACAGCGAGTTGAAGACGACGAGATTGGCAAAGCGATCCGGCGTTGTGGCGGCGACCTGCAGGGCGCCCGGCGGTGGCGCGGCCGAGTAGATTTCCGAATAGCACTCGTCGAAGAACAGCAGGAAGTCGTAGGTGCGCGCGAGCTCGAGCGCGCGGGCGATGTAAGCGGCGCTCGCCACTGCGCCCTGCGGGTTCGCCGGCGAGCAAAGGTAGAGTGCCACGGTGCGTTCGAGCAGCGGCCTGTCCTGCGCGAGCTCTTCGAGATCGGGCAGATGGCCGGTCGCCGCCGTGGCGTTGAGATAGACGGGCTCGGCGTTGGCGGCGAGCGCGCCGCCGATGTAGGCGCTGTAGTACGGATTGCACATCAGGATGGCCGGCTGACCGCGCACCTGCTTGCGGCCGGCGGCGGGTAGCGCCGCAAGGAAAAGCCCTTCGCGCGAGCCATTTATGGGCAAAACTTCGCGCTCGGGGTCCGGCGCCGCAGCACTTCCGTAGCGGCGCGCGGCCCAACCGGAAATCGCCTCACGCAGCTCCGTCGTGCCGCGGATGGGCGGATAGTTCGCATAGCTCGACGCTGCCTCGACGAGCCTGTCGACGACGAACGGCGGCATGGGCTCGCGTGGTTCGCCGATCGTCAGATCGATCGCCTCCGCATGACCTGCCGGCGTCGCGCCCAAGAGCTTGCGCAACTGCGTGAACGGCGACAGCACGGCGCCGCTGGTAAGCGCCGCGAGACCTGATGACGTAGTGCCGACGTGCGAGGACATGGGCGGACCCTGAAGCATCGCTGCCCGACGCCAAGCAGCCCGCAGCCAAATACCGGCGGCGGGATGCAGCGTCTACAGGCAGAGATCTACAGTCTCGCGGCGTGCCAGCCGAGTTTGCGGCCCACGTTCGTCGCTAGGGTGCGCGGTCTGATCAGGCGTGGGTGGCGGAATGCCCGGCAGAGACCACGGGGATGTTGCTGCCGAGGCGGAGCGAGCCGGTGCAGCCCGTTACGGCAACTGCTAGGGCGCCCAAAAGGACGGCGACGAGAACTCGGTACATACGCATCTCCGAACACGAATTAGACAGCCAGGGGCCTGTCCCGGAGGGTGAATTCTTTTGGTTAAGAAAAGGTGGACGATTGGCCAGTTCGGCGCGGATTGGCGGGCGGGGCAGGATGCAGGTCTCGGATAAGGCCTGGAAATCCCCGTCACCGGTGGCCTGCCTTATGATCCCGGCAGCCCCGGAGCCTCACGCCCTTGCCCCTCTCCGACTACGCCCGCTGCCTGCTTTCGATCGCCGAGACGGTCCATTGCTGGCTCACCACGCTCGCCGGCCTGGACGAGGTGCGCCGGACGCGGGTTGCCGGCTACGCGGAAAAGATCGCGGCGACCCTAGAGCGGGCCGGGGAAGCCCTGCGCCATCTAGAGGCCGCACCGAGCGACCGCAGAGCCTGCGCGCAAGCGGTCCGTGAGCTTGGCCGCATCAGCGGCTACATCGAGACGATGGTCGGCGCGCTGGAGCATCACCTTGACGGGCGCAAGCTGGCGGGGGTTAAAAGGCGCCTAGAGCTGCTTCGGCCGGGCGAGCTGCACAAAAGCGTGGTTGCCGGCCACAAGCCCATCCACCTGGATCGCCTGGCCTCGGCCGAGGGTTATTTCCGTGCCCTCGCGGACGGCCTCAGAATGTGAAGGCGCTGAAAGAGCGAGAGCATGGACAAGTTCACCACCCTCACCGGAGTCGCCGCGCCGCTGCCGTTGCGCAACATCGACACGGACATGATCATCCCCAAGCAGTTCCTGAAGACGATCAAGCGCACCGGGCTCGGCAAGAGCCTGTTCTACGAGATGCGCTATGACGAGCAGGGCAAGGAGGTATCGGACTTCGTGCTCAATCAGCCGGCCTATCGCAAGGCGACGATCCTCGTCACCGGCGAGAACTTCGGCTGCGGCTCCTCGCGCGAGCACGCGCCGTGGTCGCTCCTCGACTTCGGCATTCGCTGCATCATCGCGCCGGACTTCGCCGACATCTTCTACAACAACTGCTTCCAGAACGGCATTCTGCCGATCAAGCTGCCGCAGGCAGAGGTCGACAAGCTGATGGACGACGCCGGCCGCGGCGCAAATGCGACCCTCACGGTCGATCTGGAAAGCCAAGAGATCCGCGGCCCCGACGGCGGCGTGATCAAGTTCGACATCGACCCGTTCCGCAAGCATTGCCTGCTCAACGGGCTCGACGCCATCGGCCTGACGCTCGAGAAGAAGCAATCGATCGAGAAGTTCGAGCAATCGGCGGCCACGGCGCGCCCGTGGCTGTAAGACGACTTTCGAAGGCAAATCAAAAAATAAGCCAGGGAGGACAGCGGCACCATGGCCAAGCCGATCCATATGATGGTGCGTGTGAACGAGGAGGCGCGCAGCGTCGACTTCTATCGCAAGGCATTCGGTCTGGAGATTTCCGAGCGCGTCGACTTCCCGGACTTCACGCTGATCTACATGAAGGGCGCGCAATCGCCGTTCGAGGTGGAGCTCACCGTCAACAAAGGACGCGCCGAGCCCTACTCACTGGGCGACGGCTACGGGCACATGGCGTTTGTCGTCGATGACCTCGCCGCCGAGCACGCGCGCATGAAGTCTGTCGGGTTGGCGCCGAAGGACATCAAGCAGATGGCGCACGACGGCAAGCCGTTCGGCACCTTCTTTTTCATCGAGGATCCCGACGGCTATAAGATCGAGGTCCTGCAGCGCGGCGGCCGCTTCCAGTAAAAAAGCAAAGAGCCCGCGCAACGTGCGGGCTCTTTAATTTCGCGACGCAGTCCTGGCCTTACCAGTCGTAGTTCGACGAGTACTTCGGCGAGCGCAGCGACTTCGGAACTTTCTGCGGCCACTGCGCACCGAGATTGCGCAGGTAGGACGCCTCGCCCGGATCGCACCAGATGTTGCCGTAGAAGCCGAACGGACCATTGTACGGCTTGCAGTCGCTCCGCGGTGCGCGGTACGACCGGCCGGCTTCCGCCGACTGAGTGCCGACGACCGGCAGGATTGCTCCGGCCAGCAGCGCGGCGATGACAAGAGCACGCATATTCCCCTCCGACACCTGAACCTCATGCCGGATTTCCCGGCTGCCTTAAGGTTACCCGTCGGGGGTTGCTTTCACGCTTGGTGGGGCATGCGTGTTTGAAGCGAAATTCCGTCAAATTGCATGCATTTGCATCGAATGTGCATGCGCCTCATGAACCGGTGCATGAACCTTCATTTCACGCCGATTTCACGTCGGGCCCGACGCGAGTCTGGGCGAGGGCGCCGGCGAGCACTTGGGAGACCTCGCGGCGCTCGTCGTCGGTGAGGAAGCGGCCGAACGCGAACTCGCGGCCGTGGGAGGTGAGCCGCAGGTCGTTGCGCCCTTGCGGTCCCTCGGCGAGGCGGACGCGCACCCAATAGGGATTGAAGTCGAAGCTCTCCCGGTCGCCCGAGGGATGCACGCGCGTGACCGTCAGCGTCTCGCGCGTCAGCTCGACGGTTTCATAGAGGCGCCCCGACCTGTAGTTGAGCCTGAACGCGACGTAGACCAGCGCGGCGTCGAGGCCGAAGAATCCCATGACCGGCCAGGCGCCCATCATCAGGAACACCATCCCGGTGACGAAGCTGACGCCGCCGACGGCGGACATGAGGATCAGAAAGCCGGTCGGTCCCAGCGAGCGATGCGGATAGAGCACGACGCGAAACGGCCGGGGCGCATTCGAGGGCGCATCGGACGCAATGTCATGCGCAGCGGAATCCGGAGGGGGCGCGATCGGCGCTTGTTTTGGCTCCTGGTTTTCGCTCATGTGGCAAGCCTAGCGCGGGGGGCGGCCAATATGAAGACCCTTGGGAAAGCGACCAAGAGTGCGAAACCCGCCGGGCGCCACGGCCCGTCGTCGAAGCCGACGCGAGCGCCGGCCATGCCGCGGCGCACGCGGCTCAGCAAGCCCGCAATTGCCGAGATATTCCGCCGTCTCGAAGCCGCCGACCCGCATCCGAAGAGCGAGCTCGAGTACGTCAATCCGTTCACGCTGCTCGTTGCCGTCGTGCTGTCGGCGCAGTCGACGGATGCCGGCGTCAACAAGGCGACGCGCGCGCTATTTAAGATTGCCGACACGCCCGAGAAGATGGTGCGTCTCGACGAAGCGGGAATCCGCGAGTTCATCAAGACGATCGGCCTCTACCGCAACAAGGCGCGCAACGTGCTCGAGCTATCGCGCCAGCTTATCGCCAACCACGGCGGCAACGTTCCGCGCGATCGCGCCGCGCTCGAGGCCCTCCCCGGGGTCGGCCGCAAGACGGCAAACGTCGTCATGAACGTGGCGTTCGGCGAGCCGACGATGGCCGTCGACACGCACGTGTTTCGCGTTGCCAACCGCACCGGCCTGTCGCGCGGGCGCACGCCGCTCGAGGTCGAGGAGGACCTGCTGCGCGTCATTCCCGCCGAATATGCTTTGCATGCCCACCATTGGCTCATCCTGCACGGCCGCTACGTCTGCAAGGCGCGCCGCCCGGAATGTCCTAGTTGCAGCATCCGTGATTTGTGCCTGTTCGAGGCTAAAACGCCGTGTTCAAACTGAGGTAAGTCGGTCGACACAATATGTGATTGCTATAGAGGACTGCGGACTGCTTAGGCGTTAACGCCTCGCCTGACGAGCCGATGAAAGACGCTGGTTTATCAAGGGTCAGCCAGACGGCTCGCAGCCTCAAAGGTTACCGCGATCATCGAGATTTAGGTGAAAGCCCGCCGGCCGGCTTAAGCTACCGAATACGGATCGCTTCGTATCGTCCGCCTCATTGGGCCACAGACGTTTGCGTTGTGGAGGGGCACACTTTTCTATGGGTAGAAAACCCGAAACCGCTCGTGCGGATTACGAGGCCGGGGATCCTCCGGATCACTTCACCGAAGGTCTACGCGCCGATCTGCTGTTGGAGCAGAAGCGCTCGCTCGAGCAGCTTAACGCTTGGTTCGAGATCGCACTCAACAACATGGTGCGCGGTCTCTCCATGTTCGACCGCGAGCAGCGGCTGATCGTCTGCAACAACAGCTATCGCCAGATATACTCGCTGCCCGAGGAGCTGACGCGTCCCGGCACCCCGCTGACGGAGATCGTGAGCTATCACTTGCGTCACGAAAGCGGTCGCGAGCAAAGCGGGGAAGAAGCGAACTTCTCCAAGTGGCTGGACGATCACCTTGTGAAGATCGCGGTAGGCAGCCCGTTCTCGCAAGTTCAGCATCTGCGCTGCGGGCGCACCTTGCTCGTCACCTATCAACCGCTCGCCGACGGCGGCTGGGTCGACATCCAAGAGGACATCACCGAGAAGCGACGCGCCGAGGAGCGGATAGAGTGGCTCGCGCATCACGATGCGCTGACCGGCGTCGCCAATCGCTTCCACTTCCGCCAGACCTTCGAGAAGGCGTTGAAAGCGCTACCGAAAGGGCAGTCGCTGGCCCTGCACTGGATCGACCTCGATGAGTTTAAAGAGGTCAACGACACCTATGGCCATCCGATCGGCGATGCGCTTCTGAAGGCCGTGGCCCAGCGGCTGCGGGCCAGCATACGCAAGTCGGACTTCCTCGCCCGGCTTGGCGGCGACGAGTTCGCCATCATCCAGACCGGCGGTGGCCGCACGGAGCAGTGCGAGCGGTTGGCCAAGCGCGTGCTGGGGT
Organism: Hyphomicrobium album; assembly: GCF_009708035.1. NCBI lineage: Bacteria > Pseudomonadati > Pseudomonadota > Alphaproteobacteria > Hyphomicrobiales > Hyphomicrobiaceae > Hyphomicrobium > Hyphomicrobium album. The sequence goes on from NZ_WMBQ01000001.1 coordinate 2,482,790, forward strand.
CGATCGGCAGGACCTACAACATTCTCGGGCAGCCGATCACGATCAGCGCCAGCCTCGGCATCGTGCGGGCGCCGGCGCATGGCAAGACGCCGGACGAGCTTCTGAAGAACGCCGATATCGCGCTCTACAACGTGAAAACCGCCGGCCGCCGCGGCTTTGAAATCTATCGCCGCGGCTGCGGACGTCACGTCGATGCACAGAGGCGCATGGAGGCCGACATTCAGGCGGCTCTGCGGCGCGAGCAGTTCGAGCTGCACTATCAGCCGATCCTCAGCCTGCGTACGCATCACGTGACGAGTTGCGAGGCGCTCCTGCGCTGGCAGCATCCGCGCAGCGGGCTGATCCCGCCCTCGGAATTTCTGCCGCTCGCCGAGAAGACCGGGGCCATCGTCGACATCGGACGTTGGGTGCTCACCCAGGCGTGCCACGACGTGACCCGCTGGGCCGAGGAGCTCACCGTCACGGTAAACCTGTCGCTGTTGCAGTTCGAGAGCGGCGATCTTATCAACGTCGTCAAGAAGGCGCTGGCCGATGCAGATCTCGCGCCGTCGCGGCTCGAACTCGAGATCAGCGAGGCGCTGATCGAACGCGACAAGGGCAAGATGCGCTGCACGCTGGAGGAGCTGCATCGTATCGGCGTCGGCATCACGCTCGACAACTTCGGCAAGGCGACTGGCTCGCTTAGCTCGTTGCGCTCGTTCCCGTTCGACAAGGTGAAGATCGACAAGCGCCTGGTGCGGGAGATGCCCGGCCGCAATGAGAACGCGGCGATCGTGAAGGCCGTCGCCACGCTTGCCGACACGCTCGGCATGACGAGCGTTGCGGAAGGCGTCGAGACGCTGGACGAGCTCAACACCGTGGTGCGCGCCGGCTGCAACAAGGCGCAGGGCTTCTACATCGGCCGGCCGGTGCCGGTGAGCGAGCTCGCCGCGGTGCTGTCGGAGTGCGCGCTGCGCCATTCGCACGCCGCGTGAAGTGCAGGGTTAGCCGGCGGGCCTCACGGCGATGCCGGCTTCCGCCATGTAGCGCTTGGCTTCCGAGATCGAGTGCGTCCCGAAATGGAAGATCGACGCGGCGAGCACGGCGCTCGCGTGGCCCTGCGTGATGCCCTCGACGAGATGATCGAGATTGCCGACGCCGCCCGAGGCGATGACCGGAATGGTGACGGCGTCGGAGACAGCGCGCGTCAGCTCGAGGTCGAAGCCGGCCTTGGTGCCGTCGCGGTCCATCGACGTGAGCAGGATCTCGCCGGCGCCGAGCGCAGTCACGTCCTTGGCGAATTGCACGGCATCGATGCCAGTCGGCGTGCGACCGCCGTGCGTGAAGATCTCCCACCGGTTCGGCTCGTCGACCTGGGAGACGCGCTTGGCGTCGATGGCGACGACGATGCACTGGGCGCCGAACTTCTCCGACGCCTCCTTGACGAACTGCCGGTTCTTCACCGCCGCGGTGTTGATCGACACCTTGTCGGCGCCGGCGTTGAGCAGACGGCCGATGTCCTCCACCGTGCGCACGCCGCCGCCGACGGTGAGCGGCATGAAGCAGCGCTCGGCCGTCTGCTCGACGACGTGGAAGATGTTGTCACGGTTCTCGTGGCTCGCCGTGATGTCGAGGAAGCACAATTCATCGGCCCCGGCGGCGTCGTAGGCGGCAGCCGACTCGACCGGGTCGCCGGCATCGATCAGGTCGACGAAATTGACGCCTTTGACGACGCGGCCGTCTTTAACGTCGAGGCAGGGGATGACGCGGGTTTTCAGCATGCGCGATCGTTAGCGGGCGGCGGGCCGGCGGTCTAGGACTGATCGACATTCAGGGTTCCATCGTAGATGTTTGAGCGGTGGGGCAACGCCGGCTGAAAACGGGGCCCCCTGTGCTGAATGTCGCAGTCTGATCAGAGTTGCCCGCCATGCCGTTCTATCGTGTCGAGGAAAACGACCTCGACTTCGCCGATGGTGTCGATTTCGCTCCAGACGACGTGCCGCGCGCCGTCGTCGCCGTCGGCGGCACCATGGTTACGAAAGGCATGGAGCTGGCCACGCACGCACACCGGAAAGCCGAGCTTATTCTGACCTTGCGGGGCGTCGTCAGGTGCGAAGCCGACCAAGGCGTCTGGATCGTGCCGCCGCGCTGCGCATTATGGATTCCCGACAATGTTCCCCACAGCGCGACCTTCGCCGGAGACGTCGAGGTCTACGTCCTGTTGGTCGAACCGGATGCGGCGCCGGTGCTGCCCAGGCAATGCTGCACGCTGTCGATCTCGCCGTTGCTGGAACGTCTGCTGCTGCACGTCACCCAGATTCCGCTCCTCTACGATGTCGATGGCGCCGACGGCCGCATCGCCGCTGTTCTGCTCGACCAACTATCCCTGGCGCCGGTCGAGAAGCTCAACTTCCCGATGCCGGCCGACGCCAAGCTGCGCAAGATCGCCGCCGCGATGATGACCGAACCCTCCGACCGCGCGACGATCGACGAGTGGGCCCGGCGAATGGCCGTCGCTCCGCGGACCTTGACCCGCGCGCTGAAACGCGAGACCGGCATGAGCTTCGGCCGCTGGCGCCAGCAGCTCCACATCCTCATTGCGCTGCAGCGTCTCGACCAGGGGGCGTCGGTGCAGAGCGTGGCGCTCGATCTCGGTTACGAGAGCGCGAGCGCCTTCGTCACCATGTTCCGCAAAGCCCTGGGCAAGCCGCCCGCCCGTTATCTGGCGGAACGCCGGAACGCCGCGTGATCGCTCGCCGCCTTCGGACAAATTCCCTTCGCGGGCCGTGACCAGAAATCGCAATTTATTGTCCCGTTGGCGGAATGCAGCCATGCGGGCGATTGCGTATCCAGGCTCCGACGCTGACGGCGGGATGGGCCGCCGGCACGTTCGAGGGGACCGAAACATGGATTCAATCAGCAGCGGCGCGGTCGCGGAGGTTCTTCAGCGCCTCCATCAGGAAGCGGAAGCGACCGACGCGCCGCTGATGCAGACCCACATGAGCGAGGGGACCAATCTCGACGATGTGATCGGCCAGTTCATCGAAGCAGAGACCAAGGATTTGAAAGCGGTCTATGAGGGCCTCGCCGGCAATTTCCTGGCGGTTTCGCCGGAGTTCGGGCGATTCCTCTACATGTGCGCCCGCAGCTGCCGAGCCAAGCGCATTGTCGAGTTCGGCTCCTCGATGGGAATTTCCGCCATCTACCTGGCGGCTGCGTTGCGCGACATGGGCGGTGGGCGCCTGATCGGGACCGAGCTCGAGCCTAGCAAGGCCGAGCGGGCACAGGCGAACGTCGCCGCCGCCGAGCTGGCCGATCTGGTCGAGATCCGTGTCGGCGATGCGCGGGAAACGCTCCAACCCGGCGTCGGCGGCGACATCGACATGGTGATGCTCGACGGCGCCTTCACCCTCTACCTTCCCATCCTCAAGCTGCTCGAGCCGCACCTGAGGCCCGGCGCGGTGATCATCGGCGAGAACGCGTTCGAGCAAGCGTGCGGCTACATCGAGTACGTGCGCGATCCGCAAAACGGGTATCTCTCGCTGCCACTGCCGTTCAATCCCAGCCGCGGCAACGAACTCACGGTGAGGACCAAGTGACCGGCGCGGCGGCGCCGCCTCCGCCGGGTCGATTGACGCTGACGTTGCTGCGATGGTTCATGCGTCCGGCGCGCGTTGCCGCAGTCGAGACGCTCTCGCCCCGCTTCCGGCTGGTCGATCTGGAAGGGGAAGCGCTGAGGCACATCGCTTGGACGCCTGGCCAAAAGGTCCAGATATCGATGGGCTCGGGCCTTAGCGCGCGGACCTACACGCCGATGTCGTGGGACGCCGACAGCGGCAGGATGCGACTGCTCACCTTCGCGCATGGCGAGGGTCCCGGCAGCCGATGGGCAAGCGATCTGCGCGAAGGCGACACGTGCCAGTTCTTCGGTCCGCGCCGCTCTCTCGATCTATCGGGCCCCACTTTGGCCAGCCTTGAATCACCGGTGGTCCTGTTCGGCGATGAGACCTCGTTCGGCCTGGCGGCGGCGATGGGTGCCGATCCGATCCATGTGTTCGAGGTCTCGGATGTCTCCGAGTCGCGGCCGGTGCTGGAGGAGATCGGTCTCGGCCAAGCGACGCTGATCGAGCGCAGCGCCGATGACGCCCATCTCGCCGCGGCCGAAGCACAGGTATTGCGCTTTGCCGCAAGCGGCGGCGTGCATTTCGTTCTTACAGGCAAGGCATCGTCGATCCAGCGCGTGAACCGGGCCCTGCGAGCAGCCGGCGTCGTAGCATCGCGGGTGAAGACCAAGGCCTATTGGGCGCCGGGCAAAGTCGGTTTGGACTAGAGCGTCGATGTCCCGGTAGAATTTGCGAGGTTCAGGTGGTCGCGGCGAGCAGGGCCAGGGCGGCTTTCGGGTCGATCCGGCCGTCGTAAAGCGCCCGGCCGGTGATCGCCCCTTCGAGCATCGCATACTCGGGCTGCAGCAAGGCTTTGACGTCGTCGATGGAGGCGAGCCCGCCCGAGGCAATGACGGGGATTTTCGTCGCCCGCGCCAGCTTGGCGGTGGCCTCGAGGTTGAGGCCCTTCAAGATACCGTCGCGCTCGATGTCGGTGTAGATGATGGCGGCGACGCCGGCGTCCTCGAAGCGCTTGGCCAGCTCCTCGCCGGTGAGCTCGGACGTCTCCGCCCAGCCTTCGACCGCCACCTTGCCGCCCTTGGCGTCGATGCCGACGGCGATGCGGCCCGGATATTCGACGCAGGCACGGAGCACCAGCTCGGGATCGCGCACGGCGGCGGTGCCGAGAATGACGCGATCGATGCCCGTGTCGATCCACTTCTCGATCGTCTCCATGTCGCGGATGCCGCCACCGAGCTGGGCGGGGATGTCGATCGCCTTGAGGATGGAATCGACCGCGTCCTGGTTGACCGGCTCGCCGGCGAAGGCGCCGTTCAAGTCGACGATGTGCAGGTACGTGAAGCCCTGATCCTGGAAAGCGCGTGCCTGGGCGCCCGGGTCGTCGCTGAAGACCGTCGCCTGGTTCATGTCGCCGAGCTTGAGGCGCACGCATTTCCCGTCTTTGAGATCGATGGCGGGGAAAAGAATCACGGCGGGCCTCGCGTGGCGGTTGAGCGGCTGCGTGGATGCGAAGTCGCGCTCCGCTTGAACCGCAGCCATGAGTTCGCTGTTATTGTCGGCGATAGAGGTTGAGCGGCTCTATAAGTCAAGGCCGCGCGCAACAGCGGAGCACCCGCGTACCGACGATGGCCGTAGCGTTCCTGCAGACCGTACCCGCCGCGCTTGCGCGCCGTCCGCTCACCGAGGCGGACGCGGTCGACATCTGGATCGCTCGCTGGCTGCGCATCCGCCGCAAGGATCTCGTCAACCGCTACGGCTGCGACCCGCGCCGCCTGTACGAGATCTGGGGCGAGGAGCGGTTCGCGGGGGCCAGGAAGAAGGCGCTGGAGCTGTTCGCGGCCCGCTATCCGGGGCTCATCGACCGGGTCGATTTCGGACCCCACGCGCGCCACGTTCGCGCCCCCCATCCCGACCAGCTGGCGATGTTCGAATAGTTGCTGCTGCGCCGGGCCACGGCCAGGAACAGCCAGGAACAAGATGAGAACAAACGCTGGACAGACCCGCTGATTCGTGCGATGTTCTCCCTACGTTCCAGCCGCAAATGCAGCGCAATCCGGAGCTAGTTTCGCGTCTCCCCCCGTGAAGCCACAGCCAGGAGAAATCCCGCCATGCGCACCCTCATCATTTCCTACGACCTGGCCCAGCCACACCGTAACAAGCACGTCCTCGCGCATCACATCATGGCCATCGGCAATTCTTGGGCGCGCCCGCTCGAGCAGACCTGGTACGTGCGCACCGACGCGACGGAGGAAGAGATCGAGGCGCAGCTGCGCGGCGCACTCGATCCCGATGACGGCCTGCTCATCCAGGCGACCCGCGACGAGGCGGTGCTGACCAACACGGCGCTGCGCTGGTTCCGCCAGCGGCGCGCCGGCGTCGATATGGGCGGCGATTCCAACGTCCTCGCCTTCCCGATGCCGAAGCCCTTTATCGACGACCAGCAGGAGCTGCCACTCGCCGAAGCGTGCTGAGTTCTCTCTCCCTCCGGTAATGCGTGAAGCGTTTGCGTAAGAGTTCGGGGCCCGGTCCGCAGCCGGGCCCCGTTTTGTTTTTTGGGCGGCGACCGGGCTGCATGGCTGCTTGCCGAGCCTGGCGGGAACGAGCCTGCTCAAAAATTTGCCACCATTGTCTCGCAAGTCGGAAAATCGGTCTTGGCGAATCGGCCCGCGTCACATGCCACGGGAGACGCTTCCGCTGCTTGCAACAGGCTCGCATTTGATCACGGGTTGGCGGGTTGGGTTGCCGGCTTTAGTCGGCGCCGCGACCTTCATCGTCAGCGCCATGGCCGTGCCGACGGCGGATGCCAAATCTCCCGGCAGCCGCTACTGCTTCCACGGTTATTGTCACCGCGTCGGCTCGCTGGCGCAGACCGATACGCTCGTGGGCTGGCGCGGCTACGTGCAGGCTTCCTACTACGACAGCTGTCATCGTGACCGGTTGAATCCCTGCGGGCTGACGAGCTCGGGCGCCGTCTTCCGCGCCGATCTCCCCGACAACGCCGCGAGCCCGCTGCTGCCGGACGGCACCGTCATTCTCGCCTACAATCCGAAAACCGGCGACGCCTCCGTGCTGCGCGTCACCAACGCCGGCCCGTATAGCGGAGAGCGCAAGCTCGACGTATCGCGCGCCGCTGCAGATAAGCTCGGCTTCCGCAAGCAGGGCGTTGCCGGGCTGGTCATCAGCGTCCTGCAATCGCCGACCAAGGCCGAGGCGAGCTACGCAAGAAGGCGCGTGTACCCACTCGTTCCGGGCTACCTCGGCAAGTTCGCGACCGTCGATGCTGCGATCGAGACGGCCGAGGTTCGCTTTGACCTGCGCGAGGGTGAGGAGCTTGTCGACGACACGGCGGGGACGGCGGAAGTTGCGGCGCTGGAGAATGAACTGGTGCCGCGGCCGCAGCTCGCGGTGTCGCCATCGCTCGCAAGCGAGCTCGTGATATTGCGCGCGCCCCCGCGGCCGGCGAGCCCCGGCCCGCGGCTCGTGCAGGGCCCGCGTCTCGCCAGTCGGGAAGTGCAGCTTGTAGAGGGACCGCGGCTCGTGAGCCGGGCCGACTTCATGGCCCAGCAGTCACCGGCAGAAGCCGACGCACCGACAGACTTCACGTCACGTCTGCTGCGGTATCTGCTGCCGGCAAGTGCACCGGCCGCCGGCAACTAGTCCGCGAGGGAGCACGTCCTACCCGCCCGCTCGCGCCCGTGCGAGCTCCGCTTCGAGCGTAGCGATGCGCTCCTGAAGCGCCAGCACCGCCGCCTGCACGTCTTCGACGGCGACAAGCTGAGGGATGTGCTGCGGGCAGTTGCGGTCCCAGGCCTCGATCTCGAACAAGATGACGCGTTCCGCAACGCCGCTGCCTTGCGATGGACGCAACCGCGCCAGCAGTTCGTCATCGCCCTCGACCACCCGGGCACGACCCCAGATCTTCACCCGGCGACGCCGTGCGTAATCCATGATGAAAATGAAGGCGCGCGGGTTCTCGGCGAGATTGCCCGTCGTGATGTATTGCCGGTTTCCCGAAAGATCCGCGAAAGCGAGCGTCCGCTCGTCCAACACCCGGAGAAAACCAGGCGGTCCGCCGCGATGCTGAATGTAAGGCTGACCTTCGGCGCTCGCGGTGCCGAGATAGAACGAGCGCGCGGCGCCGATCTGCGCGGCAAGGTCGGGCGTAACTGCGCTTGCCCAGCCCTTCGCCTGCTCCATGCGTGCATACTGAGCGCGTGAGCCGTTCCGCTCTTGCGCGGCTTTCACCGACGGCGTGAATGCAATGTCGGAAACGGGTTGCGCCACGATCGCCACTCCTGTTCGAGATGAGAGTCGCCGGCAGCGGCGTCAAATCCCGGGCATGCCGACGAAGCCCGGCAGCGCCTTCACACGCTGGACCCAGGCAGCGACCGCCGGATAGTCATCGGCCGAGACGCCGCCTTCGTGACTGAGCGCGACATACGGCATGCACGCGATGTCCGCGATCGTCACGCGGTCGAGCGCCAGCCAGGTGGCGCGGGCCAGGTGGTTCTCCATGAGCCCGAGAACGTGCGCCGTGTTGCTGCGGGCGCGTTGAATATCGAGCTTGTAGCCGAACTTGTCGTGCAACCGCGCGTCATTGGGCCCCCGTGCGATCTCGTTCTCGGCCACCATCAGCCACGCCGTTACAAGCGCGAGCCCCGCAGCATCCGTCGGCAGCCAGCTTTCGCCGCCCCACTTCCGCGCCATGTAGACGAGGATCGCCTGGCTGTCGCGCAGCGCCAGGCCGTCGTCCTCGAAGGTCGGAAGCTCGCCGAAGGCATTGAGGTCGACGAGCGGCGGCTTCTTGTGCGCGCCGCCGAGAAAATCCACCGGGACGATATCGAGCGGCACGCCGAGCAGCGCTGCCAACAGCCGCACTTTGTAGCAATTCCCGGATAGCTCGAGGTCATAGAGCTTGGCGGCCATGTCGCGTTCCTGAATTGAGTTGTCCCCGGGGACCTAACTGGCGCTTCGGCGATTGATGCGCTAGTCAGGAATAGCGGGAAAGATCTTTGCGAAAAATGGAAGAATAATATGGACCACTTCCGCGCCATGAAGGCGTTCATCGCGGTAGCTGACGCAGGCAGCCTGTCGGCGGCGGCACGCCGTATGGGCGCACCGCTGGCCAATATCAGCCGGCTGCTTGCGCAGCTGGAAGGGCAGCTCGACTGCGTACTCATCGAGCGAACCACGCGCCGGATGGCGCTCACAGCGGCAGGACGCGACTACCTGGATGCTTGCCGCCACGTGATCGAAACGCTCGAGGCGTCGGAGGGCCGGATAGCGGGTCAGTCCGAGGAACTTGCCGGGACTATCGCGATCACCGCGCCCGTCAGCTTCGGGCGCCTGCAAATTGTGCCGCTTGTCGCCGAATTTCTTTCGACCCACCCTCGCCTCGACGCGCGACTGCTGCTGTCCGATCGCAACATCGATCTTGTCGAGGAAGACATCGACGTCGCGGTTCGCATCGGGGATCTGCGGGATTCGGGCCTCCTGGCGCAGCGCGTTGGATCATTGCGCCTCGTGGCCGGCGCAGCGCCGCGCTTGCTGAAGGGCCGCGCCATCCCCTCCTCGCCGTCCGATCTCGCGGATCGGCCATGCATCACCTTCAGCGGTCTCATGCAGGGCGGCTCTCGCTGGGTGTTCAAGAGCAAACGCCACGGCCGCAAGGCCGTACGCGTTCATCCCCGCCTCAACGTCAATACGGCCGAGGCGGCCGTCGACGCTGCGATCTCCGGCGTCGGCGTCGTGCGCGTGCTGTCGTATCAGGCCGAGGCGGCGATCCGGGCCGGACAACTTGTGCCGCTTCTGCAGCAGTTCGAGGACACTGCCATTCCGATCAATCTCGTTTACCGGGCCACGCGCTCGGATACGCCGCGCGTGAAACGCTTCGTCGAATTCGCCGCCGCGCGTCTTCGCCAGCACCACCAGTCTCGAGCAAGGTAGGAGATGAGCTAAGGCCGCCAGTTGAGGAAGTTGGCGATCAGCTTCAGGCCGAGGGTCTGGCTCTTCTCGGGGTGGAACTGCGTGCCCCCACGGACCTAAGGAGAGCTAGTCCTCGCGACGGACGGGAAGCTTTCGCCGCGATCTTGGGCGCGGTGTACGTCGTGGCGCGGGGCGCCAAGCAGAACATCGCAGACGAAGTTTCGGCCGGTGACTGGCGTTGACGCTGTTTCCCGCGCGGTGATCGGGCAACAGTTGAGCGCCACGGAATCGCCGCGAGCCATTTCAGAAGTTAAGAAGTTCTGGCGGGAGACGCGGGTCGCTTTGATGTCGTTGCTGCGCTCGGCTCGGGAAAAATCGCGCCCCGTCTCGGTGATACGCGGGGAAGTTCAATCCGCATATTCACCGACAAAAGCCGCGCGCCAGTCCAGAATGAAACGCCGATATTTTGTCGCTCAAATCCGCGCGGAATCGGTGTTGCCAAGGGAATCTTGCAGGCATATTGAAAGCGCGCGTCGGGGGTCGCGCTGCGGTTTTGTTTTGAGGTTTTCGCTCGCATGCCCACCACGGAAGACAGAAGATCCCGCCGGCCAAATCCGACGCGTTACGACGAGGAGGAGCACGCGCTCCACATCAAGGTCGGGGAAGGACGGGGACCACCTTACAAGGTGTCGCTGGCCGACTTGGTGCCGCGCCCCGCGCCCAAGCCGCCGAAGAAGCCGCTCCTCATCAAGCACACCGCGCCGCCGCCTCCACCGGAGAGGCGCGGGCATTCGGCGTGGTGGTGGACGAGGGTGGTCGGGATTGTCGGCGCGGTGCTGATCGGCATGTGCCACGGCGTCGGCAGCCACATCTTTGAGATGCTGGTCGAGAACTGGCGCTAACCTAGGTGGTGGATCGTGTGGAATAAGCGTCGGCTGCTGCTCTATCCATTGCTGGCGCTCATCGCGGGGTCGCTGGCGATGGTGTTCATCGGCGACCCGGCGCATTGGCTGAGCACGGCGGGCCTGCTGTTCGACATCGCGGGCCTCGTGCAGTTGGAGGTTAGCGGCGTCTTCGCGCGGATCATCCGCGAGTACGGCGACGAGGAGAAGTGGCCGGGTGGGCCGCCCTCGCGCATCACCCGTGAGATCATCGACAACCCGGACACCCCCATCAGGACAGGCCTGCGCAACTGGCTGTTCTTCGAGGGTTCAACGGGACTGTGGTTCATCTTCATGGGACAGCTCCTGCAACTCGCCGCCGTCTGGGCCGCGTGAATCCGGCCTGGGCCTGTTGAAAAGGCTCATTACATCAGTCAGCAGGCCGACAACCGACGAGCAATCATTGCGCTGCTTGGCGTTGTCTGCGCCACCGCGCTCTGAGCCGTTGTGCGGCGCCGATCACGGGCGCCAGTTGAGGAAGTTGGCGATCAGCTTCAGGCCGAGGGTCTGGCTCTTCTCGGGGTGGAATTGCGTGCCGGCGACGTTGCCCGCCGCGATCATCGCCGTGACCGGTCCACCGTAGTCCGTCTGCGCCACCACGGCCGCGGCGTCCTCCGGCACGAAGTGGAAGGAGTGCACGAAGTAGGCGTGCAGGCCGTTCGGCCCGGTGGGGATGCCGTCGAGCAACGCGTGCGGCGTGACGGTCTTCAGCGTGTTCCAGCCCATGTGCGGGATCTTCAGCGTCTTGTCGGTGGGCTCGATATGGCGCACCTCGCCGGCGATCCAGCCGAGGCCGTCGGTCACTTCGAACTCCAGCCCGCGCGTCGCCATGAGCTGCATGCCGACGCAGATGCCGAGGAACGGCCGGCCCTTGCCGCGCACGGCCTCTTCCAGCGTGGCGCGCATGCCGGGAACGGCTTCGAGCCCGCGCTTGCAGTCGGCGAACGCGCCGACGCCCGGCAGCACGATGCGATCGGCGGCGGCGACGATCTTCGGATCGGCGGTGACGGTGATCAAGGCGTCGGCGTCGCTCTCGCGCGCCGCCCGCTCAAAGGCCTTGGCCGCGGAGTGAAGGTTGCCGGAGCCGTAGTCGATGATAGCGACGCGCTGCATTCTAGGTTTGCGCCCCCGCCCACGCGCGCCGGCCGCGCACGATTGTCTCTTTGGCACGGGTCAGCGCGGTCGCGGTCCATGACGGTGCGGCCGGCGTGGCGGCACCCAGCGGCGCCGGCGGGATCTCGGTGCGGGTCGGCAGCCACACCTCGAGGAAGCGCCGCTCGCTGTCCTCCTGGCCACGCCCGGTCACGGTGCCGACGAGCCGCCAGCCCCGCCGCTCCAGCGCCGCGCCGTACAGCGCGCCGGCCTCGAAGCCGAACACGATCTGGATGATGAGCACGAGGACGTTGGCGAGCTCCGTCGCGCCCGCGGAGGTCAGCGCCCAGACGAGGAGGCCGGAGCCGCCGATGTAAACTGCGAATTCCAGCCACATGCGCTTCGCCAGGAGCCAGATTGGCGGCAACAGCGCGCCGATGATGGTGTAGCCGTCCTTCACGAAGACGAGCTGCTCGGCGCTCTCCAGCCGGTTGGCGGAGGCGTGGGGCGGCTCATAGACGGTGTAGGTGACCACGCCGGTCCTCATGCGCAGTTGATGTGACTCAGCTCGCCAACGTGCCCTTCGTCGAAGGCACGCGGCCCGCCTGGCGCGCGTCGGGCTCGGTCGCCGCCCGGAGCGCGCGCGCAAGGCCCTTATAGCAAGTCTCGGCGATGTGATGGTTGTTCTCGCCGTACAGGTTCTCGATGTGCAGCGTGATGCCGGCGTTCTGCGCGAAGGCCTGGAACCACTCGCGGAACAGCTCGGTGTCCATCTCGCCGACTTTCGGCTTCGAAAACTCGACCTTCCAGATGAGATACGGGCGGCCGGACACATCGATGCAGACGCGCGTCAGCGTCTCGTCCATCGGCAGGTGCACGTCGGCGTAGCGGGTGATGCCCTTCTTGTCGCCGAGGGCCTTGGCGACCGCCTGGCCGAGCACGATGCCGGTGTCTTCCGCCGTGTGGTGGAAATCGATATGCAGGTCGCCCTTCGCCTTCAGGGTGATGTCGATCATTGAATGGCGGGCGAGCTGCTCCAACATGTGATCGAGAAAGCCGATGCCGGTCGAAACGTCGAATACGCCCGACCCGTCGAGATCGACGGTGGCCGTGATCTCGGTCTCCTTGGTCTTGCGGGAAATTGTCGCCTGCCGCTTCAAATGCGCCCTCTTCGGCTTTACTTGCCTCGTTGGAACCGAGCGTTTATCAGCTTGGACCCTGCCGTTCCAGAGCCGCATCCTGCGGCTCGCGGGCCGATAAACCCGCAGCCTGGATGCTAATGCAATGCAAACCTCCGGCCCACACGCGGACGAGCCGCGCTCCTGGCACGCCACGACTATACTGACCATTCGTAAAGATGGTCGTGTCGTCATCGCCGGCGACGGCCAGGTCAGCCTCGGCGCCACCATCATCAAGGCCAATGCCCGCAAGGTCCGCACCCTCGGCAAAGGGGGCGTTATCGGCGGCTTTGCCGGGGCGACGGCGGACGCCTTCACCCTGTTCGAGCGGCTGGAAGCCAAGCTCGAGCAGTACCCGGGGCAGCTCACCCGCGCCTGCGTGGAGCTCGCCAAGGACTGGCGCACCGACCGCTACCTGCGCCGGCTGGAAGCCATGATGCTGGTCGCCGACGCGGAGACGACGCTGGTGCTGACCGGCACGGGCGACGTCCTGGAGCCTGAGCGGCATGTCATGGGCATCGGCTCGGGCGGCAACTATGCGCTCGCCGCGGCGCGGGCGCTGCTCGACCAGCCGCTCGACGCCGAGGCGATTGCCCGCAAGGCGATGGCGATCGCCGCCGAGATCTGTGTCTACACCAACGACAACGTCGTCATCGAAAGCCTGCCGTCCAGCCGTTGAGCGGCGACGGCGCGCGCAGCAGAGGCCCCTTCGATCCTATGACCAGCTTCTCTCCCCGCGAGATCGTTTCCGAGCTCGACCGCTACATCGTCGGCCAGAATGACGCCAAGCGCGCCGTGGCGATCGCGCTGCGCAACCGCTGGCGGCGTCAGCAGCTCACCGGCGACCTCAAGGAAGAGGTGCTGCCGAAGAACATCCTGATGATCGGGCCGACGGGCGTCGGCAAAACGGAGATCTCGCGCCGCCTGGCCAAGCTTGCCGGCGCGCCGTTCATCAAGATCGAGGCGACCAAGTTCACCGAGGTCGGCTATGTCGGCCGCGACGTCGATTCGATCATTCGCGATCTCGTCGAGGTGGCGCTGGCGCTGGTCAAGGACGTGAAGCGCAAGGACGTGCGCACGCGGGCGGAGAAAAACGCCGAGGAGCGGGTGCTCGATGCGCTCGTCGGGCCAGGCGCGTCGCCGGCGACGCGCGAATCCTTCCGCAAGAAGCTGCGCACCGGCGAGCTCAACGACAAGGAGATCGAGATCCAGGTTTCGGATTCGCCGGGGGCCGGCTTCCCGATGTTCGATATTCCGGGCGCCCCGGGCACGTCCATCGGCGCCGTCAACATCGGCGACATGCTGGGCAAGGCTTTCGGGGGCCGCACCAAGCCGCGCCGGGTCACCGTCTCCGCCAGCTACGACCTGCTGATCGGCGAGGAGGGCGACAAGCTCATCGACAACGAGGCGCTGACCGGCGAGGCGATTCACGCGGTCGAGAACAATGGCATCGTGTTCCTCGACGAGATCGACAAGATCTGCTCGCGCTCGGACGCCGGGCGTATTGGCGGCGACGTCTCGCGCGAAGGCGTGCAGCGCGATCTCCTGCCGCTCATCGAGGGCACCACGGTGTCGACCAAGTACGGGCCGGTGAAGACCGACCACGTGCTGTTCATCGCTTCGGGCGCGTTCCATGTGGCCAAGCCCTCTGACCTGCTGCCGGAGCTGCAGGGGCGCCTGCCCATTCGCGTCGAGCTGAAGCCGCTGACGCGGGAGGACATGCGCCGCATCCTCACCGAGCCGGAGGCGAGCCTCATCAAGCAGTACGTGGCGCTGATGGCGACGGAGGGCTTCGCGATCAACTTCGAGCCGAGCGCCATCGATGCGATCGCCGACGCGGCGGTTCTGGTCAACTCCACCGTGGAGAACATCGGGGCGCGCCGGCTGCAGACGGTGATGGAGCGGGTGCTCGACGAGATCTCATTCGATGCCTCCGACCGCGGCGGGCAGTCGGTGATCATCGATGCCGCCTACGTAAATGCGCGCATCGGCGATCTCGCCAAGAACGCCGACCTCTCCAAGTTCATCCTGTAGGGCCGGTCACGGCGCTCGTCTCGAATTGTTATCCCGGGGGCTTGTCTCCGGGATGACCAGCGACGGGCAGGCCGCGGAAAGACAAGGGGATTTAGCGCTGCGCGGCCGCGGCTGCGGGCGTCTGGGCGCCAAGGCAGGGCAACCCTCTGCCTGCACTATCCCGAGGGCGCCGCAATCGGACGGCAAATTGTTGGGGGCCGATCGGTGCCATGCTAAGCCAGCAGTCAAAACTGTCTGGGGGAGACGTTTCCAATGCCTTTGCAGAACAAGTTTACCGTCGCCGCGCTTTGCTGCGCCGCTGCGCTTTTCGCTGCCGGCTCGCAGGCGGCCAGCGCCGCCGACTTCACCTACAATGAGAAGTCGAACGCCGATCTCGCCAAGAAGCTGAAGATCCCCGTCTACTTCGCCGTGCCGAAGAGCACCTGGGCGAAGCTCCCCGACATCAAGACGACCGACAAGCTCGTCGAGTTCAAGCACCCCGACGGCATCAAGGCGAAGGGCGACGTCGGCCTGCGCCTCGTCGTCGCCAAGCGCTCCGGCCTTTCGGCTCGCCTCGGCAAGAGCGGTCTTTTGCAGACCGGCGACATCATGCTGACGTTCCGCTCGGAGTGGGGCGGCGCCGGCGCCTATCCCAACATCCAAATGGGCATTTCGCACACGGGGTTCGCCTACGTCGACAAGAGCGGCAACCTGCGCAATCTCGACAACCCGATGGACGCCGAGTACGTCGGCCCCGGCAACCTGACGAGCTCGCACTACCGAACGCTCAACTTCCTGCACATCATCCGCCCGCGCAACCTCACTGATGCGCAGAAGGCGAACCTGCTCGCCTGGGCGACGAAGCTCAACGCCAGCGCCGGCAAGGTCTACCCGAGCCAGATCAGCTTCAACCAGGACTACAACAAGCCGAAGTATCAGCCGGGGCGGCCGCTCGACTTCGTGAAGACGTTCGGCCAGATCGCGCTCGGCCAGGGCAATTCCTCCGGCAAGCCGCTCGACATGTACTGCTCGGAGTTCGTTTGGTCGCTGCTATCGCTGCGCAACTGCGACCCGGCGAAGGACGCGGAAGCCTTCAAGGGCAGCCGCGTACCGTCGTGCGTGAAGGAACCGATGGAGCCGATGAATGCGACGGGCAATGTCCTGCCGACGCACGGCCGCAACTCCTACTCCGGCCTCGCCGACGGTCCGCTGCTGGTCATTGACCCGATGGAGCTGCCCGACGACGTGCGTAAGCCGCTGATCGACAGCATCTTCGTCGAGAACCCCGCCGGCATGTCGAAGATGTCGGTCGGCCATCGCACGGTCGCCGAGCAGATGCAGCCGCAGTTCGCGAAGCTCAAGGGCTACTACGTCGGCATGACTGGCCGCATGTGGCAGAACTGGCGCGCGCGCCTCATCGGCACCGGCTTCAACTGGGCCGGCATCGCCGAAAACTATTCGCCGACGTCGTTCCTCATCAACACGCTGCTGCCGCCCGACAACAACAACCGCAGCATGGACTACGTGGCGACGATCTTCATCGAGTAGGCGGAAGCGTCGCAATATGCACATCGATCGCCGGCGGTTCGTGCAGGGAGCGCTCGCCGCCTCCTGCGCGCTCGCCCCGCCGCTGCGCGCCGAGGGGCCGAAGGCGAGCGGCGTCTATATCGGCGACATGCATTCGCATCTGTTCTTCTTCGGAATGGGCGCCTCGCCGGAGCAAAAGCCGCTCGGTCCGACGATGGCGGCCGGCAACGCCACGCTCGTCGCCTGGTCGCTGGTCGGCGACGTTCCCTGGCTGCGCATCACCGGCAAGGGCATCAAGCAGAAGGGCTCGCCCAATCGCGGCGAGGCCGGCAAGTGGTTCGAGGACGACGTCGCCCGCATCAAGCAGCACCTTGACGGGCAGAAGCTGAAGCTGGTGCTGACGCCGGAGGACGTCGACAGAGCGCTCGCCGGCGAGCCGCACGTGGTGCTGACGGTGGAAGGCGCGACCTTCGTCGAGGACGGCATCGCGCCGCTGGCGCACGCCTACGAGCAGGGCGTGCGGAGTGTGCAGCTCGTCCACTACATCGACAACCCGTTGGGCGACTTCCAGACCGAGCCACCGCAGCACGACGGTCTCACCGAGCTCGGGCGTGAGGTGATCGCCGAATGCAATCGTCTCGGCATCCTCGTCGACCTCGCCCACTGCACCGACAAGGCCGCGCGCCACGCGCTGGACGTGGCGGCGCAGCCGGTGATCTGGTCGCACTCGTCGGTGACGCGCACGCGCACGCCCAATTGGAAGATGCCGGTGTGGCAGGCGCGGCAGCTCTCATACGACACGGCAAAGCTGATTGCCGACAAGGGCGGCGTGGTCGGCGTCTGGCCGATGCGCGCCGATGTCGGCGGCACGCCGGAGACCTACGCCGCGCGCGTGTGGGAACTGGGCGAGTGGCTGGGCGATGATCACGTCGCGTTCGGCACCGACATGAATGCGGTCTCGCGGCCGGCGATCGCCAGCTACGCCGATCTGCAGAAGGTCGTCCGTTTCTGGCAGAAAGCGGGCTTCCCCGCCGAGAGCATCGAGAAGATCGCCATCGGCAATTTTGCCCGCGTGCTGAAGCAGGCGATGGGCGCACGGCAGGCGTAGGCGCGCACCGCTGTCCATCACGCATGCGTCATCGCATGAGGGGTGCTTTTTCCGCATTCGTCCTTACAATGCGCTCTCAACCTTCGAATGAGGCCGCCAGGACGTATGCACCACGACACGCCGCTAATCGCCACCATCGTCGTGGGGCTCTGCCTCGCTTTCCTGTTCGGCGCCATCGCTCAACGCATTCGCGTATCTCCGCTCGTCGGCTATTTGCTGGCGGGCGTGCTGCTCGGTCCGCACACGCCGGGTTTCGTCGCCGACCAGTCGCTGGCGAGCGAGCTGGCCGAGATCGGCGTGATCCTGCTGATGTTCGGCGTCGGCCTGCATTTCTCGCTGAAAGACCTGTGGTCGGTACGAACCATCGCCGTTCCCGGCGCCGTGGTGCAGATCGCCGTGGCGACGATGTTCGGCATCGGGCTCGGCCATATCTTGGGCTGGTCGATCGGGGCCGGCATCACCTTCGGCTTGGCGCTGTCCGTGGCGAGCACCGTGGTGCTGCTGCGCGCGCTGCAGGAGCGGCGCATCCTCAACACCGAGCGCGGCCGCATCGCGGTGGGCTGGCTCATCGTCGAGGACCTGGTGATGGTGCTGACGCTGGTGATGCTGCCGGCGCTCGTGCCTATCTTGAACGGCAGCCTGCAGAGCGCGGCCGCCTCCAGCTTCGAGATGACGGAGATCGTCACCACGCTGCTGGTGACCATCGCCAAGGTCGCGGCGTTCGTCGCCGTCATGCTGGTGTTCGGCCGCCGGATCATCCCGTGGATTCTGCACTATGTCGCCCACGGCGGCTCGCGCGAGCTGTTCCGCCTGGCGGTGCTCTCCATCGCGCTCGGCTGCGCCTACGGCGCGGCACAGCTTTTCGACGTGTCGTTTGCACTGGGGGCCTTCTTCGCCGGCATGATCCTGAGCGAATCGGCCCTCAGCCAGCAGGCGGCATCGGAGACGCTGCCGTTGCGCGACGCCTTCGCGGTGCTGTTCTTCATCTCGGTCGGCATGCTGTTCGACCCGAAGATCCTCATCAACGATGCGCTGCCGGTGCTGGCGACCGTCGCCATCATCATCGTCGCCAAGTCGGTGGCGGCGCTGGCGATCGTGCGCGCCTTCGGCCGCCCGTGGGGAACGGCGGCGACCATCGCCGCCAGCCTGGCGCAGATTGGCGAGTTCTCGTTCATCCTGGCGACGCTCGGCGTCTCGCTGAACCTGATGCCGCAGCAGGGCCGCGAGCTGATCCTCGCCGGTGCGATCATCTCGATCCTGCTCAACCCGCTGCTGTTCATGCTGCTCGACCGCATGAAACCGTGGATCGAGGCGCGCGACGGCGTTTTGGCTCCGGTGGCACCGACGCCGGCCGCGCCCGCCCCGTCGCAGGTCGCCAAGCCGGCAGTGGCCGCCGAGATCGAGGCGACGACCCAGCGGGGCCACACGGTGCTCGTCGGCTGCGGCAGCATCGGCAAGTGGGTGTGCGAGGCGTTGGAAGCAGCGAACGTGCCGCTGTTCGTCATCGACGAGAAGGACGAGATCGTCGCCAAGCTGAAGGCGCGGGGTATCGAGGCGGTGGCGGCGAGCGCGCCGGCGTCGCTCGTGGCCGCCAACCTGCCGCAAGCGGCCGCCTTGTTCGTTGCGGTGCCGGAGGCGTTCGAGGCGGGCCAGATCGTCGCGCAGGCGCGTGCCGTCAACCGCGATCTCTACATCGTCGCGCACGCGCACTCCGACGAGGAGGCGGCCTACCTCGCGAACTACGGCGCTTCCGCCATCGTGCAGGGCGCCCGCGAGATCGCCGACGCGATGGTGGCGCGCCTGCCCACAAATCCGTCAGCCATGCAGTCAGGTCAGAGCTGCTAAGCCTCTGGCCAGATTTCATACTTCCGTCGATTTTGCCCCGCAGCAACGACGACGAATCCACCAGCTAGTTCGCGTAGGCGGAGCATCGATCATGCAGAGCCGGAAACGCATCCCGGGAAACCGGAATGCGGCACGCGCCACATTGGCAGCGATCATCGGCGCGGTCGCCCAGGCCGTCGCGGGAGCGGCGCTCGCGACGGAAGGCTGCCCGGCGGTGAACGCCGGGGCGCTCAACGCCGATGTGAGCGCCAACACGCCGGTTGCTCGGCACGTGGCCCTCGGCCAGGGCGACCAGCTGAGCTTTGCGGCCTACGGCGCGTCCGTGGCGCTCGTCAGTGGCCCCGGCGCGCCGGCGTCGCTGATCGGGGGCACCTCGGCGATATCCGCGACCTTCACCGCCCCCGTCAACGGCACCTACAGCTTCCGCTTCGCTGCCACTGATGCTTCCGCCGCGTCCGTCGCCGTCAGCTGCACGTCGACACGCACCGAAGCGGCCAACGCGGCGTTCCTGGAGCGGCGCAAGGGCCTGTTGAATGCGCGTGAGCCGGACCGTTTGCGCATCGACCGCGCACCGACTCCCATCGCCAATCCCGACAAGCCCTTGTCGAGCACCGTGATCATGGATGACGACGGCCGCGCCAAGGACGTCGAGTTCTCGGTCAGCCTGTCGGAGATCGCCGCGGCGACCAACGGCAGCAAGGCACCCCAGCCCGGATTG
Organism: Hyphomicrobium album; assembly: GCF_009708035.1. NCBI lineage: Bacteria > Pseudomonadati > Pseudomonadota > Alphaproteobacteria > Hyphomicrobiales > Hyphomicrobiaceae > Hyphomicrobium > Hyphomicrobium album. The sequence goes on from NZ_WMBQ01000001.1 coordinate 2,502,739, forward strand.
GTCGACTTCTGGCTCGAGGGACGCATGCAGAACTACGAGGAGACCAGCCTCGGCGCAGGCTCGACCGGCGGCAATCTCGGAGTTCTCTATTTCGGCACGCGCTCGATGGTCGGCCCCGACATCATGCTCGGCGCCCTGGCGCAGGTCGATCGCGGCGTCGAAAGCTACGAGTACGACACGCCGACGATGGCGGCGAAGGGCTGGATGTTCGGCCCCTACATGAGCATGAAGGTGGCTTCCGGCGTCACCTTCGACGGGCGCGCCGCATGGGGCGAGACGGAAAATGCCGTCGCCAGCTCGGAGATCGACGACAGCCTCACGGCCCGCCGTCTCGTGCGCGGCAAGCTCACCGGAACGCGCGACGTGAGCGGGTGGAAAGTCGCCCCCAGCGTCGGCGTGGTCTTCATCGAGGACGCGGTGCGCGATTCAGGCACAGGCGCCACTAAGGCTGCCGGCACGGGCAAAGTCGAGGTGCTGCCGGAGATTTCCAAGCGCTTCGCGGTCGACGATGCGACGTTCATCGAGCCGCGGGCCGCGGTCGGCGCCTTCGCCGGCTTCGACAATTGGCAGGCGCTCAATCCGGCTGTGACGGCAGTTCAGCCGACCGACGTGAACCTGAAAGCGGAGGCTGGCGTCGCCTATGGCGTGAAGGACGGATCGAGCGTTCAGGCGACGGGCGGCGTCGAGAGCGGCACGACGTCGGCAGCGACGCAGAACTGGAGTGGCCGGCTGCAGTTCAATGTGCCGCTCGGAAAATGACGCGGCGCAGCAAGTGGATCATTCCAGTTTTGTCAACATTTTCCTTACGGTTCCGCAATGGAAAGTTATTTCACGTGTCACACAAGTCACGTATAGTCCACGTTGTAGGTGATCAGAAACGGCTGCGGGTCGCTGCTTTATCGACAGAATACTGGTTTCCCCCGAACCGCCAATCCGCCGCAGCGCTGATCTTCCTGCAGAGGAGGTGACGCATGGCATGTCCGAAGATCGAGGTCCGCGGGAAGAGAGTGATTCTTCTCAGTGGATTTCACGACACGGTCAAAGCAGCCCGCCCCCAGGTCGTTCTCGGTGAGGCCGACGTGAAGGAAGCCGAAGGGCTTCGCCGGTCGGCTAGACTAAACCCCGATGCGGTCGCTTTCGGCTACATAGCCGGCCGCTGGGTGCCCGCCGCCTAGCAGAGAACCCGGGACGTTCGTCCCCCGCCTGGATGTTCGAGATTGCAATCCCCAGACCCTCCCGGGCCTGGGGATTTGCTGTTCATGGGGCGCATCGTTAGATAGGGGCCAGCCGCATCACCGGATCGACATGGTTCTGACGCTCGACACGCCATCCGCCATCGCTGCGGCCGACAAGCCTTCGCTTGCCGGTCTTGGCCGCGAGGGGCTGCGCGCGGCGCTCGCTGCCGCCGGCGTGCCGGAAAAGCAGCAACGCATGCGCGTCAACCAGCTCTATTCGTGGCTGTACGTGCGCGGTGTGTCGACTTTTGACGCGATGACCGACGTGGCCAAGGAGCTGCGCACCGAGCTCAGCCAGCGCTACACGCTGGCGCGGCCGGAGATCGTCACCGAGCAGGTATCGGTCGACGGCACGCGCAAATGGCTGCTGCGCTTGCCGGCGCTGGGCCGCGACGGCAAGGCGCCCGAGGTCGAGACCGTCTACATCCCCGAGAGCGAGCGCGGCACGCTGTGCATCTCGAGCCAGGTCGGCTGCACGCTCAACTGCACGTTCTGCCATACGGGCACGCAGCGTCTCGTGCGCAATCTCACGGCCCAGGAAATCGTCGGGCAGATCCTGCTGGCGCGCGACCGCATCGGCGACTGGCAGGGCGCAGAGGTCCCCGGCGATGGGCGCCTCCTCCCATCCTCCGATCGCAAGATCACCAACATCGTGCTCATGGGCATGGGCGAGCCGCTCTACAACTTCGACAACGTCAAGGCGGCGATGGAGCTGGCCGCCGACGGCGAGGCGCTGTCGGTGTCGAAGCGGCGCATCACGCTGTCGACGTCGGGCATCGTGCCGGAGATCGCCCGCTGGGGTGCTGAGACGGGAACGTCGCTCGCCATCTCGTTGCACGCGGTGCGCGATGAGTTGCGCGACGAGCTGGTGCCGATCAACCGCAAGTATCCGATCGCCGAGCTGCTCGAGGCGTGCCGCAACTATCCGGTGCTGTCGAACGCGCGCCGCATCACCTTCGAATACGTCATGCTGAAGGGCGTCAACGACAGCCTTGCCGAGGCGAAGGAGTTGGTACGCCTGCTGGCCGGCATTCCCGCCAAGATCAATCTCATTCCCTTCAACCCGTGGCCGGGCGCGCCATACGAGTGCTCCGACTGGGAGCAGATCGAGCGGTTCGCCGAGGTGGTGAACAAGGCAGGCTACGCGAGCCCGGTGCGCACGCCGCGCGGACGCGACATCCACGCGGCCTGCGGCCAGCTCAAGTCGGCGAGCGTGAAGCAGCGGGCGAGCGAGCGGGCGCTGGCGGACGTGGCGACGAGCGGTAGTGGGGCCTGACCTAGCGTGATGATCGTGAAATTCGCTAACATCAGCTGCGAGGTATCGAGCGAATTTCTCGATCTGAATCACGCTAGCAAATCAATGGTTCTAGTGCCCCTTATGATTCCGAAGTTCGCTCCGAACCCCGGCTGCAAGCTTTGGCGAACTTCGGAATCGGGGCACTAGACGTGTTCTGGAAGACCGCCGGCCGCATCCTCATCGTCATCCCCTTCGCGCTGATCATGTCGGCTATCGCCGCGCTGTTCGTGCTGGTGACCCTGGGGCTGGAGCGCATCACTCAGTTCCTGCACGTCAATCCGATCGGCAATGAGGACGTGGAGACGATCTTCGCGGTGATGAACCAGGGGATGATGCTGATGGCGAGCATCACGCTCACCCCGGCGCTGCTCATGGTGGTCATCGGCGAGGTCGCGCGCATCCGCTCGATTGCCTACTACGTCCTGGGCGGGGGCATCGCCCTCGCCGCCATTCCGCTGCTCGCGCGTTATGGGCAGGCGGGAACGGTTGCATCCTCGGAAGCGCTGGTGTGGCAGGTGTTCGCCACAGCCGGTTTCGCCGCCGGCTTCGTCTACTGGCTGATCGCCGGCCGCAACGCTTAGGGTGCCGGGCAACCCCTCACCCGGAAGCTCATTTGCATTCGCTTCCGACCTCTCCCAATGGGAGAGGTTAGGGGCGCCACTGTACTTAACCTCTCCCAGGGGGAGAGGTCGGCTGGACGCGCGAAGCGCGACAGCGGGAGGGGGTTGCGCCTATTAGGCAGAAGCGCCGTTTAGGGTTGAGCCGGGCGACTTTGGGCCTATAGACTTCGCACGCGGCATAAACCGAGCGAGCCCGGCCATGATCACGATCACGCTGCTGCGCGTCCTATTCGGCTTCATCATCGCCTGCCTCGTGGCCGGCGCGGTGACCGTCGCCTTCGTCGTGCCCCCGGCCGACATCGCCAATCTGCCGGCGGAAGCCCAACCGGAGCGGCTAGCCAACGCCGGCGTGCTGGCACTGCTTGCCGCGACCCATTCGGCGATTTTCGCTTTCCCATTCGCCATGCTGGCCAACGGCATCGGCGAGATGTGGCACGTGCGCTCGTGGCTCTACTACGCGGTCGTTGGGCTTTTGATCGGCGCCGGCGGCTTCGTCGCCTATTACGCCAACGAGGTGGTTGGCCAGCCGTCCATCTTCAACAGCTATGCCCTCACGTCCTTTCTGACGACCGGCACGCTTGCCGGTCTTGCCTACTGGCTTGTCGCCGGACGCCGTGCCGGCGGCAAGCGCGCCGATGCGCCGCCGCCCGCAGCAGCGCCGCCGAGCGCCGCTGAACCGGCTGCGCAGACCGCGTGACGCCGAAAGTCCAAGTGATCTCACGCGCAATTGTCTTGTTGCATTGCAGCAATCGGATTACGGTTTCCGCAGTGCTTGCGGGGGCAAGGAGAAGGCGCGCCGCATGCTAGACCCCGAGCTTCAGAAGCGCTTCGCCCGCAGCTGCACCGATGCCGCGTTCGGCTATTCGGCGGCGAGCACCGCCGCCTATGCGGCGATGGCCGATCAGGTGCTGAGCTTCTGGTCGGGCGTGCTGCAGCCGACGCCGCCGAAACCCGAGCCGAACCCCTGGCAATGGCCGGTGCCGTTGGCGCCGCCGTCGTCTGCCTTGGCCGCCTTCGACCCGTTTGCATGGGCGAAGCCGCTGGCACCGGCCCCGGCGCCTTTGCCGTCCAATCCCTTCGAGGCCATGGCGGCGTTCGCCACCGCCATGAGCGGGGCGCTGAGCGCGATGAGCGCAATGCCCGTGCAACCGGTCGCCAATGCGGCAAATCCGATGGCCGCGTGGCTGACGATGATGCCGTTCGCGGCGCCAACAGCGGCGTGGCCGATGGCCTACGTGATGATGTCGTCGGGCGTGCCGCACGCCGTTGCCTGGCCGACCGCCGAGGCCAACGCGGCCGTGCTCGACGCGGCCAATATGGCGACGCGCTCGATCAAGAAGGTGTTCGCCAGCTATCAGGCGGAAGGCGGCCACGCCGCGGGCGGCAACGTCTGGCCGCCCGTCGACATGCTGACGCTGATGACGGTCATCCCGCTGAACATCGGCACGATGTTCGCGACCCTGCGCATGCCATAACGCGCAGCGGGAAAAGGCTCGTCCGGAGTGGCGGTTAGACCGCCTTCTTGGCCATCTGCTGACGCGGCTTCAGGCGGCAGTGGGCCTTCCTGGTCTTGCCCTGTTTGGTCGTAATCTGCTGCTTCCAAAAACATTCGGCCTTGGCGCCGCAAGCGGTGAGGTCGAGACCGACGCAGACCGACGGCGGCTTCTTCTCGGTTTTGGCAGGTTTCGTTTCCTCGGCAGCGATGGCGCTGGCGGCGAACGCAAGGGTGACGGCGGCGGCCAATGCAATGCCGCGCGCGACGTGGGTACGCATAAAAATACTCCCCCGATGGGTGTCCCCGCGGCCAACGAGTACCATAGGTTGCATAGACCGCAAATGGAAAAGCGCCGGCGCTTGCAGTTGCCAGATCGGGTTGTGGCAGCGGCGCCATCGCCGAGCACGGTCGCCGACGAGGTCGACATGACCCGCGGAGCGATCTCCAAGATCGTCGCCCGGCTAGAAAGCGAAGCGCCTCGCGACGCACACGGCGAGCCCCGTTGGGCGCCAAGCAAGCGGCGCCGATGCCTATGGCAAAGCCGTACATAATTTCGTACAGGCAGGTGCGTCTTCGAACCCCAAAGAGCCCCCATGACCTCGAAAGCCAAGCCGATCAAAAAGGTCGTGCTCGCCTACTCAGGCGGCCTCGATACCTCGATCATCCTCAAGTGGCTGCACCAGACCTACGGCGCCGAGGTGGTGACGTTCACCGCCGACCTCGGCCAGGGCGGCGAGATCGAGCCGGCGCGTGAGAAGGCGCTGATGCTCGGCATCAAGCCGGAGAACATCTACATCGAGGACCTGCGCGAGGAGTTCGTGCGCGACTACGTGTTTCCGATGTTCCGCGCCAACGCGCTCTATGAGGGCGTCTACCTGCTCGGCACCTCGATCGCACGGCCGCTGATCGCCAAGAAGCAGATCGACATCGCGCGGGCCGTCGGCGCCGACGCCGTCTCCCACGGCTCCACCGGCAAGGGCAACGACCAGGTCCGTTACGAGCTGTCGTATTACGCGCTCGAGCCGGGCATCAAGATCATCGCCCCGTGGCGCGACTGGGAGTTCAAGAGCCGCGAAGACCTTATCGCCTTCGCCGAGAAGAACCAGATTCCGATCGCCAAGGACAAGCGCGGCGAGGCGCCGTTCTCGGTCGACGCGAACCTGCTGCACTCGTCCTCCGAGGGCAAGGTGCTGGAGGACCCGGCGGTCGAGCCGCCGCCCTACGTCTACCAACGCACCATCTCGCCGGAGGAAGCGCCCGACAAGCCGACCGTCATCACCGTCGGCTTCAAGAAGGGCGACGCGGTCTCGGTCAACGGCAATCCGTTGAGCCCGGCCAATCTGCTGGCGACGCTCAACGACTACGGCCGCGACAACGGCATCGGCCGGCTCGATCTTGTCGAGAACCGCTACGTCGGCATGAAGTCGCGCGGTGTCTACGAGACGCCCGGCGGCACGATCTTGCTCGCCGCGCATCGCGCCATGGAATCGATCACCCTCGACCGCGGTGCCATGCACCTGAAGGACGAGCTGATGCCGCGCTACGCGGAGCTCATCTACTACGGGTTCTGGTTCTCGCCGGAGCGCGAGATGCTGCAGGCGGCGATCGACAAGAGCCAGGAGCACGTCGAGGGCGAGGTGCGGCTGAAGCTCTACAAGGGCAACGCCACGGTGATCGGCCGCGAGAGCCCCAAGTCGCTCTACTCCTCGACGCTCGTCACCTTCGAGGACGACAAGGGCGCCTACGACCAGAAGGACGCGGCAGGCTTCATCAAGCTCAACGCGCTGCGCTTGCGCACTCTAGGCCTGCGCGACCGCAAAAGTTGAGAGGCATGCAAGGGGCGGCGCTTGTGCCGTCCTCAGGCTTCTTCGCGGTGGTGGACGCTTTCGCTCACGACGAGCGAACTCTTCGCGTTCGAGACAAATGTCCCGGAAATCGCGAATGCGTTGCGCAAAATTTGTGCACGTAAGGCACCCGGCCGGCCCGCGCTCAGTGGGCACGGCGCGGGCAGCAATTGTTCTAAGCGAGCTAATAACCCTGGTGGCAATCCCGCCGTTCTTGTCGACGCCGTTGCAGCTATCGTCCTCGCCGAGCTGAGGGCTCAACGGGTTCAGTCAATCAGAGTGCATATTGGGAGTGTTGGACCATGCCGACGTTCACCACCAAGGACGGCACGAAGCTCTACTACAACGACTGGGGCAAAGGTCAGCCAGTCGTATTCAGCCACGGGTGGCCGCTTTCCGCGGACGCTTTCGAAGACCAAATGTTCTTCCTCAGCGAGCGCGGCTACCGCTGCGTAGCTCACGATCGCCGCGGGCATGGTCGCTCCGACCAGCCGTGGAACGGCAACGATATGAATACATATGCCGACGACCTGGCCGAGCTCGTCGCCCATCTCGATCTCAAGGATGCCATTCACGTCGGACATTCGACCGGCGGCGGCGAAGTGGCGCGCTATATCGCCCGTCACGGCACGAAGCGCGTCGCCAAGGCGGTGCTCATTTCGTCGGTGCCGCCGCTCATGCTCAAGACGCCGAACAATCCCGGTGGCACGCCCATCGAGGCGCTGGACCAGTTGCGCTCCGGCGTGCAAGGCGACCGCTCGCAGTTCTTCAAGGATCTGAGCTTGCCGTTCTACGGCTACAACCGTAAGGGCGCGAAGGTTTCCGAAGGCGTCCGCGAATCCTTCTGGCTGCAGGGCATGCTGGCCGGCTTCCCGGCGGCGTACTTCTGCATCAAGGCCTTCTCCGAAACCGATCAGACGGAGGACCTGAAGAAGTTCGACGTGCCGACGCTGATCATCCAGGGCGACGACGATCAGATCGTCCCCTATCCGGATGCCGGAGCCCTGCAGGCGAAGCTGATCAAGGGCTCCGAGCTCAAAGTCTACAAGGGCGCGCCGCACGGTCTGTGCACGACACTCAAGGATGACGTGAACGCCGACTTGCTCGCATTCATTCAAGGCAAGGCCGTCAAAGCCGCGAGTAAAGCCGCCTGACGATGCGATAGCGGTGTGCGCCCCGCGCGGGCGCACACTGTCAGTGCTGCAGGCCGGAGCCAAGCTCACAGGAATTGCGCCATCGGATGATTTTGTGGGTGGAGATTGCGTGTGAATGAATTGCTGGCAAAGGTCTTGGACGCACACGGTGGCGCGGACCGGTGGAGCGGATTTTCGAAGGTCGAAGCCACGATCGTCAGCGGCGGAGGTTTCTTCCCACTCAAAGGCGTTCCGCAAGATCCTGCTCCGCGCAGTATGACGGTCTGGCTACACGAGGAGCGCTCGTCGGTCTTTCCGTACGGAGCGCCCGATCAGCGCACCGTCTTCACTCCGGACAGAATCGCGATCGAGAAGCTGGACGGCAAGGTTGTTGCGGAGCGCCGGTCGCCCAAGGACTCTTTTGCCGGTCACCAGATGCACACGCATTGGGACCCGTTGCAGCGCGCCTATTTCAATGGCGAAGCGCTGTGGACCTACCTCACAACGCCGTTCCTGTTGGCTATGGACGGCGTCGAGGTCGAGGAGACCGAGCCGTGGCGCGAGGGGTCCGAGACTTGGCGCGTGCTGCGCGCGTATTTTCCCGGCGCGATCGAAACCCACAGCCTCATCCAGGATTTTTTCTTCGGCCCGGATTTCCTCCTGCGCCGGCACGACTACGCGGTGAACATCGCTGGGGGCTTTCCGGCAGCACAGCTCACCTCGGACTACGTCGTGGCAAACGGCATCCGCCTACCGACCAAGCGCCGCGCCTATACGCGCGGCCCCGACCGACGCCCAATATTGGAGATGCTGATGGTGTCGATCGACATCAGCGACTCAAAGTTCGAATAAACTCGTCGCCGAACCTCAAAGCGAATTGTAGCCCTTTAGGGCCGCGGGAACCCAGGGCTTGCGCCGGCCGTTGGGCTTTATCCTCAATAGCAGGCGTATTCACATGCCAGCATCCTTCAGGGTTTTCAGCCTGGCAGCGGCAACGCTTGTTGCCCTCCCATTGGCCATATCGACTCTGCCCGCTGCCACCGATCCCAAGAAACCCGACGCTCCGTCGGCCGCCAAGCAGGGCACGCCGGCGACCGTCGTCGACGATCGCGATGCCGGCGGCATTCTCGGCCGCAACGTGCGCAGCCCCACCGGCGAGGACATGGGCCGCATCGTCGACATCATCGTGAGCCGCAACGGCCAGGTGCGCGCCGCCATCATCGACTTCGGCGGATTCCTCGGCGTCGGCAGCCGCAAGATCGCCGTGGCGTGGAGCGCGCTGCGCTTTCCGTCCGCCGGCCAGCTCGACCCGGTCAACGTCGAGCTGACGCGTGACCAGGTTCGGCTCGCACCAGAGTTTCTCGAAGGGGAGCCGATCGTCGTGCTCGGCTCGCCCACTCCACCCAACGTAGCGGCTGCGCGCGGGGGTCCGTAGCCGCCGGTATGACAAGGCCGAACAATGGCCGCAGCGACTGTTGATTCGAGCAGCGCATCGGACGATGCGCCCCGGCGCTCGCGCGCGCATCCGAGCCGCCGGAGCCTGCGCGGCCTCGACTGGTTCATCTTTTGCCTGGCCGACGTGCAGGTCGGCTTCGGCGCCTTCGTCGCCCTCTACCTCACTACCCAGAAGTGGACGCAGATCGACATCGGCATGGTGTTGTCGGTGGCCGGTCTCACGGCGCTTGCCGGACAGCTTCCCGGCGGCGCGATCGTCGACGCTGCCTCGCGCATTCGCGTGCTGATCGCCGGCGCGGTGTGCGCCATAGCGGTGAGCGCGCTCGCCATCGGCACATTCCCGATTCTTCCAGTGGTGCTGGGGGCGGCGATCCTGCACGCGGGTGCGAGCTGCATCCTCGGTCCCGCCATCGCGGCGATATCGCTCGGCCTCGTCGGCTATGACCGGGTGAGCGAGCGACTGGGTCGCAACGCCAGCCTCGCGTCGATCGGCGCCGGCCTCGCGGCGGCGGGCATGGGGCTGTGCGGGTATCTCATCTCCAACCAGGCGGTGTTCTTCGTCACCGCGGCGCTGTGCATCCCGATGCTGTTCGCGCTGTCCCGCATCCGGCCCGAGGACCTCGACGTGGAGCGCGTGCACGGCGGCAGGGCGGCACCGCATCCGGGCGATCCGGCGGCCACGTTGCGCGACGTCTTACGCAACCAGGCGCTCGTCTTCTTCGCCTTCTGCATGGTGCTGTTCCATCTCGCCAACGCGGCGATGATGCCGACGCTCGCCAGCGTGATGACCATGCGCTCGAGCGATCACGCGACCATTCTGATCGGCGCCTGCATGGTGGTGCCGCAGCTCATCGTGGCGCTGTTCTCGCCCTGGGTCGGCCGTCAGGCGCGCGTCCGCGGCAACCGTGCCATGCTGCTCATCGGCTTCGCGGCGCTGCCGCTGCGCGGGTTCCTGTTTGCCATGGTGAGCGATCCCTACACGCTCGTCGCGGTGCAGCTGTTAGATGGCATCTCGGCGGCGGTGCTCGGCGTGATGGTCCCGCTGGTCATCGCCGACGCGTCACGCGGCACCGGTCACTTCAGCCTGGCGCAGGGGTTCGTCGGCAGCGCCATCGGTATCGGCGCGGCGCTCAGCACGACGTTTGCCGGCTACATGAGCGACAACTTCGGCCACGCCACGACCTTCCTCAGCCTCGCCGCCATCGCCGCGATGGGCTTCCTGTTCGTGTTCGCCAGCCAGATGCGCGGCTATCGCCGCGTTCCCGTCTAAGCCGATCAGGCCGCCGCGGACGGCACGGCGGCGGGGCGCTCGACCGCCGGCCGTGGCGAGCTCTCCGGCAGCTCGCACAGGCCGCCACCGAGGTAGAGGTGGTGCCAAAGCTGCGTCGACAGCACGCCGGTGAGGCCCATCTTGAGAAACACGTTGATCTTCGAGCCCTCGCCGCGGCTGATGGCTTCGTAATCGCGCAGAACGGTATCCGTGTCGAAGTAGCCGGTGCGATTGAGCGACTCGCGGCTCATGAGCCCGCGCACGTACTCCGGCGGATCGACGAAGAAGGATTCCGCCAGCGGCGCGCGGAACATGCCCTTCTTGCGGAAGGCGGCCTCCTTCGGCAACAGCCGGGCGGCGGCCTGGCGCAACAGATACTTGTCGCGGGTGAGGCCGCGCAGCTTCAACGAGGGATGCAGCTTCGACACGTAGTCGATGACGTCCTCGTCGAGGAACGGGTAGCGGGTCTCGACGCTGTTGGCCATGGCGACGCGGTCGCCCTTGTGGTTCAGCAGCAGGCCGGCGAGATGGATCTTGTAGCCGTAGTAGAGCGACTGGTTCAGCGGGCTCCAGCGGCGCACGCGCTCGGTCTCGATCGGCACGTCCTCGTAGGCGACGTAGTCGCCGAGGCGATCCTTCATGGCGGCGGAGAAGTAGCGGTCGCGCGACTGCGAAACGAGGTGATAGATGAGCGTCTGGGCGTGGGCGCGGCCCATCATCCCGTCGATGCGCTTCAGCTGCGCGTGGCTCATGTGCGGCGACATGCGCCGGCGGAACATGCGGTTCAACGTGTCGGACGCATTCGTGCCGCCGACGTCCATGAAGTAGCTGAGCTTGCGCAGCTTGAACCAGATGTAGCCGGCGAACGCCTCGTCCGAGCCTTCGCCGGTGAGCGCCACCTTGTAGCCCTGGTCGTGCACCTCCTGCGACAGGCGCCACAGCGCCGCGCACGACGTGTCGATCACCGGGCAGTCGGCGGAAGCGATGAGCTGCGGATAGGTGTTGGCGATGACGGTGCTGTCGGAGCGCAGGATGGTCGGCAGGCTGCCGATAGCACGCGCGGTGAACAGCGCGTCGGTAGTCTCGTCGAGGCCCTTGCCGGGCACCTGGATGGTGAAGCTCGGCACCGGCGAGCCGCGCAGCTTCGAGGCGGTGGCGAGGACGTAAGCGGAATCGACGCCGCCTGAGAGATAGCCGACGACCGGAACGTCGGCGCGCAGGCGGATTTCGACGGCGCGGCGGAAGCGCGCCTCGAACTCGTCGATCGCGGTTTCGATATTGCGCGGGTTCTCTTCGCTGCCGGCATCGGGGAAATCGAAGTCCCAGTAGCGGCGCTCGACGATCTCGGTGGCCTTGCCGTCGCGGCGGAAGGCGATCTTGAGATAGTGCCCGGGCAGCAGCGACTGCACGCCTTCGAACATCGTGCGGCGCGTGCCCATGGCGAAGAACGTGAAGAGCTGGTCGAGCCCGCGCGGATCGGCGGTGGCGGCAACGGCACCGGACGCGAGGATCGCCTTGATCTCGGAGCCGAAGAACATCCAGTCGCCCTGCCGGCTCCAATGCAGCGGGCAGATGCCGACGCGGTCGCGGGCGAGAAAGATGGTGCGCTTGGTGAAGTCAACTAGCGCGATGGCGAACTGGCCCTTCAAGTGCTCGAAGACACCTTCGCCGTATTCCTCGTAGAGGTGGACGATGATCTCGGTGTCGGTGTGCGTGCGGAAGACGTGGCCCTTGGCCTCGAGCTCCGCCTTGCGCTCGGGATAGTCGAACAGCTCGCCGTTGTAGACGACGGCGATGGTGCCATCCTCGTTGAAGATCGGCTGCGAGCCGTCGCCAAGGCCGATGATCGACAGGCGGCGGTTGGCGAAGCCGAAGCCGGGACGGACGAGGTAGCCGTCCGCGTCGGGGCCGCGGTGCCAGATCGCATCCGCCATCTTCTGCAGCATCCCCGCGTCGGGCTGCCGCTTACCGGTGAGGTCGATCAGTCCTGCGATGCCGCACATAGTTCCTCGTGTCGAAAGGCGCGTGGCGATTCGGCTCTAGGCCGTAGTCCACCTTGGCCGGGTAAATGGCTAGTTACGCAACGTCGCAAATGGCGCCGATCCGGCGATTCGTTGTCCGACCAACTTTATCATGGGCCGGCGGTCTGCAGGGAAAAGTCGCATCAAATGAGGCGCAGGGCCTTGAGGCTCGCATGTCCTTCACGCCCAACAATAATGTGGTCGTGAACGGCGATCCCCAGCGGGGCCGCGGTTGCGACGATTTGCTTCGTCATGTCGACGTCCGCGCGGGACGGCGTCGGGTCGCCCGAGGGGTGATTGTGGACGAGAATTATCGCGGTTGCAGATAACTCCAGCGCGCGCTTCACCACCTCGCGCACGTAGACGGGCGTGTGGTCGACGGTGCCCTGCTGCTGGACCTCGTCGGCGATGAGCCGATTGCGCTTGTCGAGGAACAGGATGCGGAACTGCTCGCGGTGCTCGTAGCTTTGCGCCGCGAATAGGTAGTCGAGCACTTGCTTCGAGGATGCGAGTGCCGGGCGCTGCACCAGCTCGGAGCGCATCATGCGCAGCGCTGCGGCGCGGACGAGCTTCAGCTCGGTGACGACGCTGTCGCCCACGCCGTCCACTTCCTTGAGGCGCGGGTCGGGTGCGTTGACCACCTCGGCGAAGCTGCCGAAGCGGGCGAGCAGGCGCTTGGCGATGCCCTTGGTGTCGCGCCGCGGCAGCGCCCGGAACAACACCAGCTCCAACAGCTCGTAGTCGGGCAACGCATCGGCGCCGCCCTTGCGGAAGCGCTCGCGCAGCCGCTGGCGATGCCCGCTGTGGTCCGGTAGCGGCGCTTCTAAAAAGGAGCCTTGCCTGTCAGCGCCAGCCTTGCCGTCGATCTCGTCGCGATCCGGCATGGCGCACGCCCAGCATCCCTAGTTCTGGAAGTGCGGGAAATCGATGCCGGCGGGCGAGTGGGTGAAGACCTCGACCCCGGTCTCGGTGACGCCCACGCTGTGCTCGAACTGCGCCGACAGCTCGCGGTCGCGGGTGACGGCGGTCCAGCCGTCGGGCAGCACCTTCACGTGGGGGCGCCCGAGGTTGATCATCGGCTCGATGGTGAAGAGCATGCCCGGCTCGAGCACGACGCCTTCGCCGACCTCGCCGTAGTGCAGGATGTTGGGGCGATCGTGGAACACGCGCCCCAGGCCGTGGCCGCAGAAGTCGCGCACGATCGAGCAGCGCTCGGCCTCGGCGTACGCCTGGATGGCGGCACCGATGTGCCCGGTGGTGTTGCCGGGGCGGACCTGGGCAATGCCGCGCTGCAGGGCCTCGTAGGTGACGGTGATCAGGCGTTCGGCGCGGCGCCCGATCGGCCCGACCGGATACATGCGGCTCGTGTCGCCGTGCCACCCGTCGACGATCAGCGTCACATCGATGTTGACGATGTCGCCCTCGCGCAGGGGTTTTGGCCCCGGAATGCCGTGGCAGACGACGTGGTTGATCGAGGTGCAGATGGCCTTGGGGAACCCGCGGTAGTTGAGCGGCGCCGGATAGGCTTTGTGGTCGAGGGCGAAGGCGAGGACGCGCTCGTCGAGCTCCTCGGTGGTGACGCCCGGCTTCACGTGCTCGGTCAGCATATCGAGCGCAGCGGCGGCGAGCTGGCCTGCCTTGCGCATGCCGGCAAAGGCCTCCGGGCCGTGACGCCTGACCTTCCCATCGCGGTCGGGTGCGCGACCGACTTCCACGTTCGACATTCGGCAGATCCTGACGGCCCCCAGCGGGCCGGCCCTCAAATGTAGTGCAAATTGCGGGGGGCGCAATAAACGAACGGCGCGCCGATGGCGCGCCGTGTCGGTAAACCAACTTGAAAGTAAGCCTTAGGCCTTCGCCTCTTCCTCGGCCGGAACCTCGGCAGCGGAGGCCTCAGTGATGAGCGTCTGTGCCTGACCGACCCAGTCGTCCTTCTCGATGCGACCGCCGAGCTGCAGCGTCTCGTCGAGGTTGGCGATGTCGTCGTCCGACAGGTTGGCGATCTGCTCGAGCTTGATGGCATTGAGCTGGCGCAGGCGGGCGGCGAGATCGGCGTCGATGCCCTTGATCTGCGTCAGATCATCCGGCTCGCCCTTCTGCTTCTTGAAGCCCTTCCAGGCGGCGTTAAGGCGGCGGGCGCGAGCATCCGAACGCTCGGCGATGCGCGCCGACTTACCGCGGCGGCCACGCAGATAGTAGAGCTTGGCGCGGCGAACCTTGCCGCGACGGATGACCTCGATCTCGGCGATGTAGGGAGAGTAGACCGGGAAGACGCGCTCGACGCCCTCGCCGTAGGAGATCTTGCGGACCGTGAAGTTCTCGTTGATGCCGGCGCCGGAGCGGCCGATCACGACGCCCTCGTAGGCCTGGGTGCGGACGTTGTCGCCCTCGATCACCTTCACCATGACCTTGACGGTGTCGCCGGGGCCGAACTCGGGCACGCCGCGCTTCGCCGTGACGGCGCTCATCTGCTCGCGCTCGATCTCTTGGATAACGTTCATGGAGCACCTAAACCGTAGAAATAGGCCATCGAGGCACGGCGACAGGCCGGCACCCCTAAACGGCAAGCCTTGGGGAATTTGCCCGGGTCATAGCCCAAACATACTGGCTTGTCGATATGGTCCTTGCGGCGACAGAAATTTCAGCACCCACCGATTGCGGAGGACACATGCCGTACGCGCGCCCGGCCCTGTTTCTGGCCATCTTAACTGCGGCCATCGGTCTTGGCGAACTCGTCTACTTCAGCGCCGGATACCTGCCCCGCCAGTGGCTGCCGATCATCCTCTGGGCGGCCGTGCCGGCGCTGCTCTTCTATTGGCTGGCCAGCCGCTTCGTGCGCTCGGTCGCTGCCGCGCGGATCGTTTGCACGGCTCTGGGGCTGGCCCTGGCGATCGGCGCCTACGGCGCATGGGACGTCACGTTAGGGCCGGGGAGAAACGAGAGCCTCAGCGGCCTGATCTTGCTCGGCGTGCCGGTCTATCAGAATGCGCTGTTTCTGGCCGGGCTACTCATTGCCTGGATCGTCGAGCGGCGCTTCAAGTCGGCCGCCGTCTAGGCAGCCGCGCCGCGAGATCCGGGCGGCGTTCGGCGGTGACGCGCTCCGCTTCCGCGTGCCGCCACTCGGCGATCTTCTTGTGGTCGCCGGAGAGAAGCACGTCGGGAATTGTGCGGCCCTCCCACTCGCGCGGCTTCGTATACTGCGGATACTCGAGGAGCCCGCCCTCGAAGCTTTCCTCGCTCAGCGAGCCTTCAGCGCCGATCACGCCGGGCAAAAGGCGCACGCACGCGTCGATGAGCACCATGGCGGCAAGCTCGCCGCCCGACAGCACGTAGTCGCCGATCGAGACTTCGCGGATCTGCCGGGCGGCGAGCACGCGCTCGTCGACGCCCTCGAAGCGCCCGGCGAGCAACAGCACGCCCGGACCGGCGATGAGTTCGCGCGCCAGCGCCTGAGTGAGCGGCTCGCCGCGCGGCGAAAGGTAGATCAGCGGCGCGTCGGGTTCGGCGCCGCGCGCATGATCGATGGCGGCGGCAAGCACGTCGGCGCGCATCACCATGCCGGCGCCACCGCCGGCCGGGGTGTCGTCGACGGCGCGATGGCGGCCGAGGCCGAACTCGCGGATCGGCACGGTCGTGAGCGACCACACACCGGCTTCCAGCGCCTGGCCCGACAGCGAGATGCCGAGCGGCCCCGGAAACATCTCCGGAAACAGCGTCAGCACCGTTGCCCGCCACGGCGGGCGCTCACCTTTGCTTGGGAAGTGCGGCATGGGCAGACCTTACACCGGGTGCGGCCGCGCCGCTTGCCGTCAGACGCCTTCGACGACGACCATGTGCAGCGTACCGGCGCCCTGGCGCAGCTTCTTGGCCTCGGCGTATTCGGAGGAACTGGCGTAGCCGAGCGCGTTGTCGAAGCTGTCGAACTCGATGACGACGTTGCGGGGCAGGCCATCGCCCTCGACGATCTTCGCCTGACCACCGCCGACGATGCGGCGGCCACCGAATTTCTCGAGCGCGATTTTCGACTTCGCCACGTACTCCGCCCACTTCTCCGGGTTGGTCACCTCGGCGCGAACGATCACGTATCCTTTGGGCATGTCGGCACTCCTCCCGTCGTTTCTAGCACTCGGCGTCAGCCGGGCAGCTCCGCTTCGCGGATGTGGTTGACAAAGGTTTCGGCGGCGAGCTTCGGGTCGTCCGCCTGGGTGATCGGGCGGCCAACGACGATGCAATCGGCGCCTGACGCAATGGCGTTGTCCGGCGTGGTGATCCGCTCCTGGTCGTCGGTGGAGCTGCCGGTCAGGCGGATACCGGGAGTGACGATGAGGAAGCCCGGGCCGATGGTGTCGCGGATGCGCCGGGCCTCCTGCCCCGAGGCGATCACGCCATCGACGCCGGATTCGCGCGCGAGCTTGGCGCGATGCAAAACCAGGTCGGCGGGCGCGAGCGTGGATCCCTGCTGCTTCAGGTCATCGCCCGTGAGGTTGGTCAGCACGGTGACGGCGAGCAGCTTCAGCTTGCTCGAGCCGCGGCCGGCGACCGCGGCGCGCATGGTCTTGAGGTCGTGGCCGTGCACGGTGAGGACGTCGACGCCGATCTCGGTGACGTTGGCGACGGCGCGCTCGACGGTGGTGCCGATGTCGAGAAGCTTCATGTCGAGGAAGACCTTCTTGCCGTCGCTTTTCAGCGAGCGGGCGAGGTCGAGGCCGCCGGCGAACAGAAGCTCCAGCCCGACCTTGTAGAAGCTGACCGTGTCGCCGAGGCGCACGACGAGCCGCTGCGCTTCCTCGACGGTCGGCATGTCGAGGGCGACGATCAGGCGATCTTTGGCGGTCCGGGAGGTCATGATGGCAAGCGTGCTGGAGCTATCCGGCCGCTAGCCATGCAGCACATGCGCGGCGCGCGCAAGCTTCTGGATCAGGGCCTTGAAGGCTTCCTGGCTGTCCTTGTTCTTGAGATGCCCATCCTCGCCGTACGCCTCCTTGGCACGCGGTACGGCGAACTGGTCGGGGAGGACAAGGGCGCCAAGACCAAGCTCCAGTACCTGGCGCACGGTGGTCAGGCTGCGCAGTCCGCCCATGCCGCCGTTCGACGAAGAGCCGAGCGCGAAGACGCGCGTCTTGTAGACCTCGAAGCCACTGGGGCCCGGCTCGCGCACGTGGCTCACCCAGTCGAGCGTGTTTTTCAGCAGCGGCGTGATGGAGGCGTTGTACTCGGGGCTGGCGATGAAGATGCCGCTGTGTGCGGCCATGAGCTCTTTGAACTTGTGGGCGTTTTCGGGCTGGCCCTCGGCGGCTTCGAGGTCGGCGTTATAGATCGGCATCGGGTAGTCGCCGAGGTCGGCGAAGGTAGAGGGAATGCCGTTGGCGTCGGCGATCATGCTGCCGAGCCGCGCCAGTTGCTTGTTGAACGAGCCGGCGCGCGCCGAGCCGGCAAAGAAGAGAAGCCTTACCGAGCTCGTCATCGTTCCCGCCCTAGCTGCCCTTGCCCTCGAAGAAGTCTTTGACGCGCGCGAAGAATCCGGCGCTCTCCGGGCTCGTCTCCTTGTGGCTCTCGCTCTCGAATTCCTCCAGCAGCTCGCGCTGGCGCTTGGTCAGGCTCTTCGGCGTCTCGACCTCGACCTGGATGTACATGTCGCCGTTCACCTTGGAGCGCAGCACCGGCATGCCCTTGCCCTTCAGGCGGAACTGTTTGCCGCTTTCCGAGCCCTCCGGGATCTTGATGCGCGTTGCGCCGCCTTCGACGGTCGGCACCTCGATCTGGCCGCCGAGCGCCGCGGTGGTCATGGCGATCGGCACCTTGCAGAAGATGTCGGCGCCGTCGCGCTGGAAGAACTCGTGCGGCTTGATCGACAGGAAGATGTAGAGGTCGCCGGCGGGACCGCCGCGCAGGCCGGCCTCGCCCTCACCCGCCAGCCTGATGCGCGTGCCGTCTTCCACCCCAGGCGGAATGTTGACGGAAAGCGTGCGCTCCTTGGTGACGCGGCCGGCGCCGTGGCACGTCTGGCAAGGGTCTTCGATAGTTTCGCCGCGGCCCTGACAACTCGGACAGGTGCGCTCGATAGTGAAGAAGCCCTGGCTGGCGCGCACTTTGCCATGACCGGCGCAGGTCGGGCAGGTGACCGGCTTGGTGCCGGTGCGGGCGCCGGAGCCGGAGCATGTTTCACAGGAAACCGAGGTCGGCACGCGGATCTGGGCGGTCTTGCCGACGTAGGCGTCCGACAGGCTGATCTCGAGATTGTAGCGCAGGTCGGCGCCGCGCTCGCGCGCCGTGCGCGATCGAGCTCCGCCGCCTCGGCGCCCACCCATGAACTCGCCGAACAGGTCGTCGAAGATGTCCGACATGGACGAGGCGAAGTCCGGGCCGAAGCCGCGTCCGCCGCCGCCGTGCTCGAAGGCAGCATGTCCGAAGTGGTCGTAGGCCGCGCGCTTCTGCGGGTCCTTCAGGACCTCGTAGGCCTCGTTCAGCTCCTTGAATCGGACCTCGGCGTGCGTATCGCCGGGATTGCGGTCGGGGTGGAGTTCCTTGGCGAGCCGCCGATAGGCGGTCTTGAGCTCTTGCTCGCTCGCCCCCCGGGCAAGCCCGAGCGTCTCATAGTAGTCGCGCTTGGCCATGTTCAGCGCGGGTCCTTCGGTCTCGTGCACGATGCAACTACCCTGTCGTTGGGAGATAGCGATGTTTTCGGCGCGGGGGAAGGGCGAGCCGCTGTTGGGGATATGTGGAGCCTGCTGCGTGTGGCCGCAACCGGGGGTGGCCGGCGGCCGCGCCTAAAACAGAGCCCAGCCTTTCGGCCGGGCTCCAAACGGTTTCCAAGTTGGTCGAGAGGCGTCAGGCCGACTTCTTCTTGTCGTCCTTCACTTCCTCGAAGTCGGCGTCGACGACGTTGTCGTCGCCGGCCGTCTTCTCGCCGCCCTCGCCGGTGCCGGTGTCGCCACCCGTAGCGCCGGCGCCCTGCTGGCCGGCATAGATGGCTTCGCCGATCTTCATCGCCGCCTGGGCGAGGGTGGTCGTGGCCGTCTTGATACGCTCGACGTCATCGGAGCCGATGGCATCCTTGGCGTCGGCGATGGCCTTCTCCACGTCGGCCTTGGCCGCCGCGACCGCCGCGTTGCTCTCGTTTTCCTTGAGCTGCTTCTCGGTCGAGTGGACGAGCGCCTCGGCGTGGTTCCGCGCCTCGATCAGCTCGCGCTTCTGCTTGTCCTCGGCCGCGTGCGATTCCGCGTCCTTGACCATGCGCTCGACCTCGGCGTCCGACAAACCGCCGGAAGCCTGAATGCGCACCGACTGCTCCTTGCCGGTCGCTTTGTCCTTGGCGGACACGTGCACGATGCCGTTGGCGTCGATGTCGAACGTGACTTCGATCTGCGGCACGCCGCGCGGCGCCGGGGGAATGCCGACGAGGTCGAACTGACCCAGGAGCTTGTTGTCGGCCGCCAATTCGCGCTCGCCCTGGCTGACGCGGATGGTGACCGCGTTCTGGCTGTCCTCGGCGGTGGAGAAGGTCTGGCTCTTCTTGGTCGGGATCGTCGTGTTGCGCTCGATGAGGCGCGTGAACACGCCGCCCAGCGTCTCGATGCCGAGCGACAGCGGCGTCACGTCGAGCAACAGGACGTCCTTGACCTCGCCCTGCAGCACGCCGGCCTGAATGGCGGCGCCGACGGCGACGACCTCATCCGGGTTGACGCCCTTGTGCGGCTCCTTGCCGAACACCTGCTTCACGACCTCCTGCACCTTCGGCATGCGGGTCATGCCGCCGACGAGCACGACCTCGTCGATGTCCGCGGCCTTGAGGCCGGCGTCCTTGATGGCCTTCTCGCAGGGGCCTTTGGTGCGGGCGATGAGATCGTCGACGAGGCTCTCCAGCTTGGCGCGGGTGAGCTTCATCGTCAGATGCTTCGGACCCGAGGCATCGGCGGTGATGAACGGCAGGTTGATCTCGGTCTGCGTGGCCGACGACAGCTCGATCTTCGCCTTCTCGGCGGCTTCCTTGAGGCGCTGCAGGGCGAGCTTGTCGCTGCGCAGGTCGATGCCCTGCTCCTTCTTGAACTCCTCGGCCAGGTAGCCGACGAGCTTCATGTCGAAGTCTTCGCCGCCGAGGAACGTGTCGCCGTTCGTCGACTTCACCTCGAAGACGCCGTCGCCGATCTCGAGGATCGAGATGTCGAAGGTGCCGCCGCCGAGGTCGTACACGGCGATGGTCTGCGACTCTTTCTTCTTGTCGAGGCCGTAGGCGAGCGCCGCTGCCGTCGGCTCGTTGATGATGCGCAGCACCTCGAGGCCGGCGATCTTGCCGGCGTCCTTGGTCGCCTGACGCTGGGCGTCGTTGAAGTAGGCGGGAACGGTGATGACCGCTTGCGTGATCTTCTCACCGAGCTTGGCTTCGGCCGTCTCCTTCATCTTCTGCAGGATGAAGGCGGAGATCTGCTGCGGGGAATATTGCTTGCCGTGGGCTTCGACCCAGGCGTCGCCGCTGGGGCCTTTGACGATCTTGTAGGGGACGAGGTTCTTGTCCTTCTCGACCATTGGGTCGTCGTAGCGGCGGCCGATTAGTCGCTTGATGGCGAAGAAAGTGTTGAGGGGATTGGTGACCGCCTGGCGCTTGGCGGGCAGGCCGACCAGCTTCTCGTCGTCGGCGGTGAACGCTACGATCGACGGGGTCGTGTTCATACCCTCGGCGTTTTCCAGAACCCTCGGCTTGCCGCCCTCCATGACTGCCACGCATGAGTTCGTGGTGCCGAGGTCGATGCCGATCACTTTAGCCATGTTGCCTATCCTCATCCTTTTGCGGCAGACCGCCCGGACCCGAGGTCTCGGCGTCCGATAAATCCAGTGGCGCGGGTGAGCGCGCCGAAGCGATCCCCTATGGAGCATTCAAACGGTAAACGCCGCTTATATAAGGTGGCTTTTCCGAGGCGCAACGGGCCAGCGGCAGGCCCGCGCATTCAATTTTCCCCATCGTTCGACGGACTTATTCACGGCATTCGCTGCCAATGCGACACGGGAGCGTACCGTATCACGCCGCGTCGTCGGAGGCTTTGGGGTCGGTTGCACCCTTATTCTCGGCGCCGCGCCGCTCGCCGCCTTTGGCGACGACGACCATTGCCGGACGCAGGACGCGGTCCTCCAGGATGTAGCCTGGGGCATACACCTGAACGACGGTTCCAGCTGCGACCTCGGGCTGCTCGACCTCGATCATCGCCTGGTGCTGGTGCGGATTGAACGGCTGTCCCTCGGGGTCGATGCGCTTGACGCCGTTGCGTTCCAGCACGTTCACGAACTCGCGTTCGGTCATCGACACGCCGTCGACGAGGGCTTTGAGGGCCGGATCGGCATCGGCGGCGCCGGGCGGCACGGCGGCCGTGGCGCGCTGCAAGTTGTCGCCCACGGCGAGAACCTCGCGGGCGAACTTGGAGATGGCGTACTTCGCCGTGTCTTCCTTGTCGCGCTCGGTGCGCTTGCGCAGGTTGTCCATCTCGGCATGCGCACGCAGCAGCCGGTCGGTCAGATCGGCGATGCGGCCCTCCAGAACGGCAACCGTGCCGGCGCTTTCGCCGTCACCGGCCTTCGCACCGGCGTCGCCGGCAGGGACTGCATCCTGTTCAGGCTTGGTGTTTTCGTCGGCCATGGTCTCTCCGCGGGGGTGGCGGATCAAAGGGATTGCGAGCCGGATATCAGGCTTAGCCGGCTAAAATCAAGTCAACAGTCGGCTAACGAGCTTCGCCGTGTAGTCGACCATGGGAATGATGCGGGCATAATTGATGCGCGTCGGGCCGATGACGCCCAGCACGCCGACCACCTTGCGGCGCTCGTCGTGGAAGGGCGCGACGATCAGCGAGGAGCCCGACAGGGAGAACAGCTTGTTCTCCGAGCCGATGAAAATGCGCACGCCATCGGCGCTTTCCGACAGACCGAGGAGCTGCACGAGGTCGCGCTTGCGCTCCAGGTCGTCGAACAGGTGGCGGATGCGCTCCAAGTCCTCCTGCGCGTTGAGGTCCTTCAGGAGGTTAGCCTGGCCGCGCACGATGAGGCTCTTGCGGTCGTCCAGCGACCCGGACCATTCGGCGAGCCCCGTCTGGATAACGCGCTTGGTCAGCTCGTCGAGCTCGGCGCGCGACGACTGCAGCTGCAGCTCGATGCGGGCACGCGCCTCGCCCATCGTCAGGCCGCGGATGTGGGCGTTGAGGTAGTTGGCCGCCTCCGCCAGCGCCGACGGCGGCAAACCCTGCGGAATGGAAATGATGCGGTTCTCGACCGTCTGGTCCTCGCCGACGAGCACGACTAGCGCCTTGCCCGGCTCGAGCAGCACGAACTCCATGTGCTTCAGCCGCGTCACCTGCTTGTCGGTGAGCACGACACCGGCGCAATGCGACAGGCCGGAGATCATCTCGCCCACCTCGCGCAGCACGTCGTCGACCGAGGTCGAATGCTTGCCGGTGATGTGCGCCTCGATCTGCCGGCGCTCCTTGCTCGTGAGATCGCCGACCTCGAGCAGGCCGTCGACGAACATGCGCAAGCCGAGCTGCGTCGGCAGCCGTCCAGCCGAGGTGTGGGGCGCGACGATCAGGCCGAGCTGCTCCAGATCCGACATGACGTTGCGGATCGACGCCGGCGACAGCGTCATCGGCAGCACCCGCGACAGATTGCGCGACCCCACCGGCTCGCCTGTCTCGAGATAAGACTCGACGATCTGCCTAAGAATGGTGCGGGAGCGGTCGCTGAGCTTGGTGAGTTCGCTTGCGCCTTCGGTCATCGCTTGGGGTATTTTCGACCTCGCCTGAAGTGCTCAAGAGTACGGATGTGGGACGGGCTTCGTCAAACCGGCTGGCGGTTTTGGTTGAAGCCTGCCAGCCCGCCGCGTAGGTTCGGCCCGAATTTGCCCAGCAACAACCCGGTTCGGCACGCTGCATGCGCCCTTCGAAACGCAATCCCGACGAGCTACGCCGCGTCTCCATCGAGCGCGCCGTTTCCAAGCACGCCGAGGGTTCCTGTCTTATTAAGTTCGGCGACACCCACGTCTTGTGCACGGCGAGCTTGGAGGAGCGGGTGCCCCCCTGGCTCAAGGGCCAGGCACGCGGCTGGGTCACGGCGGAATATGGGATGCTGCCACGCGCCACCAACGAGCGCATGCGCCGCGAGGTGACGGTCGGGCACGCTTCGGGGCGTACGCAGGAGATACAACGCTTGATCGGCCGCGCCCTGCGCGCGGTCGTCGACCTGCCGAAGCTCGGCGAGCGGCAGATCAGCATCGACTGCGACGTGATCCAGGCGGACGGCGGCACGCGCACGGCCGCGATCACCGGCGCCTGGGTGGCCCTGCACGACTGCATCCAGTGGATGAAGCTGCGCGACATGGTGAAGGACGACGTGCTGCGCGATCAGGTCGCCGCTGTGAGCTGCGGGCTCTACAAGGGCGCAGCCGTCCTCGATCTCGACTACGTGGAGGACTCTGGCGCCGAGGCCGACTCTAATTTCGTCATGACCGGGTCGGGCGGCATCGTCGAGGTGCAGGGTACGGCCGAGACCGTCGCCTTCAGCCAGGAGAGCTTCGACCAGCTCATGTCGCTTGCCAAGAAAGGCATCGGCGAGCTCGTCGCGCTGCAGAAGCTCACGGTGTCGTAGGAAAGCGATGCTGGCCGGACTCCTCGCGTTGACGGTTGCGGCGCTGTTCACCGGCGCGGCGTTCTATGTCGGGGCCGTAGAGCAGCCGGCGCGGATGCAGCTCGACGACAGGTCGCTGCTGCAGGAATGGAAGCCGAGCTACAAGGCCGGCTTTGTGATGCAGGCGTCCCTCGCCGTCGTCGGCTTCCTGCTCGGCGTGGTGCAATGGTGGTGGTCGGGCGAGCTGCTCTGGCTCATCGGCGCGCTGATCCTCATTGCCAACTGGCCGTTCACGCTCATCGCCATTCTGCCCACCAATAACGTGCTGATGGGCACGCCTCTGGATGCCGCGGGGCCGGCATCGCGGGCGCTGCTCGTCAAGTGGGCGCGCCTGCACGCGGTGCGCACGGCCCTCGGCGCGGCGGCGACCGCTGTGTTCTTGTGGGCAGCAGCATGACACCGGCCGGCATCCTTGAAACGGTGCTCTATGCGCGCGACCTGAGCGCCATCGAGGAGTTCTACCGCCGGGTGCTGGGGCTCGAACCCTTCGCCAAGGCCGAGGGCCGGCAGGTGTTCTACAAAGTCGGTGAGCAGACGCTGCTGATCTTCAATCCGCTGCTGACGACCAAGCCGCCGGCCGACGACGCGAAGCTCCCCGTGCCCCCGCATGGCGCCGACGGGGAAGGACACGTGTGCTTTCGCGCCTCCGCCGACGAGATCGACAAGTGGCGGGCGCACGTCGAGCAGCAGGGCGTGGCGATCGAAGCCGACTTCGAGTGGCCCGACGGTGGCCGCTCCATCTACTTCCGCGATCCGGCCGGCAATTGCCTGGAGTTCGCCGAGCCGCGCATCTGGGGCCTCAAATGACGCGGCGTTTGCAGCGCGGCGATCGCCTCGTCGTCGCCACGCACAATCCCGGCAAGGTCTGGGAGATCAACAAGCTGATCGAGCCGTATGGCCTGGCGGCGGTCTCTGCCGGCGAGCTCGGGCTGGATGAACCGGTCGAGACCGAGACGACGTTCGTCGGCAACGCCAAGCTCAAGGCACTGTTCGCGGCAAAGGGTTCAGGCCTGCCGTCACTGGCGGATGACAGCGGCATCGAGATCGACGCGCTCGACGGGGCGCCGGGCGTCTATACCGCCGACTGGGCGGGCCCAAAGCGCGATTTTTCGATCGCGATGCAGAAGGTGCACGACGAGCTGAAGGCCAAGCAGGACTGGAACGGGGAGCCGCTCCGCGCCAACTTCATCTCTGTCCTTTGCCTTGCGTGGCCGGACGGGGAAACCCAGCTTTTCGAGGGCAAAGTTTACGGTCATGTCGTTTGGCCGCCGCGCGGCGGCAACGGTTTCGGCTATGATCCGATCTTCGTCGCCGACGGGAAGGAGCAAACGTTCGGCGAAATGGAGCCGGCCAGCAAATATGCCATCTCGCACCGAACCCGCGCTTTCGACCATTTCAAGCGGGCCGTCCTCGATGCCAGCGAGTGACGCCGGCTTCGGCGTCTATGTGCACTGGCCGTTCTGCGCCCAGAAGTGTCCATACTGCGACTTCAACAGCCATGTCCGCTTCGGCGGCATCGACGAAGACCGCTTCCGCGCCGCGTTCCTGCGCGAGCTGGAGCACACGGCTGAGCGATTGGGCAAACGGCGCGTAGCCAGCATCTTCTTCGGCGGCGGCACGCCCTCGCTGATGCAGCCTGAGACGGTTGCGGCGATCCTCGACAAGATCGCGGCGCTGTGGAGCGTCGATCCTGGCGCGGAGATCACGCTCGAGGCCAATCCCGGTAGCGTCGAGGCCGGCCGCTTCCGCGGCTATCGCGCGGCGGGCGTCAACCGCGTGTCGCTCGGCGTGCAGTCGCTGCGCGACGACATCCTCAAATCGCTTGGCCGCATCCATTCGGTGGCCGAGGCGAAGGCGGCGATCGAGATTGCGCGCTCCACCTTCGACCGCTTCTCGTTCGACCTCATCTACGCGCGTCCCGGGCAGACGGTAGCGGCGTGGCGCGAGGAGCTGCGCGAGGCGCTCGCCATCGCCGGGCAGCACCTGTCGCTCTACCAGTTGACCATCGAGCCGGATACGCCGTTCGCGGCGCTGCATGCCGCGGGCAAGCTCGTCGTGCCGGAGGAGGATCTGGCGCTCGCGCTCTACGACGCGACGCAGGAGATGACCGCCGCGGCGGGGCTGCCGGCGTATGAAATCTCGAACCATGCGGCGTCCGACGAGGAGAGCGGCCATAACCTGCTCTATTGGCGCTATGGGGAGTACGCGGGCATCGGTCCCGGCGCGCATGGCCGCCTGCTGCTCGGCCGCGCGCGGCACGCGACCAGCACCGAGCGGAACCCGGAAGCCTGGGCGGGACGCGTCGAGACCCACGGGCACGGTATTATCGAGGAGACGCCGCTGGCGGCCGCCGAGGAGGCCGACGAGATGCTGCTCATGGGGCTGCGGCTCGGCGAGGGCGTCGATCTCGACCGGCTGGAGCGGGTGTGCGGCGCACGCCCCTCGGTGGCGGCGGTCGCAGAGCTGACACAGCGGGGGCTCATTGAGGCGATACCGGCCACCAGCCGCATCCGGGCGACGGGCAGCGGCCGCTTCATTCTCAACGAGATCGTGCTACGTCTCGCCATGAGCTTCACCAGGTCCCGTCTACCGCTGCGTCTTCCTCCCGCTGCCGAATAACGAGAGCCAATGCGAAAGCTGTACGACTGGATGATGCGCGCCGCTTCCGACAAGCGCGCACCGTACGCCCTCGGGACGGTCTCCTTCGTGGAGAGCTCGTTCTTCCCCATCCCGCCGGACGTGATGCTGATCCCGATGATCCTCAGCAACCGTGAGAAGGCGTGGTGGTATGCGGGCATCGCCACGGTGACGTCGGTGATCGGCGGGCTGTTCGGCTATGCCATCGGCTATTTCGCGTTCGAGGCCGTCGGCAAGCCCATCCTCGCCTTCTACGGCAAGGAGCACGCGCTCGATTCATTCATCCAGTTCGTGCACGAGTACGGCGTGCCGGCGATCATCATCAAAGGCGCGACGCCGATCCCCTTCAAGGTGGTGACCATCGCCGCCGGCGTGGCGCATATGGACCTGCTCGCCTTCATCGGCGCTTCCATCGTCGCCCGGGCCATGCGCTTCTACCTGGTGGCGGCGCTGCTCTATTTCTTCGGCCAGCCGATCCGCGAGTTCATCGAAAAGCGCCTGACGCTGGTCACCACGGTATCCGTGGTCGTCTTGGTGAGCGGGTTCGTCGCTGTTAAATACCTATTCTAGTCCGCGTAGCCGGTGCCCCGATGACCCTCACGAGCTCCGACCCGACCGTCCACTCCGCCTATCGCTACGGCGCGCTGGCGCTGCTGCTGGCGGCTGGGGCGATCGCCATCGCGCTGGGGTATCAGCACCTCGGCGGGCTGGAGCCGTGCGAGCTGTGCCTGAAGCAGCGCTACGCCTACTATGCCGGCGTGCCGCTGCTGTTCCTGGCGCTGGTGTCGCTCAGCGCCGGGCAGACGCGCGTCGCGGCGCTGCTGTTCGGGCTCGTCGCGCTCGGCTTCCTCGGCAACGCCGGGCTCGGCGTCTACCACGCTGGCGTCGAATGGAAGTTCTGGGAAGGTCCCACCGCCTGTTCGGGTGCGCAGCAGATCACCGCCAATGCCGGCAACATGCTCGATGCGCTGAAGCAGACGAACGTCGTGCGCTGCGACGACGCGGCGTGGCGCTTCATCGGACTTTCGTTCGCGGGGTGGAATGTCCTCGCATCGCTGTTCATCGCATTTCTCGGCGCACGCGCCGCCAGCGAAACCGTGCACCCGCGCTGATCGATTCGCGCGAAGCGAGCGCCGCAAGTTATCCACAGTATTATCGATTTTTCCGCAGCCGATTTTGTTCAGCAACTGTCAAGCGAAATACCGTTGGTCGGACACGGCGCCGCCATGCCGTGGTCAAAAAGTAACGGTCTATTCCACTCGTTCGCGGAACACGCAGTCAGGGTTCGCGTTCTGAGTGAAGAGCCAAAACGTAGCGTTTCTCAAGTACGCGTCTCCCGTCCAGCGTTGCGTTCCGCGTCATGTAACTTCGGGAACCCCGCATCCCGACACAGTTGCGTAAGTTGCGTCTCGTCGCGTTAGTCCCCCTTCAGTAGTGCGTTCGTAAGCGTTGCGTCCGTTGCGTCGTGTGGCGTCCGGTTGCGTATCGTTGCGTCCAGTTGCGTAGAGAATTGCGTCAGCCAACTCCCCCAATAGGCGCGCTCCCTTTCGAGCGTGCATTGCACGATAGAGGCAAACCGCTCGGAGACCGGTCCTGCGTACTTCCGAGCGGTTGCACCCCAAGTGAAGCGAGTGAGTAGCGTTGCGTAGCGTCAGTAGCGTCCGTTCTGTCAGTGAGGTGTGCCGTGGAATCTCAGTTGCATTCGTGGCGTTCGCTTTCGGAAGTTGTCGGTGAAGTACTCGTCGCTATCGGCAGTCCGTCGCCATCGACGGACATCCCCATAGCGTCGGCGTCGACAAGGTAAGTGCGCCGCGTAATCGTTTCGGGAGGGGAAGAGGGACCTTCCAACGAAATGGCAAGCATATGGAGCGTCGGAGACGCAGGCCTCCACGAGGCACCACGTGACATGGTCTCGCGTTGTGGTGCCACTGCGCTCTGTGTGCTTGCCAACCAATAAAAAGCCCCGCGCCGGGGCATCCAAGCGGCGCACAACGAGGAGGTGTCAAATGAGTTTCAACCACATCAATCCGCTGCAGTGGCATCAGGCAATGGGCGTCGCCCGCGCCTCGTGCGCGCGCTTCTTCCGTGACGGCGGCATGCCGGCCGACGCGCTGCTCGCCTTCGGGCTGAGCGCCGACGATCGGGTCGGACACGATTGGAGCCGCACGGTCGAGGCGATCGCGGAATCTCTGTGCGCGGCGCCGCTGAAACGCGCCGCCTAGAATAGCTTCACACGTCGCGTCCTTCCCCTGGCGACGAAGAAGAAGGCCCCGGCAACCTTTCTGTTAGTTCACGCCTGAGCGATTTCTGTCTTCCCGGAAGCTGCGAATGCAGTGAGCGGCTATCCGGGATCCAGCACAAAGTGCGGCGAAGCCTCACAATGCAGAGCTTCGCGCTTCTCTCCTGGGTCCCGGGTCTCGCTTGCTGCGCTCGCTTCGCCCGGGATGACAGTTCTATTCGCTTACGGCTCGAGCTCGGTATCCCAGTAGAGATAGTCGAGCCAGCTCTCGTGCAGATAGTTGGGCGGGAAGAGCCGCCCGTTGCGGTGCAACTCGAACACCGTCGGCCGATACGGCGACTGCGTCGGATGCATGCGGACCTCGTCCGGCATGAACCCGCCCTTCTCCAGATTGCACGGCGCGCAGGCGGCGACGACATTGTCCCACCGCGTCTGGCCGCCGCGCGAGCGCGGGATCAGGTGGTCGAACGTCAGATCGTCCTTGGAGCCGCAGTACTGGCAGGTGAAGCGGTCGCGCAGGAACACGTTGAAGCGCGTGAACGCCGGATAAAGCGCCGGTTTGACGTAGGTCTTGAGCGAGACAACGCTCGGCAGCTTCATCTCGAAGGACGGGCTGCGGACGAAGCGGTCGTATTCGGAGACGATGTTGACGCGATCGAGAAATACAGCCTTCACCGACTCCTGCCAGCTCCAGAGCGACAAAGGGTAGTAGCTCAGTGGCCGGAAGTCGGCGTTTAGGACCAATGCTGGAAAGCTGGCCGGAATGGCAGCGTGCGCATCCACGTTATTGGCGTCCTATCGGCTTCTCGTTAGCGAATCGTCCTCTCCCGCAAGTTCGGCCGGGATACTAGCGGCGCATATCAACTCTGTGAAGCACCCGAAGCGGGCCGTGGGTACGCTGTGGCCGGAGCACCTAAGGCCGTGCTGCGTCTGCATTTTTTTGGACCAGCAAGCTGCGGTCGACGACCTTGTAGTACGCCCACAGCAGATGGGCCGCGACCCCGCGCCACGGACGCCAGCGTTCGGCGATGGCGAAAAGCTCATCCCGCGAGGGGCGGTCATCGAGCGACATGGCGGCGCGCGCGGCGATCTGCAGGGCGAGGTCGCCCGCCGCGAATGCATCGGCACGCCCGAGGCAGAACAGCAGGTAGATGTCGGCCGTCCACGGCCCGATGCCCGGGAGCGCGGTGAGCGCGTCGTGCACCTTCGCGTCGGAGGCGGAGGCGAGCGCATCGAGATCGAGGCCGGCGGCGATCGCCTCGCTGAGTGCGCGCAGCGTCTTTACCTTGCCTTTCGACAGACCGGCGGCGCGCAGCTCGTCATCGCTCACGAGGAGGAAGGCGCGCGGCGTCATCGGCTGCACCGTGCGCTGCATGCGCCCCCAGATGGCCTGCGCGCTGGCGAGCGACAGCTGCTGGCCGACGACAATGCGCGCGAGACCTTCAAAGCCCGGCGTGTGCTGCCGCAGCGGCGGATCGCCCGCGTGATCGTGCACGAGCCGCAGGTGCGGACACGCGCGCCGCAAAGCACGGATGCCTTTGCGCATCGCGTCGTCGGACAGAATGATGTGCGCCGCTTGCGCGCGCTTGTGCATGGTTTACGCGGAACTCTTCTCTGACTTCGGCGTCAAATGTAGGATCATCAGCGCGCGTAAGCAAAGCAGCGGGCTTTGCACGTCGGTCGGAGTGCTGTGCGATGCTGCAGCGGTCACGGGCGGCAATTTCACTCTCGGTAGCGGTTCTAGCGGGGTTGCTCGCCGGCGGAATGGCGACGGCCGCGGAATGGCGGCAAGGCTGGGCCACCCTGCGCAACGAGCGCCACGGCTTCCTGATCGCCTACCCGAGCGAGATCTTTCAGCAAGAGAGCGAATCGCGCACCGACGAGGGCCGGGTGCTGCAATCGCGCGACGGCAAGGCGCAACTCCTGGTTGGCGCCTTCGCCAACGACGACTCGACGACGCTCGCCGAGTACCGCGACTTCCTCATGCAGGAGAACTACGCCGGCGCCGAGATCGACTACGCGCCGGTGCGCGGCAAGTGGTTCGTTCTGTCGGGG
The DNA here is from genome assembly GCF_009708035.1 of Hyphomicrobium album. Taxonomy (NCBI): domain Bacteria; kingdom Pseudomonadati; phylum Pseudomonadota; class Alphaproteobacteria; order Hyphomicrobiales; family Hyphomicrobiaceae; genus Hyphomicrobium; species Hyphomicrobium album. The sequence goes on from NZ_WMBQ01000001.1 coordinate 2,533,698, forward strand.
ACGATGGGTGACCGTGAGTTCTACGAGCGGGTGAGCTTCACCTGCGACGGCAGGCTCATCAACAGCTGGGCGATGGTCTACCCGAAGGCGGAGCGCCGCCTCTACAATCGGGTGGTCGAAGCGGTGTCGCGCACGTACTCTCCGGGCGCCGGGCGGTCCGGCAACTGCGACTGAGCACGGCGCACGCACTGCATGGCAGTACCCGTCTTTCGTTTTGCCCCGAGCCCCAACGGGCCGCTGCACCTCGGCCATGCGCTGTCGGCGCTGACGGGCTTCGACATGGCGCGGCGCGCGGGTGGCCGCTTCCTGGTGCGCGTCGAGGACATCGACGTCACCCGCTGCCGCGAGGAGCACGTTACCGGTATCTTCGACGATCTCGCCTGGCTGGGCATCGCCTGGGAGGAGCCGGTGCTGCGCCAGTCGCAGCACTTCGCCGTTTACGCGAAGGCGGCACAACGGCTCGAGGCGCAGGGGCTGCTCTATCCGTGCTTTGCCTCGCGCAGCGAGATCGAGGCGGCGGCAGTGCCGGGCGCGGTCGATCCGGACGGAGCCGCGCTCTATCCGGGCCTGCACAAGGGCCTGCGGCCTGACGAGATCGAAGACCGGATGCGCAACGGCGAGCGGTTCGCGCTGCGCATCGACATGGCCCGGGCGCTGGCCAAGGCAACGGAGCGGCTGGCCGGCGCGCCGCTGACCTTCACTGAGCTCGACGCCGAGGGTGTGAGGGAGGTCACCGAGGCAAGACCGGAGCGCTGGGGCGACGCCGTGATCCTGCGCAAGGATGTCCCGGCGAGCTACCACCTTGCCGTGGTCGTCGACGACGCGCGGCAGGCCATCACGCACGTGACGCGGGGGCGCGATCTCTACGCGGCGACCGACCTGCACCGTCTGCTGCAGGTGCTGCTCGGCCTGCCCGAGCCGCGCTATCACCACCACCGGCTGCTGACCGACGCAGATGGCCGCAAACTGGCGAAGAGCGCCCGCGATACTGGCCTCGGCGAGTTGCGCGCTTCCGGCTCGTCCGCCACGGACGTGCGCCGCATGCTCGGGCTATCCTGAGTCGGGCTTCTTTCACAGCACCTTGGCTGGCGCATCCTCGCCCGCAATCGCCGCTGAGAGCGACAAGCGCATGCCCAGACAACACAAACTTGGTTTGGTTAGCTCTTTGCTAACGTTTGTCTGAAAACATTACGCAATAGGTGCAGAGGCATCAGTCGCGCAAAGAACACACCATGCGAGCATACACAGAGAACCTATTGGCAAATCTGACGAATAAGTTCAGCCTTCTCGCCATGCCGGCCGTGAATGCCGTATCGCGTGCGCTTCATGAGCTCGTGCCGGCGGCAAATGCTCATGCAACCCGAATGCAGAACGCGATGACGGCCCGCATCACAATGCTCCGCAACTTTTTCGCCTACGGCACACTGGCCGGCAGCCTATGGACCAGCCTGGCGCTGGGCGACGTTCCGGCGCGCGCGCCGAGCGCTGCGTCGCGGTCTGTCGAGCCGCTGGGGCTGACGGTCGAGGACTGCTGGCGCCGGGCGACCGGTGTGATCACCGCGGCGCTGGCGAGCTTCGAGCGGGTCAAGAGCCTGCACGCGGCCGCGGCCCGGCAGCTCGACTCTGCCGACTATGCCCTGACCCAGCTGCTGAACGATCTGCGTCCGGCCATGGCGCTCCCGGCGGACGTCTCCGGCCTGCGGGCGATCCTCGCCGAGGCCGATCGCCCCTCGCCCGAGCGCTACCGCAAGGCGCTCGCCGCCTAATTCGGCTTGCCGATCGAGCCGGTCTGATCGGCGGCGGAGATCTTCGTCGCCTCGAAGCTCGCCGGTGCGGCATCGACTACTGTCGCGCCGAACTTCTGCACCTCGAGCACCGCAAGTCCGCGCTCGCTCAACCCGTTGGGCTGGAAGCGCACGATGCCGTCGACGCCCGAGAAGCCGTTGGTGCGCGTCAGGTTCGCCTGGGTGAAGCGGCTGCCGGGCGGGTTGGTCGACAGGCCGATGGCGAAGCCCACCGCGTCGTAGGCGACGGAGGCGATACGCGGCGGGGCCGTGCCGAAGGTCTTGGCGAAGCGCTCGGCGAACGAGCGCCAGGCGAGCGGGTCGGAGCCCGGATACCAGCCGCCGATAAATGCGGTTTCGCGGCTGATCGCGGGGTAGTCCCAGGCGCTGGTGCCGAGCAGCTTCACCTTGGTGGTGTCGAGCCCCGAGTAGGCGATCACCGGCCCGATCTTCGGCAACGAGTCCTGCCCGCCGGGGAGGAACAGTGCGTCGACCGGCGCGGCTTGCGCCTCGGCGGCCTTGATGGCCTCGACAACGCGCTTGGCCGGCGCCAGCATGCCGTTGGCGGCTAGAGGGTAGCGCTCGACCACCGACACCGTGCCGCCGTTGTTCTGCACCGAGCGGCGGAAAGCGGCCTCGATCACGGCGCCATAGGCGTCGTCCGGGATGAGCGCGGCGAAGCGGCGCTTCCCGTTCGCGGCGGCGAACGAGATAATCCGCTCGGCCTCCTGCTCGGCGAGGAAGTTGACGAGGTAGACGCCCTGGCCGGCGACCGCGCTGTTGTTGGAGAAGGTGAGCACCGGCACGTTGGCCTGCCGCGCGACGGGGGCGACGCCGGTCACGGCCTGCGACAGCAGCGGCCCGACGATGATCTCGGCGCCTTCCTTGATGGCCGCATCGGCCGCGGCGCGGGCGCCGGCGGCGGTGCCGCCATCGTCCTTGGTAATCAGCTCGACATTCGGGTCGTTGAGCTCGAACAGCGCCATCTCGGCGCCTTGCTTCAGGTTCTTGGCGATGGCCGCGGTCTCGCCCATGCCACCCATCGGCAAGAGCAGCGCGATCTTGACCGGCGCGCGGATTTGACCTTGGCTTTGTCCCGGTGCCGGTGCGAGCGCAGCCGTAGGCGGCTCGGCGGAACCGCCACCGGTCGAGCAGCCGGCGAGCAGGATGGCGAGCATAGCCATGGCGCCGGCGCGCTTGCGCCCGCTCGCCGTGGCTTGCTGCAGCCCGATCCGCGTCAAGTTTGGCCCCCCGTGCGCCTGCCCTGCTCCTGGCGCAAAGTGGCTCCGGCGGCAGGAACAGTGTAACGACTCACTCCTGACTGGTAGACCGTCGATAACCTGTCGAAAAGTGCCTACCCGCAACTATCCTAAACAATCGACGCCGCAGGCAAAAAAGAGTTTGGCCAGCATGAGCGGAGCCGAGGCAAATCCGAGCGCGATCATGGCCTCCGCCGCCGACGAGATCGGGCGGCACCTGAAGGCCGATCTGGCCCCGGGCCTCTACGTCGTCGCCACGCCCATCGGCAACCTCGGCGACATCACGCTGCGCGCCATCGCCGTGCTGGCGCGCGCCGACGTCGTGCTGTGCGAGGACACGCGCCACAGCCGCACGCTGCTCGCCCATTTCGCCATCGGCACGCCGACAAGGCCTTACCATGAGCACAACGCGGCGAAGGAGCGGCCGCGTGTTCTCGCCAACCTCAGCGAGGGCAAGCGCATTGCGCTCATCTCCGACGCGGGAACCCCGCTCATTTCCGATCCGGGCTGGAAGCTGGTGCGCGACGCGATCGACGCCGGACACCGGGTCGAGGCGCTGCCGGGCGCCTCGGCGGCGCTAACGGCGCTCGCCGTCGGCGGTTTGCCGACGGATGCGTTCCTGTTCGCCGGCTTCCTGCCGCCAAAGAGCGCGGCGCGGCGGACGCGCATCGCCGAGCTTGCGGCGGCGCCGGCGACGCTCGTGTTCTTCGAGGCGCCGTCGCGCGTGGCGGAGGCGGTCGCCGACCTCGCCGCCGTGCTCGGGCCGCGCCCGGCGGCGCTGGCGCGCGAGCTCACCAAATTGCACGAGGAGGTGCGGCGTGCGCCGCTCGATCAGCTCGCCGCCGAGCTCGATGGGAAGACGATGAAGGGCGAGGCGGTGATCCTGGTCGGCCCGCCGCTCGCCGCAGACGTCAGCGACGAGGACATTGTGGGTCGCCTCATTCCTGCGCTTGGCGACATGAGCTTGCGTGATGCGGCGAAGCTTATTGCGGATATCCTTGGCGTCCCCAAGGGCCGCGTCTACGACCTGGGCATCAAGCTGCGCAAGGAGCTGTGATGCCATCAGCGCCGCCCCGCCGGCTTCCGGGAACCGACGAGCGGCGGGCGCGGTTGCGGCGCGGGCGGTTCGCCGAGCTCATCGCCGCCGCGGCGCTGATGGCCAAGGGTTATCGCATCCTCGGGCGCAACGTGAAGACGCGCGCCGGCGAGATCGACATCATCGCCGTGCGCGGCAAGCGTCTGGCGTTCGTTGAGGTGAAGCGGCGGCTGACGCGCACGGATGCCGAGGCGGCCGTCTCCGGGCAGCAGGCGGCGCGCATCCGCAATGCCGCCGACTATTGGCTGGCGTACCGGCCGCGCTATCACGGCCACGAGCAGGGCTACGATCTCGTGCTGCTTATCCCGCGCCGCTGGCCCCGCCACATCCCGAACGGGCTTTAGAGTTCCGTGCAGCCAATGTGGGCTCTCGATCCGACCGCACGCTTTGGAGAAGTGTTGTTGGGGCCAGCCATTGGGACGCACTTCACGCCAAGTTCCAAACGCAGCGCATCAACCACAGCGAAGCGTATTCGCTCAATGAAGCCTGCACGGACCAAGCTGAAAGTTTTTTAGCTCGCCTGCGCCGGATGGTGGACGGGCAGCACCATCACGTCTCGCCGCGCCAACTGCATCAGTACGCTGCACACGGCTTGACGGAAGATCACCGGCGGCTAGAAAACGGTACGCTGACCAAGCGCGTCATTTCGCTTGCGATGACGTATCCGGTTTCGAGGGCGTAGAAGGGGTATTGGCAGCGGGGGAAGTGATAGATAGCTGCCATATCGCAACTATCAATGCCGCCAGCCCTATCAGGGTCGCGGAACCGATCGTGATCAGCTTAGTGATCCGCTCTTCGCGAGCAAGGCCGCGCATAACAGGTTCGGAACTCTTGAACTTTCGGTAGAGCGCCACGAGCGGCGGCATATTCACAGACTCTATGGCCACATAGAGTTTATCACGGTCGCTTCGCATCCCGCGCGAAGAGGCGACTACCTCCTGCGCTTTACCTAGCTCGTCATAGAGCGCGCTGAACTCCGGAAAACCGACCGTGAGCGCGCTGTAACCGAGCTTGCTCGTGACTGCGTCCAAGTGAGTGGAGATTTTCGATATGGCCGCATCGATTGCGTCGTGGCGCGCCCTATAACAGTCGAACAGAGCATCGTCCAACAGGGCGCGTATTGCACTCTCGTCTCCCGCCGTGGCACAATTAGCAAGAGCGTCGACAATCCGACGCCCTGCGTACCTCAACTCTTTGACTGCGGGGAAGACTACTTGGTTATTTATCTGTTCCGCGATTTTTATGCTGCTTTCGGCCTTGTCCCATTCGAGCCGAATTTCCTTAAGCTTGTCGGCGAAGTCCGTAATATGAACCATGGTTCGAAACCGTCAGTTTGTGTGCGCGCAAATTAGCGGCGGCGCGGTCGCCCTCAGACCTGAGCTCGTTAAGCTCAGTCTCGTCTATGACATCATCGCCATTTTGGATGCAAACATTTCCGCGAGAAAAGCGCCGGATAATAGATGCCTGCGCCTGCTTCACCGCGTCGTCGTAGTCACGCAGTGACAGCCAGCGAGCTAGCCTGCCCAAGAACATTTTTAAGAACCTCCGATTTGGCGGGCTTATAATCCGAGCCCGCCCCTGTCAAGATTTGGCCTCAAAAGTCACTTGACACCCGCCGGGAATCGCGTCCGCGCGACTATAGTTGACTCGTGAGACCGGTACCACCGGTAGTCGAGCTTCGGTCGAACGATCGTAAAACATGATGTATAACGGCCACTTAAGCGGCCGCGCTCAGAGGACAACCCTGGGATAAGTGGGCCTACCGCCCCGTTCCGGACAAGGTTTCAGCCAAGCGCCGCGGCTGGTACTGACCGACTTGTTGCTCCACCTTCACCCCTCCGCTGTGCCGCGGCCCCCTGAGAGCCACGCCCACCCGCTTAGTTATAAGACGAAGGAGCTTGTCGTCGCCTTGGTCCAATGCTCGTTCGGACATGAGCTGCAAGGCAATGTCGCGGCTCGTTGAAGGCTCTGCGGCCCGACGCAAGATGTTTCGGATCAGGCGCGACATCTGCCCCCCGCTTGGATTGCTACCTAAGTCCGTTAATTCGTGGGGATGCACCATATAGGGTGCTCCGGGACGCAAACCTTTCAGTGAGCCTTCATGCCCCTGCGCGTTGCCTGCCAGATGGACCCGATCGAGCGGATCGACATCCGCGGCGATTCCACCTTCGCCATCCTGCTCGAGGCACAGAAGCGCGGCCACAACCTGTTCTACTACACGCCGCCGAACCTCTCGTTGCACGGCGACAAGCTGCTGGCGCGCGGACATACCCTCGAAGTTCAGGACAAGCAGGGCAGCCACTACAAGCTGACGCGCCCGCGCGTCGAGGACCTGGCGAAGCGCGACGTGGTGCTGCTGCGTCAGGACCCGCCGTTCGACATGGCCTACATCACCACCACGCATCTGCTCGAGCGCATCCATCCGAAGACGCTGGTGGTCAACGACCCGGCGCAGGTGCGCAACGCGCCGGAGAAGATCTTCGTCCTCGATTTCCTCGACCTGATGCCGCCGACCATCGTCACGCGCTCGCTGGAAGACGTGCAGGCGTTCCGCAAGGAGATGGGCGACGTCATCCTGAAGCCGCTTTACGGCAACGGCGGCGCCGCCATCTTCCGCATCGCCAAGGACGACACCAACACAGGCTCGCTGGTCGAGCTGTTCCAGACCGTGTTCCGCGAGCCGTTCATGGTGCAGCAGTACCGGCCGGAGGTGAAGGACGGCGACAAGCGCATCATCCTCGTCGACGGCGAGTTCGCCGGCGCCATCAATCGCGTGCCTCCCGCGGGCGAGACGCGCTCCAACCTGCACGTCGGCGGCACGGCAAAGCCGACCAAGCTGACGAAGCGCGAGGAGGAGATCTGCGCGCGGCTGGGGCCGGAGCTGAAAAGGCGCGGGCTGCTGTTCACCGGCATCGACGTGATCGGGCCGTATCTCACCGAGATCAACGTCACCTCGCCCACCGGCATCCGCCAGGTGAAGCAGTTCGGCGGCGCCGACATCGCGGCGCTGATCTGGGATGCGATCGAGGCGAAGGTCTAGGCGTTCCGATCAGTCGATCGGGGCGCGCTTTTTCCGCTTCTTGACGCTCTTTTTGCCCGACGACTTCGTCGCCGACACTTTCTTCACGGCCGACGGGGCGCCGGGCGTGGCAGCGGCGCCCGAAGTCGCGGCGCTGGCTGTGACCTGCGGCGGTGGTGGCGGCGGCGCCTTGCAGTCGTTGAACTTCGCCAACATTTGCGGGCTGGGGTCGAACCCGCCTACGACCTCGCTCGGATAGTTATCAATGCGGGCGATGGGGAATGACGTCTTCCACGCTCGCGTGCGGAAGCCGTTCTCGAGCATTGCCGCGGCGCGCGCGGTGCGGGCGTTGCTGCTCGACTCGCCCAATATGATAGCGATCAGTTTGCGCCCGTCGCGCGTGGCGCTGGCCGCGAGATTGTAACCCGAAGCGCAGGTGTACCCGGTCTTGATGCCATCGCCGCCGGGGAACGAGGTGAGCAAGGCGTTGTGCGTGCCGATGACGGCCTTGCCGATCGTCGTCTGGGTCAGTGCGTAGAGCGCCGTCTCCTCCGGGAAGTCGCGCAGCAGAGCCTGTGACAATAGCCCCATGTCGCGCGCCGTGGTGACCTGCTGCTCGGCCGGCAGCCCGTGCGGGTTGATGAAATGCGTGTGAGACATGCCGAGTTGCGACGCGGTCTGGTTCATCTGCTTGACGAAGGACGCTTCGTCGCCGCCGAGTGTCTCAGCGATCGCTACGGCGACGTCGTTGGCCGAGCGCATGATCAGCGCGCGCAAGGCCTGATCCATCGTGATGTCCTTGCCGACCTTGAAGCCGAGCCGTGTCGGAGGCTGCTTGAAAGCGGCGGGCGAGATGAAGACTTTCGATTCCTTCGTCGCCCGCTTGTCACGGATGGCGGTGAGCACGAGATAGGCGGTCATCATCTTGGTCAGCGATGCCGGATACCACGGCGCGTCGATGTCCTCGGCGTAGAGGACATGCCCGTCTTGGTAGTCGAACACCAAGGCCGAGCCTGCTACTGCCGGCTGGCCGCAGAAAGCCCAGGCCGCCAGCGCTGCCGTCAACGCGATGCCCACGTCCTTCGCCAAGGCGCCCATTCTCCGCTAAGGCGTTGATTCCCCTTCGGCGCGAGTATGCGCACCTCCGGGGCAATTGTCAGCCCGCTAACGGGCATCCGGCAAAATTGCCCGTAGCCGGACAGTCTGGCCCGCTTGTGGCGCTTAAGGCATCCTTTTGCCAACTGTAAGCATTCTCGGCGTTCAATTTCATGGAGTGACACATGCGCCTCACCCTGGCATTTGCCGCCGCCTGCGCGGCGACCTTGGCGGTGCTCCCCGCCTCGCCGCCGCTTCACGCTGAGGGCCTCAACATTGCCGGGGCACGGATCGTCGACCTCACGCACGCCATCGATCGCGACACAATCTTTTGGCCGACGGAAAAGAAGACATTCGAGCTGGTCGAAGAACACCGCGGCCTGACCGAGCGCGGCTTCTTCTATGCGGCGAACCGGTTCTGCCTGCCCGAGCACGGCGGCACGCACGTCGACGCGCCGTTCCATTTCGCCAAAGAGGGCAAGACGGTCGGCGCGTTGCCGATCGAACGCATGGTGGGACCGGCGGCGTTCATCGACGTGAGCGCCAAGGCGGCGGTCGATGTCGACTATACGTTGCAGCCCGCCGATGTAACGGCGTGGGAGGCGCTCAACGGCAAGATCGCGCCCGGCACCATCGTGCTCCTGCGCACGGGATGGAGCAGCCGCTGGCCGGACAAGCGCGCCTACCTCGGCGACGATACGCCGGGCGATGCGAGCCACCTGCACTTTCCTTCTTACGGGGCGGACGCAGTGCGCCTGCTGATCGCGCGCGGCGTGTCGGTGATCGGTGTCGATACGGCGAGCATCGATAACGGACCGTCGAAAGACTTCCTCGTGCATCGGGCGGCGGGTGCCGCCAACGTCATCGGCGTCGAGAACCTGACGAACCTCGACCAGCTGCCGCCGAAGGGCGCCTGGGTCGTCGCGCTGCCGATGAAGATCGCGCAGGGCACGGGTGCACCGGCGCGCGTCATCGCGCTGCTGCCGCGCTGAAGATGAACCGCAGATAAACGCGAAATAATCGCGCGCCACCGCGACGGAGCGAAGCAACGCGCGGCGTTCCTCTCATGCTGACGCAGAGTGCCGAACGCAACGGCGCCTGACGCAGCAAGAGAGAGATGAGGAGATGATCATGAAGTACTTTCTCGCGATGGCCGTGCTTGCCGCGCCCCTCGCTATGGCTGCGGCTCCCACCCCGGCGGAAGCCGGCCCGCGCGACGGCTACCGCTGCCACATGGTGAAGAAGACCGTGTGGACGTGGGGCAAGAAGCGCTCGAAGTGGGTGCAGGTGTGCAGGCCGCGCTACAGCCACGGCCACCGCGGCCATCGCCACTAACTAAGCCTAACCAGTGACGTTCCGCCCGCATGCGCTTCACCGCACGGCGGGCGGATTCTTTTACAGTGAAGGTTTAGCGCGGGCGCAGCAGAGAGACGGCGCCGGTGAGCGCCGTCAGGCCGCGTTGCTGGAAGTGCGGATGGTCGGCGAGCACATCCTTCGATACGAGGTCGATGCGCCCGTAGCGATCGGAGAACAGGTCGTCGACCATCCTCGGCGAGGTCGCGAACGGCGGTCCGTTCATTTGGCGCTGATCGTAGTCGACGGTGATGAGCAGGATGGGAGCCTTAGGCAGGAGCGCCTTGAGCTTGTCGGCATATTGGTCTTGCATGCTGGCGGGCAGGGCGACGAGCGCGGCGCGGTCGTAGACCCCGGCGACGCCGGCGACGGCCGACTCCGGCAACCCGAAGAAATCGCCGATCCAGATCTCGTATGGACCCGATGACTTGACGGTGAAGTTCGCCTCGTGGCGGACAGTCGGGACCAGCTCGCGCTCGGCGAAAAATTCACCGACCGCCTGCTCGCTCAGCTCGGCGCCGACGACGGCATGTCCATGCTCGGCCAGCCACTGCATGTCGAGGCTTTTGCCGCACAAAGGTACGAACACGCGCGCGCCGGCCGGCACCGCGAGTCGCGACCAGAACTTGTCCAGCGCCGGGTCGAACTGCGGCTGATGAAAGCCGATGTCCTGCGTCTTCCAGCGCTCGAGCCAGAACTCGTGATCCATGCGCCTTGTCCTTCGCTTAGCTGCGATAGTCGGCGTTGATGTCGATGTAGCCGTGCGTCAGATCGCAGGTCCACACCGTCGCGCGCCCATCGCCGATGCCGAGGTCGACGCGCAGGACGATCTCCGGCCGCTGCATGTAGAGCGCGACCTCTTCCTCGCGGTATGTGGGGGCGCGCTCGCCTTCGTGCGCCACGAGAATGTCGCCGAAGCGGATCGACAGCTTGTCGCGGTCGGCCGCCTCGCCCGCCTTGCCGACCGCCATGACGACGCGGCCCCAGTTGGCGTCGCCGCCGGCGATGGCGGTCTTGACCAGCGGCGAGTTGCCGATGGCGAGCCCGATGCGGCGCGCGGCGCGGTCGTCCTCCGCGCCTTCCACTTCGATGGTCACGAACTTGGTGATGCCCTCGCCGTCCTTGGCGACGAGGATGGCAAGCTCGCGCAGCAGGCTGTGCAGGGCGGCGGCGAAATCGGCAATGCGCGGATCGGTCGGCTCGGCGATGCGCGGGCAGTCGCGCTTCTCGGCTTCGCCGGTCGCGAACACGAGCAACGTGTCGCTCGTCGAGGTGTCGCCGTCGATCGTCACGCAGTTGAAGGTGCGGTCGGCGCTGTCGGCGACGAGCGTTTGCAGGGCCGGCGCGGCGATGGGCGCATCGGTGAAGACGAAGCAGAGCATCGTCGCCATGTCCGGCTGGATCATGCCCGCCCCTTTGCAGAAGCCGTTGATCACGACCTCGACGCCGCCGATCTTCGCCGTTCGCGTCGCGAGCTTGGGGAAGGTGTCGGTGGTCATGACGGCGCGCGCTGCGGCGTGCCAGGCGTCGGCCTTCGCTTCGCCCGCGAGCTTGCCGAGGAGATGCGCGAACTTGCCGGCGTCGAGCGGCTCGCCGATGACGCCGGTCGAGGCGATGAACACTTCGCCGGGTGGGCAGCCGACGGCAGCCGCAGCCGCGTCGGCGGTGATCACCACCGTCTCCATACCCTTCTTGCCGGTAAAGGCGTTGGCGTTGCCGGAATTGACGACCAGCGCCCGCGCCTTGCCGTCGCGCAGGCCGATGGCGCACCAATCGACCGGCGCCGAGCGCGTCTTGGAGCGCGTCAGCACGCCGGCCACCTCGGTGCCGGGCGCGAACACGCCGAGCAACAGGTCGGTGCGGCCCTGGTAGCGGATGCCGGCCTCGGCCGTGGCGAAGCGCACGCCCGGCACCAGCGGCACGTCGGGCAGCGAGGCGGGGGCGAACGGTGAGGGTGGGGCGGGCTTGCCCATGGTCGGCTCCGGAGCGTTGCAGGAGATTCGCGCGCGACCTTATCGCGCGCGGCCAATCTTTACGCCACCTCGGGTCGCCAGGCGATGACACCTTCGGTCCGCGCCCGAACCTCGGGCGGCGCCAGGCAGGTGGCTACCGCCTCGTAGCCGGGGGCGCCAGGGTACGGCGCGACGTGGGTCGGTGGGCTGTGATTGGCGGGACAGAGGATGATCGTCTCGTCGGGGCCGATCGCGGCGAGATCGAGTATCGCCGACGACCGCGTGAGCAGGAACAGCGGGCGGCTGCCGGGTTGGTGCCGCCGCAAGTGCGCGATCAGAGCCTCCTGCGTGGCGCGATCCAAGCCCTGCTCCACCATGTCGACGACGATGTATGCCGGGCCTTCCGATTCCAAGCCGACGAGCAACGCCATGAGGGCGTCCGACACCGTCGCGCCGTCCTCGATGAGCCAGGCCAGGGTCCGCTCGATGCGCGCCTTGAGCATCGGATCGGCGGCGAGCCGCGACCGCGCCTCCGCGGCACCATCGGTCGCCCGTTCGAGCCCGAGGAAGATGGCGTCGGGCAACGCCTCCGCAAGGCGCTGCGCAAAACGCGTTTTGCCGCTGCCCAGCGGGCCGATGATGTAGTTCAGCGCGCGAATGTCGCGCAGCTCGAAACGCTCCCCACCCCAGGGCCAGGGAAGGTCGAAGGCAACCTGGACCTCGGTGCCGGCGCGCGTCAGCCGGGCGAGCTCGGCAATTGCCGGCATCTTGCCGTGCGCGATGTCGGCGCGCAGGGCGCGCACCTTTGCCACGGTACCGGCGAGCAAGCGGGCCCGCTCTTCGAGCGTCGCTTGGTGGGCAGCGAGTGCAGGTTCCAGGTCTTGCGCCTCGCCAGCGAGGACGCGCGCAATCTGGGCGAGGCTGAGGCCGAGCGCCCTAAGGGCCGCGACTTCCGCCAGCCGCCCCATCTCTTCTGGACCATAGGCCCGCCAGCCAGCCGCGGTGCGGATGGGCGCAACGAGACCACGCTCTTCGTAGACGCGCAGGGCCTTGGTCGATACGCCGAGCCGATCAGCGGCTTCGGAAGGGCGCAGGTAGTGATCGGATGACCGCACGATTCGGCTCCCCGGTTGCTGGCGCCGTTCTTATCGAGGCGCCCCCAGGGGCCGGGTCAAGCCGCATCTTCGCCAGTATAAGATTGTCCCCGAAACAAATCGGGCCGCTTCTACAAGCGGCCCGATCCCTAAGTCCTCGGGGCAACCCGAGGGTGCCAAACCTGCATGTCCGCGAGCGCCTTTCATTCGGGAGATTCCGCCGACGTTCCCGCACCCAAAAATCGTCATTCCCGCCTGCGCGGGAATGACGTTTGTGTGTGGCAACCTTGGCGAACCCTCCCCCCGATATTTATGCGAAGCATGGCTTCGCCATGCCGCGGGAATGACGTGAAGAGTGGGCGCGGCGCGCACCGCGTCCGCCCTGCGGTTCGCCCGAGGTCTCCGTTGCCTCCAGCAGAAGATTGTCCCCGAAACAAATCGGGCCGCTTCTGCGAGCGGCCCGACCAGGATTCAGTGCGGAGTTCTTTGCTTAGGGCTTGGCGGCCGGCGGGGTTGCGCCCGGTGCCGGCGTGGCCGGGGCGGCGCCAGGGGCCGGAGGGACAGCGGGGGCCGCACCAGGAGCGGCACCCTGCTCGGCAGCCTTCTTGGCGGCTTCCATGGCTTCGGCCTGCTGCTTCTTCTGGTCCTCGACCATCTTCTTGATGCCGGCGTCGACGTAGTCGACCTTCGCCTTGCCGCGCAGCTCGGCGGATTTCTCCTGCGCCTTGCGGACGGCGAGCGAGTTCATGATCGTGTCCTTCACCTGCTCGAAGGCCGGCGGCGGCTTCTGGCGGCGATCCTCGAGCTTGATGATGTGCCAGCCGAACTGGGTCTTCACCGGCTCGGACAGCTCGCCCTTCTGCATCTTGGCGACTTGCGTCTCAAACTCGGGCACCATCTGGCCCAAGCCGAAGTAGCCGAGCAGACCGCCTTGTGCAGCCGAGCCCTTGTCGGTCGAGCTCTCCTTGGCGATCACGGCGAAATCGGCGCCGCCGGCGATCTTGGCGCGCAGCTCCTTCGCCTTCTCCTCGCTGTCGACGAGGATATGGCGCGCGGCGAACTCCCACTCGGGCTTCAACTCAGCGACGCGCGCGTTGTAGATCTTCTTCGCCTCGTCCTCGCTGACGGTGCCCTTCAACGTCTTCTCGAAGAACTGCTCGCGCAGGGCGCGAATGCGCAAGTACGCCATGTACTTCGCGAACTCGGGAGAGTCCTGAAGCTTGGCGGCCTCGGCAGCGTTGGCGAACAGCTGATTGTCGATGAGGTATTCGACGAGCGCGCGCCGCTTCACTTCCGGCTGCAGCTGGGCGAGCTCCTGGCCGATCTCGCTCTCGGCGAGCTTTAGGTCGCCTTCGGTGATGTTCTTGCCGTCGACCGTGGCGACGACCGTATCGTTGGATGCAGTCTGCGCAAAAGCGGCGGTGCCATGCGCCGCGAGTGCGGCTGCGGCGATGAGAGCGAAGCCCGCAAGGGCGCGCATATTCGGAACAACTCGATACATGCCTGATCTCTGATTGGTTGGCGGGCCGAAAGGAGGCGACGGCGCCCGCGCGCTGCACGTTGGTGCAACTGGAAACGGGCGTAGCCGGCCGGCTGCGGGCCCATGGATAGTGGGCCAAGCTGCGGCTGCCAAGTTAAGAATTCGACAGTTGGCGAGGCATTTTTCGCCGATTCATCGGGCTCTAGGACGGTTTCCAATGCGTTGACAAGCCTAGGGTGCGGTCCTTATCTCTCCCCCGCGGCCGAACTCCATGCGTGATGGGCGTTTATAACGCCCATCGCGGCCGTCTGCTGTATGCGGATCCTGTCACACGCGATGATCTTGACGGCCACCCGGCGCGAGCAGGTCTACCCGCAACGCCATGCCACTACCTCCCGGCACCAGCCCGGAATTTAGGGAACATTTGAATGCTTTCGACGATCGGCGGATTCGCGGCGAAGATTTTCGGCTCATCGAACGAGCGCCGAGTGAGGGGTTACCAACCGCGCGTCGAAGCGATCAATGCCCTCGAGGATGACGTAGCCCGGCTCACCGACGACGAGCTGCGGATGCGCACCGACAAATTCCGCCACCAGCTCGCCGAGGGCGCCTCGCTCGACGACATCCTCGTCCCCGCCTTCGCGACGGTGCGCGAGGGCGCCAAGCGCACGCTCGGCCAGCGCCACTTCGACGTGCAGCTTATCGGCGGCATGGTGCTGCACGAGGGCAAGATCGCCGAGATGAAGACGGGCGAAGGCAAGACGCTCGTCGCCACGCTGCCCGTGTATCTCAATGCGCTCGCCGGCAAGGGCGTGCACGTCGTCACCGTCAACGACTACCTGGCGCAACGCGACTCCGAGTGGATGGGTCAGGTCTACAAGTTCCTCGGCCTCACCGTCGGTGTCATCGTGCACGGCATCGACGACGAGGAGCGCAAGGCGGCCTATGCCTGCGACGTGACCTACGGCACCAACAACGAGCTCGGCTTCGACTACCTGCGCGACAACATGAAGATGGACAAGGAGGAGATGGTCCAGCGCGGCCACTCGTTCGCCATCGTCGACGAGGTGGACTCGATCCTGATCGACGAGGCGCGCACGCCGCTCATCATCTCCGGTCCGCTCGAGGACAAGGCCGACCTCTATCAGGCGGTCGACGAGATCATTCCGGTGCTCGGCGCCGAGGACTTCGAGCTCGACGAGAAGCAGCGGCAGGTGTCGCTCACCGAGGCGGGCAACGAGCGCTTCGAGGGCATCCTCGCCGAGCGCGGCCTGATGAAGGGCTCGCTGTACGACATAGAGAACGTCTCGCTCGTGCATCACGTCAACTCGGCGCTCAAGGCGCACAAGTTGTTCCTGCGCGACCGCGACTACATCGTGAAGGGCGGCCAGGTCGTCATCATCGACGAGTTCACCGGCCGCATGATGCCGGGCCGGCGCTATTCGGAGGGCCTGCACCAGGCTCTAGAGGCCAAGGAGCACGTCGAGATCCAGCCCGAGAACCAGACGCTGGCCTCGATCACCTTCCAGAACTATTTCCGCCTCTACAAGAAGCTCGCCGGCATGACCGGCACGGCCTCCACTGAGGCGAGCGAGTTCCTCGACATCTACGGCCTCGACGTGGTCGAGATCCCGACCAACATGCCCGTCGGCCGCGCCGACGAGGACGACGAGATCTACCGGACGGCGAAGGAGAAGTACGCCGCCATCGTCCAGACCATCGCCGACTGCCGCCGCCGCAACCAGCCGATCCTGGTCGGCACCGTGTCGATCGAGAAGTCGGAGCAGCTCTCCGCGCTCCTCAAGGACAAGAAGTACATCGCCGAGCTCGGCCGCAACGCGCTGGCGCTCGCCGACAAGATGAAGGGCCCGAAAGAGCAGGACATCAAGGACTACCTGTCCGACATCGGCTCCTATCTGGTCGAGATGGGCACGCGCACCAAAGGCAACGCCGACCCGATCCCGCACCAGGTGCTCAACGCCCGTTACCACGAGCAGGAAGCGTTCATCGTCGCCCAGGCGGGCGTGCCGGGTGGCGTCACCATCGCCACCAACATGGCCGGCCGCGGCACCGACATTCAGCTCGGCGGCAACGCCGAGGCCCGGCTCAAGGAGTGGGTCGCCGCCGAGCGCGAGGCCGGCCGCGAGCCCGAAGAGGCCGAGATCGCCAAAAAGCGGGAGGCGCTGCAGGCCGACGTCGCCGAGAAGAAGAAGCAGGCACTGGAAGCCGGCGGCCTCTACGTGCTCGCCACCGAGCGCCACGAAAGCCGGCGCATCGACAACCAGCTGCGCGGCCGTTCCGGCCGTCAGGGCGACCCCGGCCGTTCCAAGTTCTATCTGGCGCTCGACGACGATCTGATGCGCATCTTCGGCTCCAACCGCATGGACAGCGTCCTGAAGACGCTCGGACTGCAGGATGGCGAGGCGATCACCCACCCGTGGATGAACAAGTCGCTCGAGATGGCGCAGAAGAAGGTCGAGGCGCGCAACTTCGACATCCGCAAGCAGATCCTCAAGTACGACGACGTGATGAACGATCAGCGCAAGGTCATATTCGAGCAGCGCATCGACATCATGCACGAGGAGGATGTCTCCGATACCGTCAAGGATATGCGCCACCAGCTGGTGCAGGAGCTGGTGCGCACGCACATCCCCGAGTCGGCCTACGCCGAGCAGTGGAACACGGCGGCGCTGCGCGAGGCGATCAACGGCGTGTTCGGCATCGACCTGCCGATCGCCGAATGGGCCGACGAGGAAGGCATCGCCGATCAGGAAATCGCCGAGCGCATCCTGAAGGAGGTCGACGAGAAGGCGGCCCGCAAGGCGACCGAGCTCGGAGAGAACAACGTCCGCCAGATCGAGAAGATGGTGCTCCTGCAGACGCTCGACCACCTGTGGCGCGAGCATCTCGTCACGCTCGAGCATCTGCGGCAGGTCATCGGCTTCCGCGCCTACGGCCAGCGCGATCCGCTCAATGAGTACAAGAGCGAGGCGTTCGTGCTGTTCGAGGCGATGCTCGCCAACCTGCGCGAGGCCGTCACCGGCCAGCTGATGCACGTCGAGCTTGCCTCGCCCGAGGCGCAGGGCGGCATGCAGCCGGTCGAACTGCCGGAAATGTACGCCAGCCACATCGATCCGTTCTCCGGCCTCGACGAGCTGGCGCTGGCCGACGCGGCGATCGCTGCCGAGCAGCGCGGGCCGAGCGGTCCGGCACCCGACCGCCGGCCGCCGCTGCAGACGCGCAAGGCGCCGACCGCGGTCAATCCGACGGACCCGGCGACCTGGGGCCGCGTGGCGCGCAACGCGCTCTGCCCGTGCGGCTCGGGCAAGAAGTACAAGCACTGCCACGGCAAGGCGGATTAGACCTGCCGTCCACAAATCGGTAGGCCGCCGCGAGGGGGGTAGCGGCCGTGGTCCGCAATCCGGCTCTAGGCCGCATCATCTCGGCGCCACAATGAATCCCGCAGGTTAGTCCGCGCGCCGCGAGGCTTGGACCATGATGCGCCGTTTGGCCCGTGTCTGACGACCTATGGAGAGGCCAATGCTTCGAGAGGAGAACTAATCTCTTGCAGCAACGATCGCGCCTTCTCGATGTCGTCTACATCGTCGGCCTTCTCACCGCCGCCGCTCTGCCGAGTTCGATCGGATCCTTGGCGGCGGAGCAGCCGTCGGATGTTCCGGCCTGGTTATGGGCTCATATCGGAGATGGCGACGGTCAAATCGCCCCCGTAGTCCTCGAAAGGGCACGCGCGCTCCACCTGCGGAAGACGCGCGAGGGCGTGGCCAAGAATCCCTGCTACTTCGCCATGGATGCAACCCGCCCCCACGCCTTGGGCAATGCAGGGCGCCGGTTTTACGTCATCTGCGAGGCCGATCGGTCGTTCCGCGCGATGTCGTCCGGTCACGGCGGCGGCCGCCGTCTCCCCGGCATCGGAAATTTCGCCAACGGCAAACGGTGCGCGAAGAATTTCGGCAATGCGATGGGCTCCAGGCTGACGACCGGCGGAGCCTACGTAACGAGTGAGCAGATCACGTCCTTCAAGGGCTATTACCCCGTATCGGGAGGACGGCACGCGGCGCTGGTACGCTCGTTCGTGCAGTTTGACGGCGAAGGCGAAACTGCAAACGCCCGACCGCGCGAGATCGGTGGTCACGCGGCCGTACTGCTGAGGGGAATGTGTCTTCGCAAAAAGCCGGACAGCCCGTACGCCGACCAGAAGGGCTACGTTCCGTTCGGGACGGTGGAGAACTACGCCGACGGGCGCAGCAGCGGCTGCACCAGTTGGTCGCCGGCGGACGCCGAGCAAATCGTCGCCATGTTGAAGGACAAGCCGGCAGCGCTCTACGTCTATCCGGAATCATCGGACATCGACGCCGTCATCCAAGCGGTGAAGGCTCGCCGGTCGCCGTCGGGCGCCGGATTGTATTGGAACGCCTCCTGCTTGAGAGAAATCCGCTCCCCGAAGTTTTGGTCAAAGGAGACCCTCGAGCCGATCCTTGCGCGCTACGAAAAGAACCACCCGCCGCCGCCGCCGCGGCCAACGCCGATTTGTACGCGGTGAGACTGGCAGCGGCGCGCGGCAGGATGGAGCTGGCAGTTCTTGCGCCGAGATCACTTCTTCGAGCGGTCGCGCTGCAGCGCTTCTAGGTGCTCGGCGTAGGCGTCGAGAAAGTGCTTCCGGGAAGCAGTTCCTCTCTCACCATCGAGCTTTCGTGGAACCTGAATGGCAATCTGCTCTGAGCCTTCAGCGAAGGTCGTCGCGCCCTCGAAAGTCATAGAACTCCCCCCTACAGCTACCCGCGCAGCACGAATAGGACGGGACGCGCGACCAAGGCCAGTGGCGATCGCGCCCAATCCACGGCGCGGAATCCGCCGTGGGCACGCGAGGCGCGGCGCTTGACTGTGTCGTGATCGCCGCCCTTCTGCATAAGGCGGCATATCCCTTCAGCCTCGGTCCACCACGCACGGCCGTACGGCGAGTGGGCTAGAGATGACGACCATTCCCGTCTACTGCCCTACCGCGTCGAGGACCGGGGACACCGGCTGTGCGAGGCGATAGATGACGTACCGCTTGATGACGTGGGTGCCGCGCCGGCGGACGGCGGAGCCGACAAGGCTCACGTCGGAGAAGCGGCGCTTCAGCGCGACGGA